>CALENA010000129.1 GCA_937910875.1 uncultured Desulfobulbaceae bacterium | reverse complement strand
GAGTATGAGTCTCTTCTGGGAAAAGTGAAATTCGATCCCTTTGGCGATGTGGTCCGGCCGGTCTATGAGTTCACTGTCAACAACGGTGCATTCACCACAGTCGGTGAAATCCGTTGAAGTCCAATCTCTCCCTGCAGCGCCATCTCAATGGAATTCTGATCCTTGTGGCCCTGGTCTTTTTTCTTGCTGCCGCGGGGGTGACGGGCGTGGTCCAGTACAAGAAAAAAATGACCGGATATGCTGGACTGATGAAAAGCCAGGCTGAGATCATCAGCCAGTTGATCGATGCTCATCTCTCCTATGAAACCCAGCGGGTTACCGATATTATTTTGGAACTGGAGAAGAGTGACGTACCACAGACTTTGGAGATTCTGGGCCATAAACTCTATCCGACCCTGCATTCAAGTATTGCCTATGTGCTTGACACAAACGGCCATGTGATTCTCGTCAATCCTGATTTACAGCAGTTTATTGGTTTTGACCTTGCTCACATGCCCTTCAGGCAGATGGAGCACACCACCTCCAACTCCTTTCAGTCCGTGTTTACGAACCACACGGTCATTGCCCAACTCTATCCCCTGCCTGACCAGATGCTGCTGGTTATTGAACGGGATGCTCTGACTATTCTGTCGGAGCTGAAAATTTTCACAAGAGAGTTTCAACTTCATAATGTTTCTCTTTATCTTATGGATCAGAAGGGGCTTGCCACCTACCATCCTGATCCTGCCGTGGTCCGGAGCAGGCATAACCTGGCCTTTGAGATGAGGGCGCAGGGCCGGGACCGGTATGGTCTGGACCATATCAGCTATCAGAATCAGCTCTATTACGGTTTTCTGCAGGAGATTGGAAATCCAGCCGGCTGGCATGTGATCCTGCTCACCTCGGCTGCTGAGTTGAAGGCGGATCTGGTCAAGAGCGTGCTGCAGCAGTTGGGGGTCATGTTGCTCCTGTGTCTGCTGATCGCCCTGACCCTGAGCTTTTTTCTGAATCGCTGTTTCAGCCGGCCCGTAAAAAATATTGTCACCGCCCTTGGAGAATATCAGGGCGAGGAATCCCGAACCATCATCCCGGCGACGGTTCCCGGGGCTATTGCAGAGTTTCAGCAGATCGCCACGGCCATCAATGAGATGGCAAGCCATGTCCATTCATCCCACCAGCAGCTTCAAGTGATTCTGGACAGCATCGATTCCCTGATCTATGTGGCGGACATGGAAACCTGTGAATTGCTCTTTGTGAATGATTACGGTCGTCAGATCTGGGGAGATGTTCAGGGGAAGATCTGTTGGCAGGTCCTGCAACGGGGCCAGAGTGGTCCTTGTCCCTTCTGCACCAATGATCGATTGCTGGATCAGGAGGGGCGATCCACCGGCCTCTATGCCTGGGAATTCCAGAACACGGTGACCAAGGCCTGGTTCGCCTGTCGTGACCAGGCTATCCCCTGGGATACTGGTCGACTGGTGCGCATGGAGATTGCCACAGATATCACCGCTCAGAAGACAATCCGCAGAGAACTGCTGGACAGTCAGGAGTGGCTTCACTCTATCCTGCAGACCGCACCTGTGGGGATCGGTATGGTGGTGGACCGGGTCTTCAGGTTGGTGAACAAACAGGTTTTGGAGATTACAGGTTACAGCGAAGAAGAACTGCTGGGCCGAAAATCCAGGATGCTCTATCCCAGTGATGAGGAATTTGAAAAGGTTGGGCGTGATAAATATAAAAAGATCTCAGAGGATGGAATCGGAGCGGTTGAAACACGATTCAAACGAAAAGACGGAGTGATCAGAGACGTCCTGCTGACTTCAAGCCCATTGGACTGCAATGATTTAAGCAAGGGTGTCCTTTTTACCGTCCTTGATATCACAAAACGCAAGGAGACCGATGAGGCCTTGAAGAGGCAGCATGCTCTGACGGAAGAACTTGTCCAGGAAAGGACCCGGGAACTGGTCATAAAAAACAGGGAACTGGAACGGTTAAATAAATACTATGTCGCGCGGGAGTTCCGGGTCAAGGAATTGAAGCGGATGGTTGAGAGGCTGAAAAAAGGAGAAAAAGGTGAGACGGCATGATGAGAGGTGATTCCATTCAGAGACCATTACGGTCCCTAAACCAATCAACGCCCGGCCGTTGGCTGAATTTTTTGATCTGGATCATGGGCGCCTCTCTGCTTCTTGCTGCGACCTCGGCCCGGGCCAGTGAATCCTTGAAAGTCGGAGTCTTTCAAAACAGGCCTATTGTCTTTTATGAAAACGGTTTTCAAGGGATCTTTGTGGAGATCCTTGATCATGTGGCGGAAAAAGAGGGGTGGCAACTTGAATACGTTCCCTGTGAACTGAACCAATGTATCGAACTCTTGCGAGCCAATCAGCTTGATCTCATGACGTCCCTGGGCGAAAGTACTGACCGGCTTGAGTATCTGGACTTTTCCAGCGAGCCGGTCTGGACCTTCTGGGGGACGATCGTCTCACAAGATCTGGCCATACAGAGTGTTTTTGACCTGAGATACAAGAAGATAGGGGTGAGAAAGAAAAATAAAACCACCGCTGCCCTGCAGAAGATGCTGAGCGAGTTTGTCATTCCTGTGCAGTATGTTGAGTTTGATAATTATGAACTGGCCTTCCAGGCCTTGACGGATGATGAGCTTGATGCGGTGGCTGTCAATAATGCATATTCATTCCAGTCACATAAAAAGAGTAATTTTCACGTCACCCCCATTGTCTTCAATGCCTTTTCCGCCTATTTTGCTGCCCCGAAAATTGGTTATCACCGTGATGTGCTGGAGACCATTGATACCTATGTCAAATCACTCAAGTCTGATCCGTATTCACTCTATTACGTCTTTGAAAAAAAATGGTTTGGGATTGGTGTTGCCTCGTTTGACCTGAAAAAACTGGCTGCCGCCGCTGGGGTCCTGCTGGCTCTGGTGATTTCCGGAATGGCCTTCTGGCGTTATCGCTCTCAGCTCTCTATGCATCAGGAACTGATCGGTATTCTTGAGGTCAGTCGGCAGACGGCACGGGAATTAAAGGAATCAGAAGCTCGATTCCGGCTCATTGCCGACTCAATGCCGCAACTGATCTGGACCGCCGGTCCGGACGGGATCATTGACTATCGGAACAAACGGTTTCAGGAACTGGTCCCGGGTGGGGGCAAGAATATTGATCCAGCCGATAAGGAAAAGACCTATACGGCCTGGTTCAACGCCGTCAGCACGGGGCAGGACTACCGCATGGAACATCGACTGGCCCATACAGATGGATCGTTTCACTGGTATTTCAGTCTGGGTATCCCTGTTCGTGATGAAAAGGGAGATATTGTCAGATGGTATGGCTCATCCACCGATATTGATGAATTGCGGCAGACCAGAGAGAAACTGGACAAAAATGAACTGCTCCTGCGTCAGACTCAAGAAATCAGTGAGACCGGAGGCTGGGAATATGATGTCGAGTCCACCCACATGATCTGGACTCCTGAGACCTATCGCATCCATGAGGTGGAGATGACGTTTGATCCCAATGCCATCCCCACAAATATCTCTTTTTATGATGAAGAGGCCCGGGACCAGATCAAAATGGCCTTTGATAATGCCGTTGAGAACGGGCGGCCGTATGATCTGGTTCTTCCCTTTGTTACGGCCAAAGGCAGACATCGCTGGGTGCGGACCCTTGCCAGGGTGGAAACCCGTGATGGCCAGGTTCGTCGGGTGTACGGGATGATCATGGACATTACCGAACTGAAACAACGGGAAGAAAAGATCAGACAGATCAATGAGGACCTACTGACCATTAACCGTATTATTCTGGCAACGACCAGCACGAGTTCAGGGGTCAAGGATTTCCTTGAGAAGGTGCTTGATGAAGCACTGGTCCTTTCAGGTCTGGAAGGGGGAATGATCTGTATGAGTGGTTCAGAGGACAGACTGTTGCTCACTGTCCAGCGCAAGATGTCTCAGCAGACCATTGCGGATTTTAACGAGCATGAAATGAAGATCGGCAGCTTCCTCTGCGGAGAGTGTGTCAGAAATCACAAGCCCATGGTCCTTGCAAACCGCGCAGAGATACAGGCCCACGCCTCTCCTGAAGTGCAGCAGGATGTAACTGTCCATTATCATGCCTCATTTCCGCTCCTGGTCGGCCCCCGCTGTCTTGGGGTCCTCTGTATCTTTACTCGCTCCGAGAAAACCATGAGCAGGCGGACGTTACATCTCCTGGAGTCGGTATCGTCCCAGATTGCCATTGCTGTGGAGAATGCCCGTTTGTTTGAGGAGATATCCAGGCATACCGTGACCCTTGAGGAAAGAGTCCTTGCGAGAACGGCCGACCTGGAAGAATCTCAACGCGCCATGCAGTTGTTGTTGGAGGACATGGAAGAGGCCCAGGAGAAACTGAAAGGGCTCAACAAACAGTTTGTCGGTCGTGAGTTGCGCATGCGTGAATTAAAGACGGAGAACGCGTTGCTGAAGACACAGGAGGGCCGGGTTGTCACCGGGCATGATTCCGGGGCAGAGAATGGTGAAAAGAACGCTGGGGCGGAATGAATCAGCAAAGGGGATCGATGGGAAGAGGGATGCAGAGAGACAAAACGCTCGGGGAATCGGTGATCAGGTCGAGGGCCTTCTCTTTTGAAACAGACTGAGATGACACGTCAGCAGACAAAGAGGATCGGGTACCGGCTCTTCTGGAATGTCTTTGCCTTCAGCATTGTGCTGACTTTTACCATGACCTTGGTGAGGGCGTATGTGGGCTATCAGGAGATCACCTCGTCTCTTCTCCAGGAGATTGGCGAGATCCAGGCAAATGATTCAAAAATAATGGCCGAGAGTCTTTGGCTGTTGGAAGATCGGAGCCTTCAGCTTCAACTGGAGGGGATCTTGAACCGATCCTACATTGAAGAGGTCAAGATACTCGACGGAGAGGAAGTCATTGCGGCAGCCGGCACGATACGGTCTAAGAAGATTGTTCAGCGGGAATATCGACTGGAGCGCAACTATAATAACCAGCAGATTTTCCTGGGAACCCTTGTCCTGACTGCGGGGCTGGACAAGGCCCGTGAAGATTTGTTCAAG
>CALENA010000128.1 GCA_937910875.1 uncultured Desulfobulbaceae bacterium | reverse complement strand
TGGCCCGCTCTGTTTCAAGTGATCACTGCCCATCCGCGCTGCAGGTGCGCGAAAGAGGCCCGTGGGTATCCGTTTGCTCTGTGGGCCAATCCGAAGACAAAAGGAACGGCGGTGCTGTGCTGGTCAGTTATTCTTGTGAGAGTATAGCAGGGTGGGGCCTGTTTGCAAGGGGCAGCATGAAAAAGGGGATGACCCCTTGTGCAGGAATCATCCCCGGTCGCCCGGCAAACGCGGGACGGTGGCTCAGTGTTTATTGAAAGTTCATCGGAGAGCATGGCTGGTCATGCCGAGGGAACGAACCTTCATGGTTGGTTATGGCTGGCCATTTTGGCCCAGTTCTGCTGGTTAGCAGCCTTCAATGGCCCCTTTGGCCTTTTCAGTCTTGACCTTGATCGTGTCACCGGCTTTCAGGGTTGTGGCCTTGTCGCCGCAGTCCAGGACCACGGTGCCCTGATCAATACTGGTGACCGTGCATTTGAGAGTTGCGGCCATGCCGGTGGTGGCGGTGGCGGTCAGTAAAAGTGCGGCTGCGATCAGGCTGATGATACGTTTCATGTTCGTCCTCCATTCTCTGGGGTGGTTGTGTCGAGACCCGCGCTTCATGGTGCGGGCCCCTCCTTTTGTCTTTACACTAGGGGCAATCGTCGGATAAAAAAAGACGATATCGCTTGAAATCGGCCCGATATCGGGCTGGAGAAATGGCTTGATTGTCGTTCTTTCAGTGGGTTACGGTTTTAATGATTTTGGTTGATATGGGTGGAATTTGTCGGACCAGGAAATAAATAAATCAGGACAGCCCATGGTTCAGATCAGTGGCGGTCGGATTCGCAGGCTTCGTGAAGAGCTGGAATTGACCCAGCTCTATCTGGCCACGTCCGTGGGAGTGACCACTGAGACCATCTCCCGCTGGGAGCGAACCCAGGCACCGACCATCAAAAAGGAGAACTGGCTCAGGCTGGCAAAGGCCCTGGAGGTGGCTCCTGATGAGATTCTGGCTCCCGGGCCTGAAGATGTCCATGGGGCGAATGGCCCGGCGGCTGATCTGCCAGCTCTTGATCAGCCCGTCAAGGCAGAGGCCGCAGCGGTAAGCCCAGGTCTTGGTTTCTGGCAGAGGGTCTGGCCCTGGGCCGGGCTGGGCGCATTGATCATGCTGGTACTTCTGTTCTGGCTGGTCCGGAGCTATCTCTTGGGATTGGCGCCCCTGCAGGTCGAAGCCTGGCGGATCATGCCGGCTCATACCGGGGCCGGGCAGATCTTTCCGGTGGTGATCAGGGTGGCAGCCGATCAGAACAGTTCATCATCCCTGCTGGTTCGTGAAGAGTTGCCTCCCGGGTGTGTCCTGGTCGCGTCTCAGCCCCGGGCCCTGGAAGCCGGTACCGGCCAGCTCAAGTGGCTTGGCCGTGAAGGCGAGGTGATGCGGGTGGTTTATCTGGCCCGGTGTGAACCGGGCGCCGGGGATCAGGCCTTGGCATCTTTTAGTGGATCAGTGCTTCTGCGGCGGGATGGAAGTCATGAAAGGACGATTCAGGGTCTGGCGCGAATTGAGATTGCGCCCTATCACTGGGCTGATCAGGACCGTAATCACCAGATCAGTGACGAGGAAGTTCTGGCCGTCTATGATGACTTCGGGGGAGCAGAGGTGCTGGGCCTGGATGTGGAATGGATTGAAGAGATGTGGCTGGGCAGTGGGTATCGCTGGTTGCCGGAGCAGCAGACATTCGAGATTCTGCCCTGAGAGGAGGGGTGTGATGGAAAAAGGAAGACGTGGACAATTGATGACGGTCTGGATCTGGGGGCTGCTCTTGGTATTGTCGGCTGCCGATGCGTGGGCTGAGGGTGAGATGACGGCCCGTTTTCTCGCGGACCAGGGAGTCGAGATCGTTCTGGAGGTTCAGGTGGCAGCGCCAGCCCCCGGCAGCCTGATCATCCTCCAGCGGGTTCCGAAAGACAGTGTCCTCAAAGCGGCCGTGCCGAGCCCGAAAAAATCAGCTCAGGGTGAGATCAAGTGGCTGATTCGCAGGCCCCAGGTGGGCATTTTGACCCTGCGAACCACCTTTGAGGCCCCTCTGCCCCAGGGCACGGTCTCGG
>CALENA010000127.1 GCA_937910875.1 uncultured Desulfobulbaceae bacterium | reverse complement strand
ATCATCAAGTGGACGGGCGGAGCTTAGCAGGGCAGGCACCTCATGCCGCTGACTGACCTATACCTCGAAGCCTCTTGTCTTTTACTCCACCTGTTGGCGTGTATGAGAAGGGTGAGTAATTGCGCTGAGTGTCATGTAAATGTTTCCAACTCAGTTTTCTGCTTAGTTCATATTGATATGATGGTAGATGCGGCCTGAGAGCGAATTCAAAGGATTGACTTTAGGCCCTGTCTTGACTATATAAGAAAAGTTGTTTTGTAGATATTTGGATGTTCGATCCGCTATGAACTGATCATTGTTTTTTAATATTAAGTTTTACCGGTTTTCGTGTGATTGATGACTGGTTGGTCCCTTTTAATTTGTGGGGCCTTTCTTTTGAGGAGAGAAGTATGTCCAGTGTTGTGGTTGTTGGAACTCAATGGGGTGACGAGGGTAAGGGCAAAATTGTTGATCTCTTAACCTATTATGCTGATTATGTTGTCCGCTTTCAGGGGGGGAATAATGCTGGTCATACCTTGGTCGTCGAAGGAAAAAAATATGTCTTTCATATTATCCCTTCCGGAATTCTTTACGAAGATAAGAAGTGCATGATCGGCAATGGCGTGATCATTGATCCGGGTGTCTTGCTTGGTGAGATTGCTGAACTTCTTGAAAAAGGGCTGCCTGTTACTCCTGATCGTATGATGATCAGTGAGAATGCCCATTTGATTATGCCATATCATCAGAGTCTGGATAAGGCCAAGGAAGCAGCTTTGGCGCAGGGAGATAAGATCGGAACTACGGGCCGTGGTATTGGCCCCTGTTATATGGACAAGGTCGGTCGTGTTGGCATTAAAGCCGGGGATTTGCTGGATGACTCTCTCTTTCGTGATCGTCTTCAGGCCAATATTGAAGAAAAAAATTTCCTGCTCACCAAAAAATTTAACAGTAAGCCCCTCTCCTTTGATGCAATCTATGCAGAGTTTCAGGAATATGCTGAAAAATTGACCCCTTTTATCGGCAATGTTTCCGTGGAACTGGATCAGGCCCGCAAGGCCGGACGGCATATCCTTTTTGAGGGCGCTCAAGGGACCCAGCTTGATATTGACCATGGAACCTATCCATTTGTCACCTCGTCCAATACCATTGCCGGGAATGCCTGCAACGGTTCCGGTTTTGGGCCAGCTCATATTGATTCAGTAATTGGTATCCTCAAGGCGTATACAACTCGAGTTGGCGAAGGTCCATTTCCCACCGAGCTTTTTGACGGCGTCGGCGACGAGTTACAGAAAAAGGGTGGTGAATTTGGTGCCACTACCGGCCGGAAGCGCCGCTGCGGATGGCTTGATGGTGTGGTTGCCAACGATGCCGCCCGTCTCAATGGATTGACTGGACTGGCCATTACCAAACTCGACGTTCTCAGTGGTCATAAAACGCTGAAGATGGCCACCGAGTATGAGTTGGATGGTAAACGTCTGGCTGCCATGCCTTCGAATATCCGTCAGGCCGCGGCTGTAACACCGGTCTATGAGGAGTTGGACGGTTGGCAGGAAGATATCTCCGGTGTTCGTGACTATGACGATCTGCCGGTGAAAACCAAAGATTATATTCGCCGGATTGAAGATTTTACCGGAGTGCCGGCGGCCATTGTCTCTGTGGGGCCTGATCGTGCCGAGACAATGCTTCTTAGAAACCCTTTTGAATAAAATTTTCTTTTCCTGTTCGGGCACCATTTTCGGTGGCCGGGAAAGTATGAAATGAGGTTAATTGATGGCAAGAATTACTGTGGATGACTGTCTGAAGAAAATTGGTGATGATAATCGCTTCAATCTGATTCATTTGGCTGTGGCTCGCATCAGGCAGCACCGACATGGAGAGCCGTTTCTGGTTGAGGGAAAGAATAAAGAGGTTGTCATGACCCTGCGTGAGATTGCTGCTGGGGCTGTTACCTTTGCAAATCTTGTTGAGTTGCCTGATGCCCAGGAGACTGCACCTGAGAGTGTCATGGACGTAAGTCTTGAAGAAATCATTGCGGCCTAGCAAGTTATAGATCTGGATAGTGTTATAGAGTTATGGCAAGAGATTATTATGATATTCTCTCTGTTGAGCGGTCAGCCAGTTCAGCAGAGATCAAGAAGGCCTATCGCAAACTGGCGATGAAATATCATCCGGATCGTAATCCGGATGATAAGGATGCAGAGGCCAGTTTTAAGGAATGTGCCGAGGCCTATGAGGTCTTGTGCGATGATCAGAAACGGAAAATCTATGATGCTTATGGTCATGAAGGCTTGAAAAATCAGGGCTATCAGGGCCCGGGCAATTTCGAGGATGTCTTTTCCAGTTTTGGCGATCTGTTCGGCGACCTGTTTGGCAGAGGTGCAAATCGTGGCCAGCCTCGCCGTAACGGACCGGTCCCGGGTCATGATCTTCGTTATGACATGGAGATCTCCTTTATGGAGGCTATCCACGGGACGACCAAAGAAGTTGAGCTTGAGCGTCGTGATACCTGCTGGACCTGTGAGGGGTCTGGTTGTCGACCCGGTCATAAGCGGGATACCTGCCCCAGTTGTCATGGCCGTGGCCAGGTCATTCGTTCTCAGGGCTTTTTCCAGGTCAGTTCCACCTGTCCCCAGTGCCATGGGGAAGGGGAGATTGTTTCAGATCCCTGTCATGACTGTAATGGCAGCGGTCTGGTGAACAAACGCAAGACTGTATCAATCAAGATTCCGGCCGGCGTTGATAGCGGGGCGCGGATGCGTCTGCGTGGCGAAGGCGAGGGGGGCCGCCGTGGTGGAGCCAGCGGTGACCTGTATGTGATCATCCGTGTTCAGGAGCATGAGTTCTTTAAGCGGGAAGGGACGAGTATTTACTGTCGCCTGCCCATCTCCATGGTCCAGGCAGCCCTTGGTGCGTCCGTGGAGGTGCCGACGGTCCATGGAAAAAAGAAGTTGGGGATTCCAGCCGGGAGCCAGTCTGGAGAGCGATTTACCCTTCGCCGGGAAGGTGTCCCGGGGTTGCGTGGGGGGGCTCAGGGTGACATGGTCATTGAACTTCAGGTCCAGACTCCCACCGGTCTCTGTGACGAACAGAAAAAAATGCTGCGTGATTTTGATGATCTGTGTGTTCAACATGGTCAGCACAAGGAAAGTGAAGGATTCTTTACTCGACTTTTCCATGAGGTTTTGGGTAGAAAAGAGAAAGAGGATTG
>CALENA010000126.1 GCA_937910875.1 uncultured Desulfobulbaceae bacterium | reverse complement strand
GCGCTTTTCCCTGTACCCAACAAATGGTCGCAGAAAAAACGGGAAACTTCAGTAAGGTGAGATCACATAGCATTTAAAGAGACTTGTAATCGTTGTTGTGGAAAGTACTGTTTTTGCCAACTCTTACGGGGGAACAGTTCTATACCGTGCAAAAACGTACAGATAGCTGTTCCGTTATTCTTAAACCAGCATGGCTGGTCCAGAATGGCCAGCTACACCAACCATGAAAGGTTATTCATTCACCATGGCCGATACCGTTATCTGGCAGAATGAAACTGGAGTGGGAGTGAGCGCCATGGTCCTGATCAAAAAAATTGAGTTTTAAAGGAGGAATAATGCCAATCTTGAGCTATCTGGCCCTGCCGCAGGCAGGGGCCAAAGAGCAGTTGTGCAATGATCTGTCGGTCATGGAGTATTGCGAGACCATTCCCTCCGACAATCAAGACGTGGTGATTCTGGTGACAGACACCCCTGACGAGAAGACAGAGATTAATCTTCAGGCAATGCTGAAAAAATTACCATCACTGCAATCACTCAGCATGACCTTTGGCTATAACGCTGAACAATAACCAGGGAGACAACAGAGGAAGCTATGAAGCTAAACAGAAGAGCGTTCATCAAGAGTGCAGCAGCAGGCAGTGCCATTGCCGCTGCCGGATCAATTTTTCCCGGCATCAGCTTTGCCAACTGGCAGAAACAAAACGGTGCCTCTGGACAGATCAACTGGCAGAAGGCACCCTGCCGGTTCTGTGGAACCGGTTGCGGCGTCCTGGTGGGCGTTTCAGGAGATCGGGCCGTGGCCGTGAAAGGCGACCCCAACTGCAGCGTCAATAAAGGACTGTGCTGTGTCAAAGGCTTTCATTCCGTCCAGGCCCTTTATGGCAAGGACCGGATCACCACAGCCAAAGTCCGCCGGGGAAATACAATGGTCGAGGTCCCCATCAAGGAGGCCCTGGACCTGATTGCCGACAAGATCAAGGAAACCATGCAGAAGCACGGCAAAGACTCCGTTGCCATGTACGGTTCCGGCCAGTGGACCATCCCGGACGGCTATGTGGCCTCAAAGCTCTTCAAGGGCTGTCTCGGCACCAATAATGTCGAGGCCAATGCCCGCCTGTGCATGGCCAGTGCGGTCACCGGTTTCATGACCTCCTTTGGCATTGACGAACCCATGGGCTGTTACGAGGATATCGAGCATGCCGATGTCTTTGTCACCTGGGGCAATAACATGGCCGAGATGCACCCAGTCCTTTTCTCCAGGATGCTGGCCAGCCGGAAGCGCAAAGGAAACGTAACCATCATTGACTTTGCCACCCGGAGCACCAGATCCAGCCAGGCCTCAGACAAATCTATTCTTTTTAAACCCAGTACCGACCTGGCCGTGGCCAATGCCATCTGTTACGAAATCATTCGCAATGACTGGGTCAATTGGGATTTCGTCAACAAGCACACCACATTCCATAAGGGAAAGACCAATATCGGTTACGGGACCGAGGACCATTTCGCCTTCACGGACAAGCCCGAAGACATCTCCTTTGAAGAATACAAAGAATTCCTCAAGGATTACACCCCGGAAAAAGCTGAAAAGATATCCGGCGTCTCAGCCAAAGACATCAAGTACATGGCCTCTCTGTACGGCGATCCGACCAAGAAGGTGACCTCCTTCTGGTGCATGGGCATGAACCAGCACGTCCGCGGCACCTGGATTCAGAACCTGGTCTACAATATCCATCTGCTCACCGGTAAGATCTCCACCCCGGGCAACAGCCCCTTTTCTCTTACCGGCCAGCCCAGTGCCTGCGGCACGGTACGTGAGGTCGGCACCCTGACCCATGCACTCCCCCATGGCGTGGTCATGAACGAGCACGACCGGGAAATGGCCGCCAAGATCTGGGATGTGCCGGTCACCAATATCGACCCCAAACCCACCTACCATACCGTTGAGATGTTTCGCGCCCTGGACCGGGGCGATATTCGCTTCATGTGGATTCAGGTGACCAATCCCATGGTCACCATGCCCAACCTGAACCGCTACCGGAACGGCGCCCTCAAGGACGATCGCTTCATCGTTGTCTCAGATGTTTATCCGACCCCGACCACTGATGTGGCTGATGTAATCCTTCCATCCGCCATGTGGATTGAACAGGAGGGGATGTTCGGAAACTCCGAGCGCAGGACCCAGCATTTTGATCGCATTGTGCCCGGGCCCGGTGAGGCCATGTCCGACACCTGGCAGATCATTGAGGTCGCCAGAAGACTTGGCTTTGAAAAGCAGTTCCCCTGGGGTGAAGACGAGTACATTGGCAAGATCTGGGAAGAGTACCGCCGGTTCCACGACAACCCCAAACACAACATGGCCCCCTACACCGTGCTCAAAGAGCGTTCCGGTGTGCAATGGCCCTTTGTCAATGGCAAGGAAACCCGCTGGCGCTTTAACACCAAGTATGATCCGGCCTGCAAACCCGGCACCGACTTTGACTTCTACGGCAAAAAAGATGGCCGCGCCTGGATCTGGGCACGCCCCTATGAGCCGGCAGCCGAGTCGCCGGATGAGGAATACAATTTCTGGCTTAACACCGGTCGGGTGATCGAACATTGGCACACCGGCTCCATGACCCGCCGGGTACCTATTCTCCACAACGCCATGCCTGAATCCTACGTGGAGATCAACCCCGAAGATGCCATGGCTCTGGGCGTTGTCAACGGCGAGAAGGTCAAGATCATCTCCAGACGCGGCTCGGTAACCATGAAGGCCTCCATCAACGGCCGTGGCGTCCCGCCCCGCGGCATGGTCTTTGTCCCCTTCTTTGACGAGAATTATAAAATCAACGAGGTGACCCTGGATGCTTTCTGCCCCATCTCAAAGCAGCCTGATTACAAAAAATGTGCGGTTCGCCTGGAGAAAGCATAATGAAACAAGCAGATACGATCTATGGCAAAATAATTGTCAGTTTTGCCGCTGTCTGCTTATCCGGAGCCCTTGGGGCGCTGTCTGTTCAGGCAGCACCCGGTATTCCCCAGGGCTTTGATTCAGACGGTGAGAGAATTTACAAACGTTTTGACGACACCCCCCTTGCTGCCACCACCGGCACCGACGGGAAACGAACGCTCAACGAATTTTATGAACTGCGGCAATATCCCGGCTCACCGCCGCGCATTCCCCACCCGGTCTCCGCATCATTTGCCGATGATGGGATAAAATGTATCTCCTGTCATGGTCGAGGAGGATATGTGGCTGAGCAGGATGCCTTTGCCCCGGTCACTCCGCACCCTGACTATGAAAATTGCGTGCAATGCCACGTGCCCAGGCGAACGGAAGAACTCTTTGTGGAGACCAACTGGCAGTCAATCAATCCACCCAAACTGGGCCTGTCCCAGATGGGCGGCTCCCCGCCGCAGATTCCCCACAGCCTGCAGCTGCGAGCAGATTGCATCGCCTGCCACAGCGGACCTGCGGCAGTGGCCGAGATCCGGGTTGAACATGCCTCACGGGGAAACTGCCGGCAATGCCATGTCCCCATGGTCTTTACTGAACCCGTAACAGAATTTACAAGAAACCAGTAATCAGGATGATAAAACAGTTATGAGGAAAATAACCTATGGTTCCCGTCTGCTTTTTCTTTTTCTGAGCGCATCCTTCCTGTCGATTCAACTGGCCATGGCCAGCCAGGGGGGGGGCGTCATGGAGCAGATCGAGTCCGCTGATGAGCCGTTTGACAGCATGAAGATCGATTCGGCCCATCAATTACCGCTGAAGACGGTCCAGGCACAGGAATTGTACCAGGGTGGTTCGTTCAAGGTCCTTGCCCGCAAGGATGCCACAGACCGCTTTCGCTGCAGTGTCTGCCATAACAACAAGCCGGTGCTGGTCCAAGATGGCGCACTCTTCACCCATGGGGACATCATTATCCACCATGGCCTTGCAGACAACGCCCTGGCCTGTATTGATTGTCATGACGCCGAGGATCGTGACTCCCTGGTCGACAAGCAGGGGCGAAAGATTGATTTTGACCACAGTTATCGGCTCTGCGGCCAATGTCATTTCCGCCAGAAGCGCGACTGGCTGGGCGGCGCCCACGGTAAGCGAGAGACCTACTGGGCCGGAGAACGGGTGGTGCGCAACTGTACCAGCTGTCACAATCCACACTCCCCGGCGTTTAAAACAAAAATGCCAGAGACCTACTCTCTGCCGCTGGATGAATAGGGAGAGGCCATGACCGTCAGGGAAAAGAAAGAAGGCCCCATGAAGACAGAAGATATACTGGACACCAAGAGCACCCGCAGGGATTTCATGAAAAGCCTGTCGATCACCGCAGCCGCAGGTTCGGCCGGACTGGTGACTGGCGGGTGCGTGGGCAAGGGCTCAACCGAGGAGATGGGCCTCAAGTGGGAAGAGTATTTCAAGAAAAACTACCGGTTAATGACCCAGCAGGAAAAGGATGACACGGTCACGCGCCTGGAACGACTGGCCAAGATCCAGCACGATCTGGATATCCAGGTCTCAGACCAGGAGCCACGGGAGCAGGTGCTGTTCGGCTACGCATTCAACATCTCCCGCTGCAAGGGCTACATGGACTGCGTTGAGGCCTGCGTGCAGGAGAACAATCTGGACCGCAACTCAAAGACCCAGTACATCCGAATCTTTGAGTTGAATCCAGGCCAGCTGGATCCGACCTCAGGTGACGGCAAATACCATCATGAAGTGCCGGTGGAGGACAAGTTTTACATGGGAGTCCAGTGTTTTCATTGCGAAAACGCCCCCTGTATCAAGGCCTGCCCCACCAAGGCTACCTGGCGCGAACCCGACGGTATTGTTGTGGTCGATTACGACTGGTGCATCGGCTGCCGCTATTGCATGGCCGCCTGCCCGTACTGGGGCCGCCGTTTCAACTGGGGCCAGCCTGAAGTTCCCAAGGAAGAAATCAATCTCAAACAGCATTATCTCGGTAACCGCCTGCGAATGAAAGGGGTCATGGAAAAATGTACCTTCTGTATCCAGAGGACCCGTCAGGGGAAACTGCCGGCCTGTGCCGATGCCTGCCCGACCGGCTCCAGGGTCTTTGGCAATCTCCTTGACCCGAACAGCGAGATCCGTTTTGTCTTAAAAAATAAAAAGGTCTTCCGCTTCAAAGAAGAATTGGGAACTGATCCTAAATTCTGGTACTTCATGGACTAACCAGCATGGCTGGAGCAATATGGTCAGCCACAACCAACCATAAAAGTTCGTTCCTTCGGCATGGCCAGAGATGGTCTCCGATGAACTTTTATATAAAAAAACCACAACTGAGAACTGACGTCCATCCGTTGCTGTTTTGAGCCACCCCAAGGAAAAAATGATGACTACGAACCCGCATACAGGATTTATTGCCTTTGTCTCGGACTGTGCCCGCTGGGCTCTGTCCGGGGGAACTGGATTTAAAATTTATCTGGCCGCGCTGTTTTCCCTCATGGGCGCAGGAGCCTTTGCCTACTCCCAACAGTTTCAGACAGGGCTCATTGCCACCGGCATGTCAAACATCGTCAGCTGGGGCCTTTATATTTCCAACTTCACCTTTTTTGTGGGCGTGGCGGCGGCGGCTGTCATGCTGATTCTGCCTGCCTATATCCTCAAAGACAAAGACCTGCACAAGGTCGTCATCATCGGTGAGGGCGTGGCAGTCGGGGCCCTGATCATGTGCCTGATGTTTATCACCGCTGATATGGGTGGCCCGTTAAAGGTCTGGCATATGATCCCGGGGATCGGCCTGTTCAACTGGCCCTCCTCCATTCTCACCTGGGACATGATCGTCCTGAACGGCTATCTGGCCCTGAACGCGATCGTGCCTCTCTACATCCTCTACTGCAATTACCACAACAGACCACCGGTGGACTGGAAGTACCGGCCCTTTGTCTTTCTCTCCATCTTCTGGGCGGTATCCATTCATATGGTAACGGCATTTCTCTATGAGGGACTGCCGGCCCGGCCATTCTGGAACAACCCGCTCCTCGGTCCCAGATTCCTGGCCTCAGCCTTTGCCGCAGGACCCGCCGTCATCATGCTGGTGCTGATTGCCATCAAACAGAACACCGACCACGTGGTTGACACAAAAATATTCTCCAAGTTACAGAGAATCATCGTTGTCTCAGCGGTCATCAATCTGGTGATGCTCTTTTCCGAGGTGTTTAAGGAATTTTATGCCTTCACCCACCACAGCCTCTCGGCCCAGTATCTCTTTTTCGGCCTGGACGGACACAGTTCCCTGGTCCCATGGATATGGACGGCCATCAGCCTCAATATTCTGGGAACCCTGCTCTTTGCCTTTGCTCCAAGCAAATGGAGCCCGCGTTACCTGATGGTAGCAGCCATCAGTCTCTTCAGCGGGATCTGGATTGAAAAAGGCTTTGGCCTGATTATTCCCGGGTTTGTTCCTTCGCCCATGGGGGAAGTGGTTGATTATGTCCCGAGCAGCGTCGAGATTCTCATCACCCTTGGAGTCCTGGCAACCGGTGCCTTTGTGGTGACCATGCTGATTCGACCCGCTCTGGCCATTGACAAGCAGTACAAAAAATATCAGGAAACCGTGGGCTGACCCCCAATATAGCAGGCCCATCATGAAACAAGAAACGCACGAGAAACCGAAAATCTGCAGCTATTTTCAAAAGATGAAAGGGACGAGCCTAAGCCCGCCCATGGTCAGCGTGCCGGAAATAATCTGGTCCTGGGTCGGGGCCTTTCTAGGCATCTCCGCGGTCTCTTTCATGCATTACAACCTGATCACGGAAACGGATCTGGTCATGATCATCGGCTCTTTTGGTGCCTCTGCGGTCTTGATCTACGGGGCGGTCAAAAGCCCTCTGGCCCAACCCAGAAATCTGATCGGCGGACACCTTGTCTCGGCAATCATCGGGGTTGCCTGTTACAAATTACTTGGCGATCAGATGTGGCTCGCCTCGGCCGTAGCTGTGGCCACAGCCATTGGTGCCATGCATGTCACCAAGACCCTGCATCCGCCCGGAGGAGCCACGGCCCTGATCGCTGTGATCGGCAGTAACAAGATCCATGCCTTAGGCTTTTTATATGTCCTGATGCCGGTTGGAGCCGGAGCCCTGATCATGCTGGGCGTGGCCCTCCTGGTGAACAATATCCCTAAAAATCGAAAATATCCTGAGTTCTGGCTCTGACCCGGCTCTTCCACTTGCTCGCACCGAAACTTCACCCGATCACTGTTCACCTCGGTGTTCAAATCCCTGAAAGGTGATTTCCTGCTCCTTGCCTGGCTCGCTTTCCAGAAAGACTCCGGCCCCGGCACGGATTTCGCCCACCTCAACGGCCTCAGCCAGTCCTTTCTCCGTCAATAATGCCTGGAGCGCCGGCACCGATCCGATCCGCACCGTAAAAACCAGCTGATAATCTTCACCGCCCCTGAGTATCCAATCCAGTGGGGCATGGGCCAGATACCGACCCGCCGCGACCAGTTCGGGCAATTGGGGGAGTTGATCCGCCCGGATCAAGGCCCCGACCCCACTCTCTCGACAGACATGGGCCAGATCCGTAGCCAGGCCATCAGAGAGATCCTGCATGGCCGTCACCATCCCACTGGCCGCAAGAACCAATCCCAACTGCACCTGAGGGGCAGGATCAAGATGAGACGCAATAAGCTCGGTCCATTGTCCCGTTGACCACTCTTGGTGCCGCGCCTCCTCGTTTTTCTGGAGCAGGGCCAGTCCGGCAGCAGAGGACCCCAGGGGACCACTGACCATGACCACATCTCCGGTTCCGGCCCCTGAACGATACAGGACTGCCCCTGCCTCGGCCTGACCCAGGACCGTAACCGAGATCATCAACTCATTTGCGCGGACCGTATCGCCACCGATAAGCGTGCAGCCATGCTCGTCCAGGATCGCCCTGACCCCGGCCACATATTCATCCAGCCACTCACCGGACAAATCCGGCGGCAAGGCCAGCGACAACAAAGCAAAACAGGGCCTGCCACCCATGGCCGCCACATCACTGAGATTGACGGCCATGCTCTTGCGCCCGAGGAGACGGGGCGGATGAAAGGCCCGTTCAAAATGGATATGATCCACCAGGGTATCGGTACTGATCAGCCACGGCTCTGAACCCGGCTCAAAGACCGCGCAGTCATCACCAATCCCCCGGATCAGACCTGGTGCTTGACCTCGGTCGGTTTTGCGAATCAGTTCAATCAGGGCCCGCTCGTTGAGTGTCATTCTTACTTGATCCGTTTGATCAATCCCTTTTTCTGCCCGCTCTTCGGTTTGGGCTCATTCTTCAACTGTGGCTGTGTCTGTGGTGGTGCAAGGGCTGCTCCGGCAAAATCAACGGCCTTGATAAAACGCTTGTCACCGCCCATGGTAAAGATCTCCATCCCGGTCATCTGCTCAGTCCTGAGTGTCCAGGTCACCTCCTGCGGGGGCACAAGGAGAAAGGTCAGGCCCAGATGCCACCACTCGTCCCGACGGCTGTTATCGGCCTCGATACTCCTGACCAGGGCATAGCTCAACATCTGTGGTTTTTCGCCAGCCACCATGACGATATCACCGATATCAATGGTATCCTTGAAGGCCATCATCTTCTGCAGTTCATTCACCAGTTGATCCATGACTCGTCCTTATCTGATTTTTCAAAAGGCAATTGGTCTGACAGGCTGTCGCACCCACCACTGCTCGACCGGACTCTCTCGGAATAAATCCGCCTGCCCCAGGCACTCAGGCCAGCCGCCGGTATTGAATGGCCTCGGCCAGATGGGCGGTCTTGATGGACTCGCTGCCGGCCAGATCAGCGATGGTCCGGGCAATCTTGAGGATACGGGTATACCCCCGGGCCGAAAGCCCGAGCCTGCGTACACTCTTTTCCAGAAGGGCTGAGGAGGCCTGCTCCAGGACACAGTAACGCTCGAGTTCTCCCGGACCCATCAGGGCATTGCAGTAGATACGATCCAGCCCCTGATAGCGTACACTCTGAATCCCTCTGGCCGCGTCGACCCGCGCCTTGATCACCTTTGACGACTCCCCCTGTCGCTCTCCGCTCATCTCTTCATAGGCCAGGGCCGGGACCTCGAGATGGAGATCTATCCGGTCCAGGAGCGGCCCGGAGAGTCTGCTCTCATAACGCTGGATCTGCTGGGGCGTACAGGTGCACTCTTTCCGTTTGTCGCCATAATACCCGCAGGGGCAGGGGTTATATGCCGCAGCCAGAACCACTCTGGCCGGAAAACGCAGACTGACACTGGCCCGGGCAATGGTCACACTCCCATCTTCCAGGGGCTGACGCAAAACCTCCAGGACGTGTTTCTTGAACTCGGGCAACTCATCCAGAAACAGGACTCCGTTGTGGGCCAGCGAGACCTCTCCTGGGCGAGGAACCTGTCCCCCACCCACCAGCCCGGCATCTGAGATGGTGTGATGCGGAGCACGAAAAGGCCTGGTGGCCATGAGCGGGAGATCATCCGGGAGGAGGCCGGCAATACTGTAGATCTTGGAAGTCTCCAGGGCCTCAGGAAAACTCAGATCAGGGAGAATAGTGGGCAGGCGGCGCGCGAGCATGGTCTTGCCCGATCCAGGCGGTCCTTTGAGGCAGATATTATGACCACCTGCTGCAGCGATCTCCAGGGCCCGCTTGACCTGTTCCTGGCCCTTGACCTCATTGAAATCAACATCGTAGCGCCAGGCCCGCGCAAACGAGGCAACAGGATCGACCTGAAGCGGCTCCCTCTGGACTCGACCGGCCAGAAACTCCACGGCCTCGGGCAGGGTCCGGACAGGAATCACGGCCAGGCCATCAACCACGGCCGCCTCCAGGCCATTCTCAACCGGAACGATCATCCCCTTGAGCCCCTGTTTTCGCGCAGCCAGGGCCACGGGTAAGACACCACGCACCGGGCGCAGCGCCCCGTCCAGGGCCAACTCACCCAAAACGCAATAATGAGCAAGACTCACGCTCTCCAGGGCACCGGAGGCCGCCAGAATCCCCAGAGCAATGGGCAGATCAAATCCGGCCCCAGCCTTTTTGACATCAGCCGGAGCCAGATTAACCGTGATTCTTCGACCCGGGAATTCATACCCACAGTTACGGATGGCGGCCTTGACCCGATCCTTGCTTTCCCGGACACTGGAGTCAGGCAATCCAACCGTGGCCATAACCGGCAGACCCAAGGCAATATCGACCTCTACGGCCACAGGAAGTCCCTCCACTCCCTGAACCGTGCCACTGTGGATTGTTGCCAGCATTATTGCTTTTGCCTCATCTTAAAATTATTGTCTCATCCACTCAGCGATGATGAGTATCACACCTGTTCAGCCTTGGGCTGGAACCTTACACCTGCTCAGTCTCATAGATCCTCTGCATCTCCGCTGTCAAAGGACCACTTGGCCGTTCGTTGATGTAGAAAGGTTGCAGGACAGACAGCCCCTCCCCACCATTCTTGACCGCCTCAACCAGAACCAGCCGAGCCACACGGGTCGAGCCAGGAGACGTGTAGACCAGTTGCAGCCGCTTGGGTGTCAGGTGTTCAGCCATCAGAATTGCAAGCAGACCCGCCAGCTCTTTTGCCGGGTACACCATGACCACTCGCCCCCGATGCCGACAGACCGCAGCCGCAGCAGCCACGATCTCAGTCAGGCCGCCATGCACCTGGTGCCGGGCAACAAAGGCCTCCTGGTTCTGGCTCGGCCGACCATTGGTCAACGGGTAAAAGGGTGGGTTACAGACCACCTGATCAAAGGATTCGGCCGGGAAATGATCCAGGATTCGGCGCAAATCACCGTGGGTCACGGTCATCAGATCAGAAAAGCCATTGTCCCGGACATTGGTTCGGGCCAGTTCAGCCAGCTGCGGCTGGAGTTCCAGGCATGACAGCCCGGCCAGTTCCCGGCCCCAGCGATAACAGATGATCAGGCCAATAATCCCGGAACCGCTCCCCAGATCCAGGACCCTGGCCCCAGAGTGCGGCCGGGAAAAATGAGCAACCAGGAGCGCATCCACGGAAAAACGATACCCGGGCCGGTGCTGGCAGCAGTACAGATGTCCATCAAAGAGGGCGTCGCGGGTGACCGCTCTCGCTTTCGCAGTCGCCGGCAAGTTCACCTCAATCCAGACGGTTGATGATCTCACCATCCTTGAGTTGATGAAAGAGCAGTCCGGTCATGATCTTGGGATAAAAATAGGTGGACTTATGGGGCATGACCAGCCCCTGATCCGCCACATCCTGAACCTGCCCCACCCGGGTGGGATTCATGACAAAGAGGAGCGGAGTCTGTTTGTCACCATCCATGGAATTTTTGACTGCCACATCCAGCGCCTCATCGGCATCACTGAAATAGCGGACCAGATTTTCCTGCTCACAGCGCGTATGATCCAGATCCAGTGCCTTTTCAATGAGCAGATCAGAAAGAATCACTACATCCAGATCTCTGAGGACATCGGGACGACCATCCAGAGAGGATCTGGCCTCAGACTTCATGGTCAGGAGAAAGCAGCGATCCTCACCGGGGTGATAGAGGCCAAAGGTAGATGAACTCTTCTCCAGGGTCAGATTTTCCAACTCATTCATGCGACTCATGACCTCACCCACCAGCGATTCCCGGCTGCCGTTCTTCATCTCCTCAACATCAACATAGGGACCGATACAGGCGAGCAGATCTGTCACCGCCATCTGCCCGGGCCAGTTGACCAGGCGATGGGTGGGCAGGACTGACAGACCGGGATCTTCCATGGGACAGAGGTACATCATGATATGATTGGCCGGATCTTTGGGATCAAGAGAGCCCCTGGCGGCCGTCAGCTTCCGGCGATAGGCCAGGGAGGTGGTGTACCGATGATGCCCGTCGGCAATGTACACCGACTTGTCGAGGAAAAAACGCTGGACAGCATAAATGGCATCACCATCACTCACCCGCCACAGCGAGTGCAGACAACCGTCGGCATCCCGGACTGCGCCCAGGGCCTCTCCCCGCACCTGCTCCAGCCGGGTCATGACCCGGTTATCAGGGTCTGAGAAAACAGAGAAGATCTGACTGAACTGGGCCTTGCAGGTCTCCATCAACCTGAGCCGATCCGCGATCACGGTCTCAAAGGTCCGCTCATGGGGTTTGACCACCCCTTCGGCAAACTCGGCCAGACCCACCAGACAGACCAGGCCTTTTCGGGTGAGCGTTTTCCCGGAAGGATGATTATATTCCGTCTCATAGAGATAGATGGCCGGTTCAGCATCCCGCTGCAGGACCTGGTCATCAAGCCACTGCTGAAACAGAGACGCGGCATCCTGATAGCGGGTATCATGCCCATCATCACTCACAGCTTTTGCGCTCTTGGTGATATCCAGGCGAATCATGTTATAGGGATTCTTCTCGAGATAGGCCGCAATCAGAGTATCATTGATCACGTCATAGGGAGGGGTCATGACATCGTCAAGCCTGCCGACTTTTTTCGGATTAAAACAGACTCCCCTGAAGGGGGCAATAAAGGCCATGGCTCTTTGACTCCTTTTTTGTTACATTCAGACAACCCCACCTTAGGGATCAGCCAATCGATTTTTAAAAAAATAACTGTAACACGCAGGTCGTTTTTTTTTCAAGCTCCGAACCACCCCACCTGCGCATTTCAGCCAAAAACGTACAAACACATGACGACCGCTTCAGAGACCGCCATTCGGAGGAACAACCATGTATGACATCTTCATCGACACTCACTTTGCCGGTGCTCACCATTTGCGCAACTATCCTGGAAACTGTGAAAAACCGCACGGACACAACTGGAAAGTCCGGGTCACGGTCCGGGCCAGTGAGGTTGACGAGATGGGTATGGGCATTGATTTCAAGATCCTCAAAAAAGAGGTTAACTCGGTTGTTGACCTGCTGGATCATCAGGATCTCAATGAACTCCCGGCCTTTCAGGACCGGAATCCCTCATCCGAGCATATTGCAGCCTTTCTTTTTAACCAGTTGACGCCGATCCTCAAACACGACCGCTATCATATGCACAGTGTCACCGTGTTCGAGACCGAGTCCTCAGGCCTCACCTACTACGGCGCCAATGGCTGAACTGCTGGTCTCTGAGCTCTTCTATTCGCTCCAGGGCGAATCGACCCGAGCTGGTCTTCCCTGCTTCTTCATCCGTCTGGCCGGTTGCAATCTGCGCTGCAACTACTGCGACGCCAGCTACACCTATGAAGAGAGCGGAACAGCCATGAATCTGGCTGCAATCCTTGCGGCCGTGGACCAGCAGCCCGAGGTCATGGTCGAAATCACCGGCGGTGAACCCCTGCTCCAGGCAGACTGCCTGCCCCTGATTCAGGCCCTGCTGGATCAGGGCCGCCCGGTTCTGATTGAGACCAACGGCTCAGTGGTCATCGACCAGGTTCCCGCTGCCGCCGTGGTCATTCTTGATATTAAATGCCCCGGCAGCGGCAGTGAGGGCTCTTTTGCCCACCAGAATCTGGAGTTGATCCGTTCCAGAAGCAATGCACAGCCCGACTCCATTGAAATTAAGTTCGTTCTCAGTGGTCCAGACGACTATATCTGGGCCCGAGACTTTGTCCGCCGAAACCTGGCCAACTGTTCGGCCCCTGTTCTGTTCTCTCCGGTCACTGACCGCTTTTCTCCCGGCGATCTGGCTGCACTGATTATGAACGACCGGCTTCCTGTCCGCCTCCAGCTCCAGCTCCACACCCTGCTCTGGCCTGGAACCAGACGCGGCGCATAACGTTTTATCCACATTCAACTATAATAGACTTACATCATGCAAAAAACTATCCCTGTAGACCAGGCCGTCGGCATGGTCCTGCCCCACGATATCACCGAGATTGTCAAGGACACCTTTAAGGGCCGGGCCTTCAAAAAAGGCCACATCATCCGGCCCGAAGACATCGATCACCTCAAACGACTGGGCAAGGAGCATATATACGTCCTGAAATTGGGCCCCGAGGAGATCCATGAAAACGAGGCAGCCGAACTTCTGGCCAAGAGTTTGTGCGGTGACAATGCCGGCCGATCCAATGAACCGGTGGAAGGAAAAATCACCATCATTGCCGAACAGGACGGCCTGCTCAAGATCAATGAAGAAGGGCTCTACCGCTTCAATCTGTTAGGTGAGGTCATGTGTGCCACCCTGCAGACCAACACGCCGGTGAAAAAGGGTGAGACCATTGGCGGCACCCGTCTCATCCCCCTGCTCAGCAAACGGCAGCTGGTCGAGGAGGCCATCAGTGTGGCCGAGGCATTTCACCCCGTGATTGAGGTCAAGCCGTTGCGCCAGGCGCGTGCCGGGCTGGTAATCACCGGCAACGAGGTCTTCCACGGCCGAATCCAGGACCGCTTCGAACCTGTCCTGCGCAAGAAACTGGAGGTTATCGGCTCCGAGGTGATCAAGGTGGTCTTTGCCCCGGATGATATAGAGCTGATCGGCCAGGCCATCCGTGACTGTCTGGCCGCAGGCGCCGATCTGATCATCACCAGCGGTGGCATGTCGGTTGATCCGGACGATGTGACCCGGCTGGGCATAGCCAATGCCGGGGCCTCAGACTGCACCTACGGCACTCCGGTCCTGCCCGGAGCCATGTTCCTCTGTGGCCGAATCGGCACGGTTCCGGTCCTTGGTCTCCCGGCCTGCGGCATGTTTCACAAAATCACCATCTTCGACCTGATCCTGCCCCGAATCCTTGCCGGTGAAACCGTCGGCCGTGAAGAACTGGCACGCATGGGCCACGGCGGGCTCTGTCGCAACTGTAAACAATGTCAGTACCCGGTGTGCAACTTTGGCAAATAAGGACCCGCTCGACCCCCAACCAGCCGCCCCCTTTCACCTCCGGCTGCGTCCGGCAACCCAGCAGACGGTGGGTGACGTCCTGCTGAAACGCTGCCCCCTGTCAATGAAAAAGATCAAGGAGGCCTTGACCAAGGGAGCGGTCTGGCTGACCCGACCGGGCTGGAATGAAAAAAGGATTCGCAAGGCTAACTTCCCGGTGGGCCCCAAGGACCGGATCGACATCTATTACGACGAGCAGATTCTCAGCCGCACCGCCCCTTCTCCCCTGCTGATCAGCGACCAGGGGGCCTACAGCGTCTGGTACAAACCAGCCGGTCTGCTCAGCCAGGGCAGCCCCTACGGAGACCACTGCTCCCTGACCCGCCACATCGAACAGCAGTCTTTGAAACAAAGCGATGCCCGCCTGATCCACCGCCTGGATCGTGAGGCCTTTGGCCTGATCCTGATCGGTCATAACCGCAAAGGGGCCGCGGCCCTGACCCGGCTTCTCCAGGCCGGAGAGATCGCGAAATACTACCGGGCCGAGGTCTCAGGACAGCTCGGCCAGACCGGCGAGACCCTGGAGTTTGACCAGCCCCTCGATGAAAAGCCTTCCCGGACCACGGCCGAAATACTCCGCTACCTCCCGGAACATGACACCACTCTTCTCGATATCCGCCTTCATACCGGCCGCACCCACCAGATCCGCCGTCATCTGGCAGGGGCTGGCCACCCCCTGATCGGTGACCCCCGATACGGCAAGCCCACGCCTCTTCTCCCCGAACTCCCCCTCCAACTCTGCGCCTACCGCCTGGCCTTCCACTGCCCGATCCACGACAGGGATCTGGAGTTTTCTCTCGACCGCGGATTTTTCACTGCCAACACTCCAGACAACTCAGGTGGCAGACTCTTTCTCTCCGTGCGTAAAATCATCAGATGATCAGCGCGTTGACCTGACGGCTCGCCAGTCTGCCGTTCTTCCTCTTCTAAAAAAAATCAGGTCAGAAGTGCAAGGGCAATCTTTGCCGCCCGCGTTGAAGCACCAGCGGCCCCCAACCGTTCCCGAACCAGGGCCAGCCCGGCACGGATCACCTGCACACTGGGCCCATCAAAGAGCAGACGGCACAACTCCTTTTCAATCCGGCGGGGATTGACCTCATCCTGGAGGAGTTCCGGGACCAGGGCCTGATCGGCAATCAGATTGACCAGTGAAAAATATTTGATATCACCAATCAGACAGCGACCGAGCAGATAGGTGTGCGGGGAGACCCGGTAGGTCACAACCATGGGCACGTCAAGCAGGGCCAGCTCCAGGGTCACAGTGCCGGATGCGGCCAGGGCACAATCACAGGCGGCCATCAAATCATAGCGATTCCGGCGGATCACCCGGATATCAAGCCGTGAGCCATAGTCGTTCAGCCCATGGGCCTGCAACTCCTCATCGCTGATGGTTGGGGCCACAGGCAGAAGAAAGGTCAGCGGAGTCTCAACCTTGGTCTGCATGCGAAAGGCCGCATCCAGAAAGTCAGGGAGCAGGGAGGCGATCTCCCGCCGCCGACTGCCGGGCAGCAGACCCACCAGCTTACGCTCCGGGTCGATCCCCTGCTCCGCGCAGAATGCACTCCGATCGCTGACCACCCGCACTGAATCCAGGAGTGGATGGCCGACATAATGGGCCTTTACACCACGCTCCTGATAAAAGGCCTCTTCAAAGGGCAGGATAACCCCGATCGTATCCACCAAGCGGGCCATGGTCTTGACCCGACCCGAGCGCCAGGCCCATACCTGGGGGCTGATATAATAGAAGACCGGAATCCCCAGCTTTTTGGCCCGACCGGCAAGCATCAGATTAAAATCAGGAAAATCGATCAGGATCAGGAGATCGGGACGTTCGCCCACCATCCACCGGCGCAGAGTCTTCTGGGCTGCCACCAGATCTGAGAGATGAAACAGGACCTCAACCAGGCCCACCACCGCAATCTTCTCGGCATCAAAGAGAATCTCAACCCCGGCTGCGGCCAATTCCTCTCCCCCCATCCCGGCAAAAGTGAGATCCGGCTCCTGCTCCCGCATGGCCCTGACCAGACGCGAACCGTGCAGATCACCGGAGGCCTCCCCGGCCACAATCATGACCTTCTTCATCGCTGCAGGGCTGCCCGGACCTGTTGATAGGCCTCAAGCTTCTGATGTTCACGGATTTGATCCATGACCTGCAGGGCCACATCCAGGGCCCGGCGACCAGCCAGACCTGAAACCAGGGGTTGGCTGCGCTCACGCACACTGGTCATGAAATGTTCGATCTCACTGCGCAGGGCATCGCTTTCGGGAAAGGTATTGATCTTGACCTCCTGCTCCGGCATGCCCCCTGCCCGCAACTGCTCACCCAGTTGAATGGTCATGACCTTGCGGTTTGCAAAGTCGACATTGATATAGGAGCCCGGCTGAAAGATCCGCATCTTCCGGGTATTGGTGCGCGAGACGCGACTGACGGTCACATTGGCCGTGGCCCCGTTGACAAAGATCAGCCGGGCATTGGCAATATCAGTGGTCGCGGTCACCACCGGCGCCCCGACAGTGTGAATCTGCTCCAGAGGCGATTTAACGATATTGAGGATAATATCAATGTCATGGATCATCAGATCCAGGACCACGTCCACATCCACGCCCCGGTTCTTGAAGGTTGAAATCCGGTGGCTCTCGATAAAGACCGGCGTGGTCAGAAAGGGTTCCATGGCCTGAACTGCCGGGTTAAAACGTTCGAGATGGCCAACCTGGAGCACCAGGCCCTGTTCGTCAGCCCCCTCGATCAACTCATCAGCCTCGGCCAGGGTTGTGGTCATGGGTTTTTCCAGGAGCATATCCACCCGGGCGGCAATACAATCAAGGGCCACGGGATGGTGATAGGTGGTGGGGACAACCACCGAAACCGCATCCACCAGGGGAAGCAGTTCCCTGTAATCAGTAAAGGCCGCGCACCCGCATTCAGCGGCCACGGCTGCGGCCTGCTCCGCATTAACATCCACCACCCCGACCAGTTCAACACCGGCCATGGCCGCATATTTCTGGGCATGAAAACGGCCTAGATAACCAACCCCGATCACCCCTGTTCGAATTTTTTTCATACCATTCCCCGATTCCTCTCAAATGCCCAGATAGGCCTTCTGAACTTCGTCGTTGTTTAAAAGATTTTGTGCTGTATCGGTCAACGTAATCATCCCATTTTCAATTACATAGCCGCGATCAGCAATATGCAGCGCCTGGTGGGCATTCTGCTCCACTAAAAAAATGGTGGCGTTCTGTTCCTGATTGATCTTCTTGATGATCTCAAATATCTGCCTGATAATCAAGGGGGCAAGTCCCATGGAGGGTTCATCAAGGAGCAGGAGTTCAGGGCGGGCCATCAGTGCCCGAGACAGGGCCAGCATCTGCTGCTCACCGCCGGAGAGCGTCCCCCCCGACTGCGAGCGACGCTGGGCCAGGATAGGGAAAAGTGAATAGACATACTCCAAATCAGTCTTGATCCCGGCCCTGTCCCGGCGAAGGAAGGCGCCCATATCCAGATTTTCCCTGACACTGAGGTCCGGAAAAATATGACGGCCCTCCGGGACCTGGCAGATACCCATGGCCACGATCTGATCCGCCTTGAGATTCTGGATTTCTTGCCCCTTGAACAGCACCTTGCCCGCCTGAGAGGGTATAATACCCGAAACAGTCATCAGGGTGGAAGACTTTCCTGCACCATTGCCCCCGATCAGGGTGATGATTTCACCGATATTGATATGCAGGCTGACATTCTTCAGGGCCTGGATATTTCCGTAACTGGTCTGAATATTCTTCAGTTCAAGCATCTTCTTGCCAATTTGCAGGGGGCCCGGGGCCACAGGGCTCCTCAACCTTCTTCACCCAGATAGGCCCGGATCACCTCTTTATTGGAGCGTACCTCTTCCGGAGCCCCCTCGGCAATCTTACGACCATAATCCATGACCACGATGCGATCAGAAAGGGTCATGACCAGCTTCATGTCATGCTCAATCAGAAGGATGGCATGCCCCTGGTCACGGATCTTGCCAATCAATTGCACCAGCCGAATCGTCTCCTGGGGATTCATTCCAGCAGCCGGTTCATCCAGGAGCAGGAGAAAGGGTTCAGTGGCCAGAGCCCGGGCAATCTCCAGCCGTCGTTGAGCACCGTAGGAGAGATTTCCGGCCAGTTCATTCACCTGAGCTGCCAGGCCGACCTCTTTCAGGAGGGCGTAACTCTGCTCGACGATGGCCTGCTCCTCGGCCCGGGTCTTTCTGTCACGGAAGACCGCACCCAGAATAAAGGCCTTTGTCCGGCAGTGACGTCCGACCATCACGTTTTCAAGGACGGTCATCTTCGAGAACAGGCGGATATTCTGGAAGGTCCTGGCCACACCTTTTTCAGCCACATGGTTGGGCTTCAGGCCATTCAGACGCGTTCTGGCCCTGACCCCGGGTTGATAAAGAAGGATATCGCCACCACTTGGGGTATAAATCCCGGTCACACAGTTAAAAAGAGTGGTCTTGCCGGCGCCATTTGGGCCAATCAGGGCCAGGATCTCTCCGGCCCTGACTTCAAAGTCAAGGGTGTCCAGGGCCCTGATCCCACCAAAATCCATGGTCAGGCCGGTGACCTGGAGGATTGTTTCGCTCATCATCCCCACTC
Source organism: uncultured Desulfobulbaceae bacterium (assembly GCA_937910875.1). Lineage (GTDB taxonomy): Bacteria > Desulfobacterota > Desulfobulbia > Desulfobulbales > Desulfocapsaceae > Desulfatifera. The sequence goes on along the minus strand of CALENA010000126.1, from coordinate 2,353 downwards.
ACCCCTTCTTTTTGAACTGATAGATCCGGCGGCGATTGGAGATCAGGCCCTCTGGCCGGAAGACCATCATCAAAACCAGGATCGCTCCGAAAACCAGCATCCGATACTCGGACAGGAACCGCAGATACTCGGGCAACAGAATCAGGATCAGGGCGGCGAAAATCACGCCGACAATCGAGCCCATTCCTCCCAGAACCACGATGGAGAGGATAATGGCCGACTCAAGAAAGGTAAAACTGGCCGGATTGACAAAGGTGGTTTTGGCGGCAAAAACCACACCGATGATCCCGGCCCAGAAGGCGCCCAGGGCAAAGGCGACCAGCTTGGTACGAGTCTTGTCAATCCCCATGGCCTGACAGGCGATTTCATCCTCGCGCAGGGCCACCCAGGCCCGACCCAGACGGGAGTCCTGCAGACGATTGACCACAAAAACCGTGATCATCAGCAAGGCGATCATCAGATAGTAGAGATAGAGGATCGCCATATTCAGATTCAGATCAAGGCCGAACAGACCGGGACGGGCAATATTGGCAATCCCGCTGGGCCCCATGGAAAAATCATTCCAGTTTTCCAGAATCAGGCGAATGATCTCGCCAAAACCCAAAGTGACGATCGCCAGATAATCGCCACGCAGACGCAGGACCGGGAACCCGAGCAGAATCCCGAAAAAGGCCGCCATGAGTCCCCCAACGGGCAGCACAGTCCAGAAGCCAAGGCCAAAGTGGTGATTCAGCAAGGCATAGCTGTAGGCGCCCACCGCATAAAAGGCCACATATCCAAGATCCAGCAAGCCGGCCAGGCCGACCACTATATTCAGACCCAGCCCCAGAACCACGTACATCAGGGCCGTGGTCATCACATTTGTCTGGTAGGTGGAAAAAAGAAAGGGAAAGGCCAGGGCAAAGACCAGAGACGCCATGGAAAGCAGAAAAAGGGCGCGCGGTTCATGGAGGACCCGTTGGAACAGCGTTTCACTCACCTCATCGCCAGCATCCCTTTTCCGGGCCAGCTGTTGCTCCTTCTGGGCAAAAAAGACCTTGCTCACCACAGAGATGACAAAACTGCCCATGGCCACAAAAAACATATTGTGCCAGCGCCAGTTGACGACCCGCTCGATCGGGTCCACCTGGATCACCATCAGCGGAAAGGTGAGGAGTGCAAACCAGAGTGAGACCAGCAGTGATCTTTTAAGGTCTTTCAGAGGAAACATACAGACACTCAATCAGACTTTCTTGGTTTCAGCCTTCCCAAGAATTCCGGAAGGCTTGAAGATCAGGATCAGGACCAGGAGTGAAAAGGCAAAGACGTCCTCATAATCACTGGAGATATATCCCGTGGCAAAGCTCTCGGTAAGGCCCAGGATCAAGCTGCCGATAACCGCCCCGGGGATGGAGCCGATACCGCCCAGAACCGCCGCGGTAAAGGCCTTGATCCCGGCCAGAAAACCGATATAAAAATTAATCTGGCCGATATGTGAGGCAACCAGGAGTCCGCCAACGGCGGCCAGACCCGAGCCGATGATAAAGGTGACCGAGATAATCCGGTCGACATTGATGCCCACCAGCATGGCCATGGTCCGGTCCTGGGCCGTGGCCCGCATGGCCTTGCCGATCCGGGTGAACTTGATAAGGATGGTCAGGGCCACCATGAGCACGGCCGTGGTCACCAGGATAACAAGATCTGAAGAACCAACGATATGGGCGTAGGGCTCCATAAAGGCAAAATCAGGGATCAACTCGGGAAAGGGCAGGAAATCTGAGGTCTGGGCCAGGAGCACATAATTCTGAAGAAAAATCGACATGCCGATGGCGCTGATCAGGGGCGAGAGGCGCGGGGCATGGCGCAAGGGCTTGTAGGCCAGTTTTTCAATGGTGTAGCCATAGGCGCTGGACCAGATGGCCGCACAGACTCCGGCCAGGACAACAATGGCCAGGAGCGGAAAACCATAGATCGACAGGACTGTGGCCACCACAAAGGAGGTGAAGGCGCCGATCATGTAGATCTCGCCGTGGGCAAAATTGATCAGGCCGATAATCCCGTAAACCATGGTGTACCCCAGGGCAATCAGGGCATAGATCGCCCCCCGGGTCAGGCCACTGAACAGCAGTTCAACAAAGTAATCCATCAGACATCAACAGAGAATAGAGAATCAGGAGATAAAAAAAGCCTGGGCAGGGCGTTTTCCCTGTCTCAGGCTGAAGAAACGGTTCAAGAGAGAGGCTTATCTGGCTTCAACAAACTGTCCGTCTCGTACCTGATACATGGCAAAGCCAACGCCCACTGCATCGCCGCGCCCATCAAAGTTGATATGCCCAACAGGTGTTGCAACCTTGGTGGTCCGCAGGGCCTGAGT
>CALENA010000125.1 GCA_937910875.1 uncultured Desulfobulbaceae bacterium | reverse complement strand
GTCTGCCCTGGCTGTTCATGTCTTGCGGTAAATCCCCACATCACAGGGGGAGCGGCGGAGGATTTGTTCGATCTTGTTGCCGTAGAAATAGCGGGAAGGCAGGTTGCGGTCCGAGGCCCCCATCAGAATCATCTGGGCGCGGGTCTTGCTGGCCTGGATCAGGATCTCTTTGACCCAGTCATCGGAGAGGATCACCTTGGCGTCCAGGCGGATGTGGTTTTCTCCCAGCTGCTCGCGGATCTCTGTTATCACCTGGTTTACATAGGCAAAACCCTTGGTCTTCAAGGCACGGACGGACGTCACCGGCATATATTGGAACCACAGGGAACTGACCTTCATGATCCGCAGGAGGTGCAGCTGTTCCACCTCAGGCGCCAGCAGCTGAAAAAAAGACATGGCCGCCTGAAAGCCTCTCGGATGTCCTGAAAGGGGGAAAAGCAGCTCTTTGGGGACCCCGAGGATGCCGGGCTTGACCACGCGGATGGCCAGAACGTCGAACTGTTTGCGGCGCAGAAGCTTTTCTGAAATAGTGCCGGCCAGAAAACCCTTACCACGGGAAGTGATCCGGGCCCCACAGACACAGAGGCTTTCAACGCCAGGCGGGATGGCCTTGAGGAGTGACTGGAAGACATCCTTCCGTAAGGGCAGGACCTGGCTGGTCATCTCCACCCCCCGGCTGGTGCATTCCACCTCTATCTCATGGATTTTCTTGTCTATTGTTTCGGCAGAGTAAGTCTGTGTCAGGATGTGGACCAGGATGATCCGAGGATTCCGGCTGCCAGCTGCCATGTTGATGGCGTAGCGGGCAACCCAGTCGGCGTTGATGGAACCGTCGTAGGCGAGATAGATAGTGGATGTCATGTTCTGTCGCCAGGCTGGAGCTGCCGTTTTTGCAGGCATCTACCCTGCATTTCAGTTCATAGTTTCTCTTTTAAGGATGCAGTAAAAGGCGAGAGACTGTCAAGTCCAGATATGAGAGTAAATATTTATTGGCAGATCGCTAAATGGTGCCGTGTATCTGTTTTTATAAGTTCACAGGGACTACCAAGTGAAAAACTGGGTCTGTGCATCCCTGAGAGTCGTGTGCGTCATGATCTGCTGAGTCGGTGTCTCATTGGTCGGAATCCTCTCTGACCCGGTTGCGGTCGCGAACTGTTTTGATTGCTCTCTGCAGGTAGGGCGGGATGATGACCTCGGCCCGTACGGCGTTGTCGCAGGCCAGGAGAAGATCCTGGTCCGGTATGCCGGTCTTTTCCCAGTACGCGTCTGGATCACGAACAAAATCGGTTATGATTTCCAGGACGGCGTCATAGTCACGAACGAGGTGGCAGAAATTGGGTACCCAGGCCGGTGCCAGACGCACGGAATGACTGCCGATGGTCTTTAAGCTGGAGGCACTGCGCAGTTGTTCAAGGGTCGATTCCCACAGGTGAGTGCTGTTCTCCCCCAGGTTGAAGGGGTCGACAAAGATATGGGGGGCGGGCAGGCTCTCGAAAAGCTTGAGGTTGGTTATGGCGATCAGCACCTCTTCAAGCGTTCCCATCCCGCCGATATTGTAAATTTTAAAGAGTGATGTCCGGTCGAGGATGTTCTGCCGCATGTGTCTGGCCGAGTTGTTGAAGTTGAGCAGAACGGGCGGCCTCAGGTTGGGCCGCTGGCCCACCTTTTCACTGTCGATTCCAATGCCAATACTGAGAATGGACTGACTGGCCGCGGCATCGTCGGCAATTTTCATCACTCCGGGACCACTCCCATGGCAGATGGCCAGGGCCCCATCAATTTCCGGGACAACGCGCAGTTTGGCAAAAAACTGCTGGATCTGACCGGTCAAGACCTCTGCCGTCCCTTCCACGTGAGAGCCGAACATGGCGACCATGGTATGGATATCGACTATCTTTTCTTTGCCCTCACGGGTCATCCAGAACCCGTGATAAAACTCTCTGATATGTCGTTGATCTCCCTCTCCGAAAATCATGTAGAAACGCGCGCCTTCGCGACCTGACAGGTCACAGAAGGTTTCATAGGTCGTCTGGCCGAAATAGATGTTGTGAAGAGGGGGCAGAGATAACACGCTCAGATCGTTTTCAGCTGTTTCACTTAATCGGATGCTGCGTCCGATAAAAACGCCGACATTGTTGCGTTTGAGGACCCGTAATGTGTCCGTGCAGGGAAACTCATGGGTGACAAAGACCCGGCGCAGGTTCTGGGCCCCACCAACCAGTTCCAGGCTTTCCGTGAAGGCACGAATGTCAGGAGAGATCTGTTCGTTTGTGTGCACGCCCGAGGTGATTGTGCCCCGCACCACCTCATAGATGATTCGGTTCTGGGCGTTTTCGTGCCACTCGTTCTCCAGCAGTTCCCGTTGGATAACAGTGCATTTGTTTCGGGTCAGCAGGCGGCTGTGATTGCCGCGATCAGTTGGGGTTGCTCCCAGGCTGTCAAAGAGGGTGTCGCAGATTTTGATGTTGAAGATATTGGTGGCATCGGCAAAATCCACCCCATCACGGATTATCTTCATGGCCCGATTGGAGGAGAGCAGCTGATTGGCAATGGCAGCCGTTGCCGGGTCAGTTGGATAGAGCCGGACCCGCACCTGGAGGCCCTGGGTCAAGACCGCGTGGTCAGAACTGTTAAAGAGCTCAACCTGACGAGGGGTGTTGATACCGCTGGTGCGGACAGCGTCAAGCAGACGGGCGGCCAGGTGAAATACCCCGGGTTCGTTCAGGTCCCTGTCAATCAGACCATTGTAGGGGCCAAGAGAAATTCGCATGGAACTGCAGAGGAAATCACAGGACGGGATCATTTCAGGGCGTCCGCTCCGGGCGCTGTACTGGATCAGTCCAAGTCCTTCCTTGCTCTCATGAAGGACGACCTGCGTATTGTGGCCAGCCGAAAGCAGGGTGTTGGACAAGAGGTAATGGGTGTTCTCCAGGGGCAGGATGACAACGCCATCACTATCAATTTCAGCCCCTGGCGGCAGAAGGATATGGTGGTCCGCCTCGGCCTGTTTGACCTGGTCATGGGTGAGTGATGGAACCATGGGGATGAAGAGTCTGCCGATGGTCAATTTTCTGTTGCTCTCCATCATGGCCTTGATTTCAGAAAAGAGGGCGTCAGGAATGTTGGGATTCAGCGACATGATTTGAATGGGCAGGTCGATGCAGCGGCGCCTGCTGTTGAGAATGGGCATCCCTGCATCAAAATCAATATCGAGTCCGATCTGAGAATGTCCGCTGCGGCCAATCAGGGCGCAACGTTCTTTAAGCAGCCCGTCGGCTGAGAAATCACTGATCACGCCGCGCAGGGTGTCGCTGGTCTCTTCAAGCCGCATGATGCCCGCGAGTTTTGGTACCCCGAGTTCATTGTCAAGAGATGGCTCGGTTTCTGAGTCCATTATGAAAAAACCATCGTGGGTGAGGATCGGTGCGCGTGTCATTTTGTGATTTCCATGAAATAGAAGTTAGGGACGCGGTCCAGCCTGGTTGGGCAAAAAAGGCTCATCTGAAATGATCTGATGGACGTTCTGCAATGTCACTGTGACGGTCCGAGATTTTGTTTGCTACAATTTTCTGTAAACAGTGGTGAAGAATCTGGCCCGCCAGGGCTCAAGTTCAGGGTAAATTGATCTGCCGGAGCTGCAAGGCGGCCTCTTCTGGATTGATGGTATTGACAAACAGGCCGGAGCCCAATTCAAATCCGGAAGGTATGCTTGTTCGTGGGCAGATTTCAAGATGCCAGTGGAAACTCAGGGCTGAGTCGGTGCTGTTTTTTACATGCGGGACGGTGTGGAGGAAATAGTTGTATTGCACCTCCCCGATCACTGCTTCCAGGCGAGTCATAGTGCGTTTGAGAACGCCGGCCAGGTCATTGAACTCTTCATCGGTGGCATAAAGAAAATTGCTCTGGTGCTTGAGTGGCAGGATATGAATTTCCCATTCATAGCGACTGGCAAAGGGTTTGATGGCAATAAAGTGTTTGCCCTGTTCGATAAAATAGTTGCCTGGCTGATAGTTTTGGTGTTTTTCCCCCGAACTTCTGTCGAAACTTGTTGTTTCAAGGGGCAATGCCTCATCAATCAGGGTGCAGAAGATGCATGAGCCTGTCTTGTCATAAAAAGACCGGCTGCACTCAACCTCGTCCTGGACGTTATGTGGCACAAGAGGCATGGCGATAATCTGGCTGTGGGTATGGGGAATGCTGCCACCGGCCGCCTTGCCAAAATTCTTGAAGACCAGGATATATCTGACCCGGGGGTAGGTCTGATAGAGGAACTGCATGCGTTCCTGATAGACGGAGAAAAGCAGGGCCAGGTGCTGCTTACTCATCTGATGGAGGGCGATCCCGTGGTTTGAGTGGTCGATGATGATCTCATGATGCCCGTATCCCTCGATGACCTGTTGCATCCCCGGGATAAGGCCCGGAACGATGGGGTCGTCGTTTAAGATGGGATACAGGTTCTCAACGACCCTGATCTCCCATTGCCCGCTGGCCGGACTCTGAAGGACTGGTGGTGGGGTCTGGTGTTCGTTTCCGAGGCAGAAGGGGCAGGTCTCTTCATGTTCGCTTACATCTCTTGGCAAGGAAGGTTCGTCCTTGCGCGGCCTTTTTCCACGCGCGGTGGAGATCAGCACGGATCGCGTGGGGACGATGGGGTCGATACGAATTTCCCGCACATTTTGAGTAGTCATGGAAAAGGTGTCCTGTGATGAGCCATTGGCCTGCTTGAGAGGGGAGGTGTTTTTTATCTTACCTCTCTTGATTGGATCAATGTATCATATTCCTGACTCACCAACTACCGGTCAGTTTATTTGCTTCAGACAAAGAGGCTCAGATGTCTTGCGTTTCTCATATGAAAACGTGTATTATTTCTATTTGAATGGTCACGCCGTTCAAGGCAAACAGATATCAGATGAAGACGATCTGTACACTTGTCGGATGTTCTGAATGATCATCCGGCAGCAATCCATGTTTCCCATAAAGGACAATGAAACGATGATTACTCTACCTGATCTGCCTTATGCAATTGATGCCCTGGAACCAGCTCTCAGCGCGAAGACTCTGGGCTTTCACCATGGCAAACACCACAGTGCCTATGTCGCCAATCTCAACAAACTGATTGATGGGACTGATCTGGCCAGTAAAAGCCTTGAAGATATTATCCTGCAGACTGTCAATGAACCAGGAAAAGCGGCAATCTTTAACAATGCGGCCCAAATCTGGAATCATACGTTTTATTGGCATTCAATGAAACCCGAAGGCGGGGGATTGCCCACTGGTCAGTTGTTGAAAAAAATTAATGCTGATTTTGGCAGCACTGACAGCTGTGTTGAGAAGCTGAAAAATGCGGCATTGACTCAATTCGGGAGCGGCTGGGCATGGCTGGTGGTGAAAAATGACAAGCTTGAAGTCATCAAAACTGCCAACGCCGATACCCCTCTGGCCCATGGTCTGAAGCCTCTGCTGGCCGTGGATGTCTGGGAACATGCCTATTATCTTGATTTTCAGAATGCACGGGGGAGTTACCTGGACGCCTTTTTCAAAAATCTTGTCAATTGGGATTTCGGTCAATCCAATCTTGCCTGATTTCTGGTGATGAAGATATCTATGTATAATTTCCTGACGCACAATTTTAAAAAATATTTTGCAACCGGATTACTCGTCCTTGGCCCTATCGGTCTGACGGTACTTGTTGTCCAGAATGTAGTTGGATGGCTTGACAGTGTTCTTTACCAGGCCCTGCCGGTGTCATTACAACTGGAAAAGCTGATTGGAATGAAAGTCCCAGGCCTTGGGATTGCAACCGGTCTGGTCTTCGTGCTCCTGGTTGGGGTTCTTGCCGCAAATGTCCTGGGGCGTTTCTTTGTCAATTTTTTTGAGAAGGCAATTCTCAAGATTCCTCTGGTCAAAAGTATTTATACCCTTTTCAAGGAGGTCGCTGATACGACGTTTGGTCGTAATCGCAAGGGATTTCGGAAAGTCGTATTGATTGAATATCCGCGCAAGGGGTTATGGGCGCTTGGCTTTGTCACAGGCGTGGCCGAGGGGGAGATCCAGCGGTTGACCAAGGAAAAGGTCATCAATGTCTTTCTGCCAACGACCCCGAACCCCACCTCTGGTTTTTATATCCTCGTCCCTGAAAAAGATTCGATTCAGTTGAGCATGAGCGTGGATGATGCCTTCAGGCTTATCATCTCTGGTGGGATGTCTGTTCCACCCGATAAAACCGCCCCACCTGTATTGGATTGCAGCGGAGATCTTCCCCTGGATGATGCCGTGGGGCGGTAGTGGGCCCAATTTTCTGTAGATCATGACTATTATGCACAATAACTCAGACACGGCTGAGACGGCCAAACCAGCAATAGGTCTGGGACAGCAAAAAAAACAGGGGCACCTGGGTTCTTTTCTGGGAGTGTTTACGCCGACGATCCTGACGATCCTCGGCGTGATCATGTATCTGCGCTTTGGTTGGTTGTGAGTCAGGTAGGCCTTGGTGCCACTCTCTTGATCGTTGTCCTGGCCAATGCCATAACCCTGGCCACCTCTCTGAGTCTTTCGGCCGTGGCCACCAACAGCCGGGTCGGGGTGGGCGGGGCCTACTATATAATATCCCGCAGTCTCGGTCTGGAAATAGGCGGGGCGCTTGGTATTCCGCTCTTCCTGTCCCAGGCCCTGTCGGTGACCTTGTATGCCTTTGGTCTTGCTGAATCTCTGCGCATCGTCTGGCCCGATGTCCCTGTGGTAACCACAACGCTTGTAATCATCGTTTTTGTGGGATTGCTGGCATTTCGTGGGGCCAGCGCCGCCCTGAAAACCCAGATTCCCGTTCTGGCTCTTATCGTCCTGTCTCTGCTGGCCTTGATTGTAGGCGTCTTGAATGCTCCACCCCTCACAGTATCACATGCCTTACCTCCACAAGATACTGCCCCTTTCTGGCTGGTGTTTGCGGTCTTTTTCCCGGCAGTCACCGGAATAATGGCCGGTTTGAGTTTGTCCGGAGATCTGAAAGATCCGCGTGTTTCTATCCCACGGGGGACCTTGATTGCAGCTCTGACAGGCTTTGCGGTCTATCTCCTGGTCCCGATTGTGCTGGTCATGGGAGCAGACCGGACCACTCTTCAGGATGACCCACTGGTCTGGACTCATATCGCGTTTCTGGGGCCCTGGCTGATTCTGCCCGGGCTCTGGGGAGCGATTTTTTCTTCGGCGGTTGGTTCAATGCTGGGTGCGCCCAGAACCCTGCAGGCCCTGTCTCTGGATCGCCTGGTGCCGCATCGATTTGGCAGGGGAGTGGCCAAGGGTAAAGAACCGGTGCTGGGAATCGCCCTGACCTTGACTTTGAGCCTTCTGGCCGTCTTTCTCGGAGATCTCAACACGGTGGCCACCGTGGTCACCATGTTCTTTCTCAGCGTCTATGGGATCATCAATCTGGTCTCTGCCCTGGAAAGTCTCTCAGGCAACCCCTCCTGGCGACCAACTTTGAATGTCCATTGGTCCATCAGCCTCCTTGGGGCCCTGGGCTGTTTTGTGGTCATGTTCCTGATTCACTGGCCGTCCACTCTGGCTGCACTGTCCACTGAGATGATTCTCTGGCTCTGGTTCAAGCGACGTATTCGCCATGCCTCATGGGGTGACCTGCGCCGTGATCTTTATGAGTCATTTATCCGTGGGGCGCTGGTCAGCTTGTCTGCCTATCCCATGACAGCAAGGAACTGGCGACCTCATCCCCTGGTCTTTGTCAGGGATATTAGCCAGAGGCTCGATCTGGTTCGCTTTGCCTCCTGGTTCAGTGAAGATCGAGGTGTGGTCACTGTTACGGAACTGATCGAGGGTGACATTCTTTCTCTGGATGTGGAGGTCTCTGAGCGGCGACTGCAGATCGATGAGATCCTTCGCCGGGAAGGCATAGTGGCCTTCGGAGATGTGAACATTGTTGATAATCTGGAAAGGGGAATTCTGACCGTAGCCCAGGCAAACGGTATCGGTAGTATGGAAAACAATACCATTCTGATCGGTTTTCCCGATGAACTGGAACGGCTTGCCGCATTCCTGCGCTCTATTCGATATCTGGAAAAAATCAGTCGGAGCATGATCATTGGAAAACTTGAACCGCTCCGGCCCGCCCGGGAAGGGGTGCCGCGGATCATCCATGTCTGGTGGGGTGGGTTGAAGCAGAACAGCGATCTGATGCTCCTTCTCGCCTATCTCCTGACCTGCAATGCCGAATGGCGTGAGTCGCGCATCCATATCCTGAGTGTTGCCTCAAATGAACTGATGAAGGCCGAGACGGAAGCGGTCCTGGCCCGACTGATCCCTGAAATACGCATTCATGCACAGGTGGAGGTGATGGTGAGAAGCGGGGCGGATAATATAGCTGATATCATCCGTCAGAAGAGCTTTGCGGCAGATGTGATTTTTCTTGGCCTTTCCGCCCCGGAAAAAGGGGAGGAGGAACAATATGCCCTGCGTCTCCAGAATCTTGTGGATTGTCTCCCCTCCTGTTTTCTAGTCCATAATGGCAGCTTGTTTGCCGGTGAACTGATTACCTCTGATGATCAGTCATCTCTTGGGTCAGAGGAGGAGGCGTGAGCAACAGGTCTCGGCATGCCCTGTTGGGTAAGCCTCCTGCCAGATGATCATTTCAGCCAATCTCTGTCGTATTCTCAAGGTTTTATTTATGTAATATCAGATAGATGACAGTAGTAAAATTTTCCACAGGCCTTGAGCTTGAACGAAAACTCCGATTCTGCAGGCGACTTCAGTATGAATCTGAATGGGACATCGGTGGTTTTTCCTGTTATACTTTCCTGATGTGAAGAGTTGAAGAGTATCTTTTGCGCACCAGCAGTGAGTTGCGAGGTGCCCGTCCCTTTTGACGAGAGGTTTACAGTGAAACCAGCCATTAAAAAAAGTTTATTGCTTACCCTCCGAGACAAGGTCAGCTGCAGTCAGGGAGTCCAGTTCGTCGGTTCTTTCTTTCAAAATCCCTCGGCCTTGATGACCACATTCTTTTATGTGCTTCCCCAGACTATTTCAAAACAGAAGATTAGTGAGATGTGGGGCGAAGACAGGTCAAGTATTGAGGCTCTCCCGCCTGAAATTGTAGAGGTCTTTTCACTGTGCGGCAATGTCCTGAAGGACAAGGGATTCCTGGCAAGCCAGATCCGGAAGATTGCCAGAAAAAAACAGACAGGAACCATCCAGGACATCATTCGTGAAGGCAAGGACGGACTCTACGATGCCATTGTGTTCGGTAAAAAAGGCTCGAATTTTCTGGAGGACATCCTCTATGGCAACCTCGGCCATGAGGTCCTGGAAAAGGAGTTGGCTGCACCCGTCTGGTTTTGCCGTGATCCGGACGCAACCAGAAAAAATGTCCTGATTTGCCTGGACGGTTCACCTCTTGGTGAGAGGGTGGCTGATCATGTGGGGTATATTTTGCATGGAGAGACCCACCATTCGGTAACCTTGCTGCATATTGACAAGGGGCAGGGGGTCAATCAGGAAAAGGCCTTTCATGATGCCATCGTTGTGTTGAAATCCTATGGTCTTACCGATGAACGAATTCATACCTCGACGGTCAAGGCCCTGCGGGTGACCAATACCCTGCTTGAGAGTGCTGAGCAGGGAAAGTTTGCCGCCATTGCCATCGGTTCTGTCGGCCGAACGGCATCAATGGGGATCTGCCAGCGGATTGTCGGGGCAAAGTGTAAGAATATTTTCAACGAAATTGAAAAAACCGCACTCTGGATTGTCCCGTAATTTGCAGGAATGAGACCAGTTGCCAGTTTGGTTCTTTTCCGGAGGTTGAAGATGTTCTGCACCCATAAGGATATGATGATTCGATATGCCCTTGTCTGTTGTTGTCTGTTTGGTCTGTTTCTCCCGTCAATGGCTGCAGGTGACGACCAGTTGAGTCTGCGCCTGGAGGCATGGTCTGCCGGGTATCCCCCTGTCTTGTTCGACGAAAAGATAGTCAATCCAAAGCTGTTGCAGGCGTTTTACGGAGAGCATCAGATCAAGCCGATCTGGTTTGAGAAGGGCCGATTGTCCAAAAAGGGCAGGGAACTCATTCAGACCATCAGTGCGGTTGAGGGGGAAGGGCTGCAGCCCTCTGATTACCATTATTCTCTTCTCTCAGGTCTTACCAGGGAAGCTGTTCTGCCAGAGTATTCACTCTATGATCTGGTCCTCAGTGATGCCCTGCTTACCCTGGTCCGTCACCTGAGTCTGGGAAAGGTTGATCCCGAGACCTTGACGGATGAGTGGAAGAACGAGCAGCGTCCCACCGACCTTGCCTATGTCCTGCCACAGGTTGCAGGCCAGGGGAATCTGACGGAGCTTCTTGCCAATGCCCGTCCGGCTCAGATTCGATACTCCCGCCTGCAAAACACCCTGGCCCAACTCAGACAACTTTCTGCTGATGGCTGGGAGCCGTTGTCTCTTTCACCTGCTATCAAGCCCGGGATGAGTGATCGACGACTGATGGAGATCAGTCGTCGACTCCAGATCTGGCAAGATCTGGCAGGGGCTGTGCCTGCGCTGGAGTATGATTTTGAATTACAGGAGGCCGTCAAACGGTTTCAGTCACGCCATGGACTGGAGGCAGATGGAATAATCGGCAAAGAAACTCTCCTGGCACTCAATGTCTCGCCCGCCGAAAGAGTTCAGCAGATTATTGTCAATCTTGAACGCTGGCGCTGGTTGGCCGATGATTTTGGCCAACGGTTTCTGATCGTCAATATTGCAGCCTTTGAGTTGAAATTAATCGAGCACAATGAGACCTTGTTGCGCTTGCCGGTGGTGGTCGGTCGATCGTATCGCAAGACCCCAGTTTTCAGTGACAAGATCCGTTTTCTGGTCCTTAATCCCACCTGGACCGTGCCGCAGAAGCTGGCCGTGGAAGATAAACTGCCTGAGATACTGCGCGACAAGGGTTTTCTGAACCGGCTTGGGTTTTCTGTCTTTCCCTCAGACTCTACCTCTGCCATCAATCCTGCCACGGTGAATTGGGCGCATCTGTCAAAGTCCAATTTCCCCTATCGCCTGGTCCAGACCCCGGGACCGCTTAATGCCCTGGGGCAGATAAAATTCATGTTTCCCAATAAGTATGATGTGTACCTGCACGACACCTCTTCCCGGGAGCTGTTCAGCAAGAGCGAAAGGGCATTCAGTTCGGGCTGTATCCGGGTGTCTGAACCGCTGGTGCTGGCAGAG
>CALENA010000124.1 GCA_937910875.1 uncultured Desulfobulbaceae bacterium | reverse complement strand
CTATGACAATGTTGCCTATGGCCCTCGAGTCCACGGGATCAACGATCGTCAGATACTCGATGAGATCGTGGAAAAAAGCCTCACCCGGGCGGCCCTCTGGAACGACGTCAAAGACCGGCTCCAGGACAACGGCCTCGGCCTTTCCGGCGGACAACAGCAACGGCTCTGCATTGCCAGAGCCCTGGCCGTTGAACCGCAGATCCTCCTGATGGATGAACCGGCGTCGGCCCTCGACCCCAAGTCCACCACCCGGATTGAGGACCTGATCGGTGAGTTGCGCACCGACTATACCATCGTCATCGTGACTCACAACATGCAGCAGGCCGCCCGGGTCTCTGATTTTACGGCGTTCTTTTACGAAGGAACGCTGGTTGAGTTCAACAATACCAAGAAAATTTTCACTAAACCTCAAGTACGCCAGACCGAGGATTACATCACCGGCCGGTTTGGCTGAGCGGAGAAGAGTATGCTCAAACATCTGCAACGCGATATCGACGCACTCAAGGAAAAAATTATTGCCATGAGCAGTATCGTCGAAGACAGGGTCTATCTGGCCACCATGTCTGTTCTCAACCGTGACGCCCGACTGGCCCAGTCAGTGATTGACGGCGACACAGAGGTCGACCAGATGGAGGTCGACATTGAGGAAAGCTGCCTCAAGATCCTGGCCCTGTTTCAGCCCGTAGCCGTGGACCTCCGCTTCATCGTCGCCGTGCTCAAGATCAACAACGATCTGGAACGGATTGGTGATCTGGCGGTCAATATCGCCGAACGTTCCGCCTATCTTGCCGAACAGGACAAGATTGATTTCCCCTTTGACCTCAGTGAAATGGCCAAGAAGGTCGAGAAAATGGTGAGCGGCAGTATGGATGCCCTGGTCAACCTGGATGTACGCCAGGCCCACTGGATTCGCTCACTCGATGACGAGATCGACGCCTTCAACCGGGAGATGTACACCCATATCAAGGAAGAAATTCCTAAAAAACCGGAACTGATCGGCTCCATGCTCCACGTCCTGTCCATCGGCCGTCACCTTGAACGCATTGCCGATCACGCCACCAATATCGCTGAAGATGTCATCTATCTGGTGGACGCGGACATCGTTCGACACCGGCCTGAGGTGTATGAAGAATAGGTTACTGTCCAGAGGCAGACCTTCGTTGTCCATTGGTAACCATTCAGCGCCACCCCGTCTTCTGCGTCATTTACCTGTTTGCATACGGCTGTGTCGTTCACAGGTTCCTTCCTCGGAATATTCGCATACCTGGGGATATGAGGCGGCGCTGATCAGTTACCGTTCAATGAGTTATTCCACTTTCTGCTGACACACCTTTTTTTCACGAAACACTCTATGGCCATGACATCCTTCTTCATTCAAAGAAAATGGCTGTCTCTGCTGCTTGCCCTGTTTTTGATCCTGTTTCTCATCGGGAATCAACTGGTCTCGACAGCGGTCCGGCTCATCACTCCACCTCTTGTGCACAAGACCCTGGGGGTCGAAATTCAGCTTGATGAGGTTGACTGGCATCTCTTCAATTCTCTAGCTCTGTCTGGGCTGACCATCCACACCGTTCGTGAAGACCTTGAACTGACCGCCTCTTTGCCGGTCGTTCGCGTTACCTACAGACTCCAGGATCTCTTCAAGGGCAAAGGGACCTTTTTTGACCACGTAACAGGCGAGATCTCTGATGGCCAGATCCTCCTCCGGCTCAAAGACAATGGCCGAGAACCGCTACAACCGTCCACCCTTTCCGACACCCTGAGTTCTTTCGTTCTTCCTTCTTTGTTGCCCGAGTTGCACTGCACCAACCTGAATATACAGGTTGAGCAGAATGACTCAAAAACAAAGTTACAGGGAGCCAACCTGGCCCTCATCCGCGGGGATGGACAAAACCACTCACTGCGTATCACGACTGCCGATCTCAGCCACAGCGATCTTAAATCGACCCGCCACATTACACCCCTGGCCTTTGCTATGGAGTTTGGCCAAGACAGGGTGCTCATCGAAAACCTGCGCACAGGCCATGTGGATCTGCTGCAGAACTCTCTGCTTCAACTGACAACCACTGACACAGGCCACTCTCTCTTTCAGGCGGAACTGCGCCATCCGGGTGGCACGACAAAGCTATCCTTGACCGCTTTTGGCAATCAGCTGACCGGTGACATCACCTCTGCCCTCACAGACATTCCATCCCTGCTCAATCTTGTCACCTCTGTGGGCCAATCGCTGCCGGAACAATTCCAGAATGGAAAAAGTGTTGATCTGAAGGCAAGCATCGATGTCAATCTCGACCATATGTCTCTGGCTACGGCTAGCCTTGAGATTTCTGCAAATGAGTTGCTGCTCTCTGATATTCTCATCGATGAATGCTCGGTCTCAGCCGCTCTTGCCCAGGAAAAGATTACTCTGCATCAGGCTTCCTGCCGCTCCGGGGCCACATCCATTGTCGCTACGGCCAGTGATGTGTTGCTTGATCTGCTGCGTCAGTACAACTGGAAGCAGCTGCTCGCCACCATCGAGGCCACCCTGAAGATCACATCCCGGGACCTGGAAAGATTTCAACCCGTTCTCGGAAACCTGCAAGACACGCTTCCCCTTGCACAACCTGCCCATCTTGTTTTGGAAGGGCGTCTTGACCAGGGAACAGTCACGGTTCAGCACGGCATCCTTCTCCTGGCTGAAGACAGATTGACCATTGAACGCGCCCGTTTTGATCTTCCGCAGGACCTGCGAAACTGGGCCGAACAACCCATTGAAGTCTTGGCGTCGGCTGAGATTACTGACCTGGCCCAGATGACACAACTGCTGCATCTACCTGTCATCCAGGGGCGCCTGTCAACTGATATCAGGCTCAACGGGTCTTTGAGCCAGCTTGCAGGTCAGGTTTTCATTAACGGGTATGAACTGCGCCACAAGGATCTTTTGATCGGAAAACTGGAAACCGAGATCCATGCCAGCAATGGCCAAATCCGCTTTGACAGACTCAGCATAGAGAACTCGTCTGACCGG
>CALENA010000123.1 GCA_937910875.1 uncultured Desulfobulbaceae bacterium | reverse complement strand
ATATTCGATAAAACTTTTTCTGCAACTCCCGAGACAGTCACCGCAGAGGGTACAGGAGAGCCCCGGTCTTTTTCGCGCGAGATCTTCTTCTCTCAAGGCATCATAGCGACAGACCATGCTGCATTTACGACAGCCGGTACAGGAATCATTGATGCGCAGGCGAAAAGGTGAAATCTTGCCAAGAACATTAGCCACCGCCCCCACCGGACAATAGGAGATACAGTGCACCATGCTGCCCCGTCGCCGTGAGACAAGGGCCATCACACCAATACCGACCAGTCCGAAGCCGGCCGCCAGCCAGACCGCCACAGAAACAGCCATTCCACTCTGGCGGAGAAGGTAAGCACTGCCGACAACCAGCACAAGTACAATCAGGCGCAGGGACTGACGCCACCTGGGCATGGGACGTGGCCGCTTGACCTGCTGACTGGCCAGGAAGTCCCACCCACCCAGATAACAGAAATAACTGCACCAGGCCGGGCCGATCACCAGCAGGGTGCAGGAAAAGAGGATGAGCATGAAGAAATTTTCACCCCGGTAGATGGGACCGGCAAGGATCAAGGCGGGAATGGGCAGATGCAGATTACCGGTCATCAGAAAACGTTCAGCACCCAAGAGGCCAAGGAGCAACTGACTGAAAAAGATCAGGGAAAAGGTAAGCCAGATAATCGTTCTCCAGCGGATGGAGGTCGCTGGGTTAAGGATTTTGGGGGTGACCCAGCCGGCATAGAGAGAAAGGGCCACAATCTCGAGCCAGCCCATTCCGGGAAAAAATCTGTCCACCAGCAGCATCGGCCGCGGCACCATGATCTGGACAATGATCAACATGACAGCCGTCAAAATCACAGAAGAGAGAACTGGTCCCCAAGGAATCTTGACGTCCTGCGCTCCGGTGGATGATCTGTCTAGCAATACATGAGTTTTCATAATTATTGTGATAAATATTGGCTCATTAGCATCAACAAAACCTACACTGTCAACGGTTGCCAAGCCTCATGCAAAAGAATTGGCAACCGTTGAATACAAGCCAGGGGACTTACCCGCCTGACAGGAAACAAAAAAGCATGTGCAGCTTTCGCAGAACACATGCTTTTTTGACACGATGCAGAGTATCAGAAATCAATGACCACTGCCACCTTCTATCGGAGGAGGTGGACCATTCAGATCACGCACACAGCGGAAACCGACCTGAAAGGTCATATACTCCGGGACACTGCTGTTCTCGGTATAGACCCGAAGATCAAAATCATAGTCCATTTGACTGCCACCGTAGATCAGACGCTGATGGCTGGTCGGGATGATGTCTCCGGTCCACTCGGCAACATTGCCTCCCATATCATAGGTTCCATAGGGGCCGGGGCTGTCAATGGTCTTGAAACCACCATGGATTTTGCCGTTGTAAAAACCGACCGGCAAGACCCCGTTCTGGTCATCAAACGGGTCTTTACTGTGGTAGTAATTGGCCCGTTGCGGGGTTGGTTCATGCACAAAGGTAAAGGAGCGGCCATCGGTCCCGCGGGCTGCCTTTTCCCACTCCAGTTTGAGTGGCAGGCGATAGCCATGAGAGGCTGCGTACGTATAGGCCCCTATCCAGGAAACATAGGTGACAGGATAGAGCTCATACCCCTTGACCACGGAAAACCTGTTGTCTTGATAAACGATCCGGGCCCGCTGCCCGTCAAGATGATACAGTTTATATTCACCGGGATCGAGACGCACCTCATGTCGACCCTGATTAAACGTATCACCGTGATAATACCCCATCACCAGTCCATCTTTCACCTTGACCAGTTTCCGGACCAGGGCATCATTGAGAAACGCAGCATACTGGGTGTTGGTCACCTCGGTGACCATGACTTCAAAATCATATGGAATCGTCACATCATGATCGTTCAGACCGGAGAGAAAATGGCCGGCCGGGACGTTCACCCAAGACTCAGGATCAACGGTCAGTTCCGCCCGCAAAATGGATGGGTCGGTGTCCACCGAGACCGCGGCCTTCCCGGTCTGCGGCAGGAGGACCAGCAGGGCAACCATCGCCATTCCGGAAAGTTTTTTCCCAAAGAATCTGACCAGGACAATCACCATATAGACGCCAAGAATCGTCTCAGTAACCCCAAGTCCCACATCAGTCAGCAACATGTAGATCCTGACCATGCCTTCCTGATTCTCTTCCGCCACCCAGAGCCGTTTGAGAGAAAAAAGGGTCATCATGGCAAAACCCAGATCAGAACCGATAAGTATGGTCCAGCCAAAGGCCTTTCTGACCTTGCCGCGAATGGGGAAGACTTCGCTCATCAGATAAAACAGGATGATGGTCCCGGTCAAGGCCGAGAGAATATGCCAATGACCAGTCAGGGTAATCCGCTCTTCCCGAAAGGGAATGACCCGGAAGATCGGTTCAAGCTTGATGGCCATGAAAATGCCCACACCACTGACCGTGAAGTTCATGAAAACCATCTGCCAGAGGGCACCGAACTTCAGGGGATCGGACAACAATCTTTGAATACGAACCACAAACCCGACTTTTTCTTTGATCGGTCCACCAAAACCCATGAGTTGACGCCAGCCATAGATAACCAGCATCAGGGCCCCTGACATTGAGAAAACGGCCCCCACATAAATAATGGCATGCGCTGTCAACTGATAGGGAACAACTGACCAGACGCCCAAGGTGATGACAATGGTCCCGATGATGAAGAGCCACATGCCGATCTTCTGAAGGATACCCTTCCAGTCATACCAGCGGCCGACAATCAGGGAAGCGGCGATCCCGATCAAGGTCAGCATAATATGCAGGTGACCAATAATGGCCAGTTGCAGGGCCGTATGGGAGACGTGCCGGACACCGTTTTCTCCGAGAAAGGTTTCATGGCCATTGCCCCAGTAAGAACCGGTGACAGCGCCGAAGATTGCCGAACCCAGGGTGGCCATGGCCATAACCCAGAAGGCGGTTCTCTCCAGGGGAAAACCACTCTTCAGATGGGCATACTCACTGTCCTTAGGCTCGTAAAACTCTTTGTTCCAAGGCCACAGGGCACTGGCAAGCAGGACACCGGCATAAAAGACCAGGGCCTGACCCACCAGAAAAAGTCCGTGAAAGGCCCAGTTTCGGCCCCAATAGGCAAAACCAAGTCCAAAAAACACCACCATGATATAGCCAATCGTGATCGTGTTGCTGATGGTCCGGGCCTTTTCCTTGGCCATTTTGACAAGATCGGTGATGATATAGACCAGCAGGGAAAGAAAGGCGATGGCAATGGTGTGATAGAGCATGATAATTCTGCCTTCACGGTCATGCGGAAGCATTTCCATACCCAGTGTAGTCCGGGTAATCTCAGCAATCCCCCATTCCTTCATGGGGCCTGACAAGGTTCCAAAAACAGCAACCACCAGAGAGATGATTGCCACATTCAAAAGAATCCGTCCCTTTGTGGTCATGAACAGATAGTTTAATCTGCCAGTTTCCTGCTCCATTATTGCTCCTGTTACGTATAATTACTTGAGGGTACATTGAAAAATCACATCAAAGAGAGAGGATCTTCTCAAGAAAACCCGTTCGAATCTGCTCT
>CALENA010000122.1 GCA_937910875.1 uncultured Desulfobulbaceae bacterium | reverse complement strand
AAAAAACGGATCATCTCAGGATGGGTCACCGTCACCGGCCCGCCGCTCTCAATCTGCTGCCGGAAATGGGGGACAACCGAGCCCGAAGACCCCAGGACATTGCCAAAACGAACCATGGCAAAACGAGTCCCCTGCCCCTTTTGCCCCCGAGCAGCCAGCCCCTGCAAGACAAGTTCTGCCATTCGCTTACTGGCACCCATGACATTGGTCGGGCGCACCGCCTTATCAGTCGAGATCAGGACAAAGGTCTCGACCGCCCCCTCAAGCGCGGCCTCTGCCAGCCTCAAGGTACCAAAGACATTATTCCGCACCCCTTCAATGGGATTATACTCGACCAGCGGCACGTGTTTATAGGCGGCCGCATGATAGATGGTCTGCACGCCCATGGCCTTAATCACGGCCAGCAGACGCCGCTTGTGGGTCACCGAACCCAGGATCGGCACAATATCCAGCTCGTCGCCAAAGCGGGCGCGCAGTTCAGACTCAATGGTATAGAGATTAAACTCAGAGCGCTCAAACAGGACCAGGCGCCGCGGCCTGGCTTCGCCAATCTGCCGACACAGCTCAGAGCCGATTGACCCACCGGCCCCGGTCACCATGACGCTTTTATCAACGATACACGAATGAAGCAGGGTCAAATGAGGCGGCACCGGATCCCGGCCCAGCAGATCCTCGATCTTGATCTCCTGGATATCATGCAGTCCAATATTCCCGGCAACCAGCTCATCAAGAGGCGGAAGAGATTTCACCTCCACCGAAAGAGTCTTCAGCAGCTGCAAGATCTCCCTCTTCCTCTTGCGTGATACCGAAGGCATGGCCAGAATGATAAGATCAATCTGCTCACTTGCGACCAAGCGGGCAAGATCCTGGGGAGGATAAATAGCAAGGCCGAGAAGATTACGCCCCTGCAGGGCCTTGGTATCATCGACAAAACAGACCGGCTGAAATTCAGATGAATTCTGAAAGGCAATCCCGATCTGTCTACCGGAAGACCCGGCCCCATAGATCAGAATACGCTTGGCCGAATGATTCACGCCACAAAGACGAGCATAGATCGCCCGAAAAGATAAGCGGCTGCCTCCAAGGAGTAAAAAAGAAATGATAAAATAGAGTACAGGAACTGAGCGTGGAAAACCTTCAGAACCAAAGAGCAACAGCAACGCCACCATGCACAGCAGAGAACAGAAAGAGGCAATAAAGATTACCCACAGGGCATTCAGACTCGTATAACGAATAACAGCACGGTACATGCCCACACGGGCAAAGACAGGCAGGGAAAGTACAGGGACGGCCAGAAACAACCAGAAGAAAGAACCCCACAACGCAGGCCAGAGCATCTCGAGACGTAAGGCCACAGAGGCCCACAAGGCCAGGGCCAGAAAGGATGTATCTGCGACAGCCAGGACGAGTCTTTTGACATGAAATGACAACTCAGCTAACTGTCGAAAAATTGGCCAGAGTCCATGCATTATTTTATTACGCCTATTCACTTAAAACCCCTCAATAAAACCATACTGTCAAGAACCTACCTGTCGTGACTAGCAAATCGCTCTGCTCATCACTGCAGCAAGCACCTTGCAGGTCTTTTCAATCTCTTCATCAGTCAACGTGGGATGGACCAAAAACATCAAACTCGTCTCTCCAAGGTCCTTGGCAACAGGCAGTCGTTCTACCGGACGCCAGCCCGTGTCAACAAAGGCTTTTTCCAGATACACCTCCGAACAAGACCCGGAATAACATGGTACTCCCGCAGCATTCACCTCATCCATGATGCGATCGCGGCTCCAACCGGATGCCAGGGTTTCGGGCCGGACAAAGGCATAAAACTTGTACCAGGCATGTTCCATATCCTCCGGCGGCAACGGCATCCGCAGGCCCGGCAAAGCCAAACAGGTTGCTGCAAGTCGCTCGGCATGGGCCTTGCGACGACCATGCCATTCCGGCATGCGGCGCAACTGGATGCGACCAATCACCGCCTGCATCTCCAACATCCGCCAGTTGGTTCCAAAGGATTCATGCAGCCAGCGAAATCCAGGCGGATGCTCCCGCTCGTACACCGCAGACCAACTCTTGCCGTGATCCTTATACGCCCACGCCTGCTCCCACCAGTCTCGACGGTTCGTGGTCAGCATGCCGCCCTCGCCCCCGGTGGTCATGATCTTGTCCTGACAGAACGACCAAGCACCGAAGTGGCCGATGGACCCGACCGGCCGCCCTTTGTAACGTGCCCCGTGCGCCTGAGCGCAATCTTCGAC
>CALENA010000121.1 GCA_937910875.1 uncultured Desulfobulbaceae bacterium | reverse complement strand
CATTCGCCCGCTGACCCGTGCCCTGCAAGAAGAGAGAGCCAAACGGAAGCAGGCGGAAGAGAGTGTCCTGCGTTTTGGCAGAATACTCGACAGCTCCCATAACGAAATATTTACCTTTGCAGCCGACTCCCTTCGATTCTCTCTGGTCAGCCTCGGGGCACGACGTAATCTGGGATATTCCCTTGCGGAACTCAAGGAGATGACGCCTCTCGACTTTAAACCGGAAATTACCAGTGAACGTTTTGATGAGTTGCTCAGGCCCCTGCGAACAGGTGAGCAGCAACAGGTTGTCTTTGAGACCATACACCAGCGAAAAGACGGCTCACTCTATCCTGTTGAAATACGATTGCAGTTATCATCTGCCGAGACCCCGCCGGTCTTTGTGGCCATTGTCCTTGATATTACTCGACGAAAGCAGATCGAAGAGAATCTCCGCAACACACACGATGAATTAATCGAGAGGGCGGAACAGCTTGAGCTGGCAAAGATTCTGGCCGAAGAGGCCAACCGGGCCAAGAGCGAGTTTCTGGCCAATATGTCCCATGAGCTGAAAACACCTTTGAACGCAATTATTGGATTTTCCGAGATAATGGTTGGTGGAATGGCAGGGGAACTTGCCCAAGATCAAAAAGAATACCTCCAGGAAATTCTCAACAGTGGTCGCGATCTTTTATCCATGATAAAGGATATCCTGGAACTCGCTCAACTGGACACAACTGGTAGAGTTGAACTTGCCAGGTCATCCGTGGACTTGAGAGCGCTCATTGAAAACAGTCTCGACCAACAGCACACAAAGGAAACAACCCATGACTTGCGGATAGCCAGCGAGATTGCAGAAGATGTAACCATGATCAATGCTGATGCCGGCAAGTTACAGCTGGTCCTGACAAGTCTCCTGGACAATGCCATCAAGTTTACTCCGGATGGCGGGGTGATCACGGTCAAGGCAAGGAGAGTTGCAGCTGATACCCTTGAGGTCAGTGTCAACGATACCGGCATAGGAATCAACTCTGGTGATTTTTCAAGACTTTTCAAGCCGTTCCGGCAGATTGAGTCTTACCTCAATAAACAATATGCCGGAGTTGGGATCGGTCTTGCCCTCTGCAAGAGAATTGTTGAGATGCATGGTGGCAGGATTTGGGTGGAGAGTGAAGAGGGAAGGGGCAGTACGTTTTTGTTTGAGATTCCCATCACACATTCTGCGGGGGAAAATGTGTAGAAACCATTCAGGGAAATGATTCACTGATCAGTGAATCGGCAAGCCCTGCTGAGCCGCTGTAAACTCCCCCATTTATTTATCCCAGGTGGTGGAGGAGGGGGGTGTAGCCGCTCCTCCTACTGATGCGCTGGTTCAGGCTGGCCTGGATGACTTGGTCCATGTAGGCACCGGCAAGGTGAAAGGCCTCTGTCAGATCATGGCCCAGGGCCAGATAGCTGCTCAGGGCTGAGGCGTAGGTGCAGCCCGTGCCGTGCAGTTCCTTGTTTCCCCGGCGTGGGCGGCTGTCTCTGAGCGGATCCTTGTCGGGTCGGATGAGAAGATCGTTGATTTCTGGACTCTCATTATTCAGATGACCACCCTTGATAATAACACCCTGCAACAGACCACTCTTTGAAATGGAATGGCGAGCCAGGATTGTGCGGGCCGCGGAGACGGCCTGATCCCAGTTTGTCACCGGCAAACCACTGATCCAGGCCAGCTCTTCCCGGTTCGGGGTCAGGACAGAGACCTGGCCGATCAGGGACTCATGCAGTTGTTCCGGGGCGTCCAGGCGGCTCAAGATCTGACCGGAACTGGCGCTCAGCACTGGATCGTAGATCACCTGCCCCTGAAAATTCTGCAAGACCCTGCCAATGGCTCTGGCAATCTCCAGATTCCCGACCATCCCAATCTTGATCTGACTCACCCGGTAGTCACTCAGCACTGCCTGGACCTGACGGGTTACCAGCTCAGGGCTCAACGGCTCAATCATACTGACGCCAGAGCCGTTCTGGACGGTCAGACAGGTGATGGCCGCCGCCCCATAGACCCCGATACTGGTCATGGTCTTGAGATCGGCCTGAATTCCAGCTCCGCCTGTGGGGTCAGATCCGGCAATGCTGAGAACGGTCGGTCGTAATTTTGCTTCTTGTTCGGGCATCAGAGTTCCTGTATGATGGGTCGGCATAATCAGAGTTGATGGCCATGCCGGTGAGTATTACGAGTATATCATCGTTGATCATTAGCACAAAATACTCTACAATTGCAAGGCAACAGCCAATCGCTCTCTATCCTATCAGCCCCCCAGCCACCAGAATGAAGCTCACCCCGCCCGTATACGACGAAAGCAAGATCAAGACCCTCAGCTCACTGGAACATATCCGCAAACGACCGGGCATGTACATCGGCCGTCTCGGTTCCGGCAGCCATCCCGACGACGGCATCTATATCCTGCTCAAGGAGGTCATTGATAATGCCGTTGATGAGTACATCATGGGCGCTGGGAAGCGGGTTAATATTGCTGTTACAGCAGAAGGCTGGGTCAGTGTCCGTGATTTCGGGCGTGGCATTCCCCTGGGCAAACTGGTCGACTGTGTCTCAACCATCAATACCGGTGCCAAGTACAACACAGATGTCTTCCAGTTTTCGGTGGGCCTGAACGGGGTCGGCACCAAGGCGGTCAATGCCCTGTCCAGCGAGTTCCGGGTCACGGCCTTTCGTGAGGGGCGTTTTGCCACGGCCCTGTTTGAACGGGGAAACCTGATCAGCCAGGACCTGGGGGAGAGCAGCGAAAAAGACGGAACCCTGATCGAATTTCTTCCTGATGGTGAGTTGTTTCCGGACTATGCCTTTGACGAGGTCTTTCTGGACAAGCGTTTGTGGCGTTATGCCTATCTCAATGCCGGGCTCAAACTCTACCTGGACAAGACCTGTTATCATTCCGTCAATGGCCTGCTCGACCTGCTTGACCGGGAACTGGACAGCCAGAATATCTATGAGCCCATCTATTACCGGGATGCGACCCTGGAATTTGCCTTTGCCCATACCGATGGCTACAGCGACACCTATTACACCTTTGTCAACGGGACCTATACCAGTGAGGGCGGCACCCATCTCTCGGCCTTCCGTGAAGGGATTCTGAAGGGGGTGAATGAATTCTCCAACAAAAAATTCTCCGGTGCCGATGTCCGTGACGGGATTGTCGGCACCCTGGCCATCAAGATCAAAGACCCGATCTTTGAGTCGCAGACCAAGAATAAACTGGGGAATACCGATATCCGGGGCTGGATTGTGTCTCAGGTCAAGGATGCGGTGTCCGAGGCCCTGTACAAGAACTCGGAGACGGCCGAACTGATCCTGGACAAGATCCAGCGCAATGAAAAGGTGCGTAAGGAACTGCAGAGCGTCCGCAAAGAGGCCAAGGCCAAGGCCCGCAAGGTGGCCATCCGCATCCCTCAGCTCAAGGACTGCAAATACCATCCGGTCAAGGGCAAACCCTCACCTGAGGGGCGTGAGAACATGGTCTTCATCACCGAGGGTCAGTCGGCGGCCGGTTCCATAGTCGCCTCACGTGATCCCATGATCCAGGCGGTTTTTTCACTCAAGGGCAAACCCATGAATGTCCTTGGCCAGAAACTGGCCCTGCTCTACAAGAACGAGGAGATGTACTCGCTGATGCGGGCACTCGATATCGAAGATTCCATCTCCAACCTGCGCTTTGACAAGGTGATCCTGGCAACTGATGCGGATGTGGATGGCCTTCATATCCGGAACCTGCTCCTCACCTTTTTCCTGCATTACTTTGAGCCCCTGGTCAAGCTCGGTCATGTTTATATCCTTGAGACGCCGATCTTCAGGGTGCGCAACAAAAAGGAGACCTTCTACTGTTACTCGGACAAGGAAAAGGTGGCATCCATCAAGAAGCTGCAGGCCGGGAAGGGGGGGCAGGTGGAGATGACCCGCTTCAAGGGCTTGGGTGAAATTTCGCCCAAGGAGTTCAAGCAGTTTATTGCCGCGGATATTCGCCTCAAACAGGTGCATATGGGCACGGTCAGCGAGGTGAGTAATGTCCTGAATTTCTATATGGGCAAAAACTCTCCGGAACGCCGGCAATATATCATGGAGAACCTGGTCTGATATGGATACCCAGTACGGCAGATTACAGCAGCTTTTTGATCAGAACTTTATTGAATATTCATCCTATGTCATTCGAGAACGGGCCATTCCCGATATCAATGACGGGTTGAAGCCGGTTCAGCGGCGCATCCTTCAGACCCTGCACAACATGGACGACGGTCGCTTCCACAAGGTGGCCAACGTGGTCGGCGAGACCATGAAACTCCATCCGCACGGTGATGCCTCAATCTTTTCGGCCCTGGTCAACCTGGCCAACAAGGAATACCTGATTGAGCGTCAGGGGAATTTCGGCAACATCTTCACAGGAGATCAGGCCTCGGCCCCGCGCTATATCGAGTGCCGACTGACCCCTCTTGCCCGGGAGATCCTCTTTAACAAGGATCTGACCGAGTTTGTTGATTCCTACGATGCCCGGATGCTGGAGCCCGTGACCCTGCCGGCCAGACTGCCCCTGATGCTCCTTCAGGGTGCTGATGGAATTGCAGTGGGCATGGCCACCAAGATCATGCCTCACAACTTCTGTGAGCTGCTTGAGGCCCAGAAAAAGATCCTGCGGGGCGAAGAGATTGTCCTCTATCCAGACTTTCCCAAAAAGGGCTTTGTGGATGTCTCCCTCTATGATCACGGCAATGGCAAGATTCGCTGCCGGGCCCGGATCGAGGAGCTCAATGAAAAGACCATCATCGTCAAGGAGATCCCCTACACCACAACCACCCAGTCGCTGATCGACTCCATTGAGAAGGCGGCCAAGTCCGGTAAGATCAAGATCCTCTCAGTCAATGACTACACGGCCGAAGAGGTGGAGATCGAGATCAAGCTGGCCCGGGGAGTCTATGCCAAAGAGACCATTGCAGCCCTTTATGCCTTCACTGACTGCGAGGTGCCCATCAGTCCCAACCTGACCTTTATCCGCGAGAATATGCCGATGGTCTGGACGGTGGAAGAGGTCCTGGAGCATAATACCCATAAGCTGCAGGCAGATCTGACCAAAGAGCTGCAGATCAATCTGGACCGTTTACAGGAGAAACTCCACGCCCGGCTTCTGGAGCAGATCTTTATCGAGGAGCGGCTCTACAAGGAGATTGAGGAAGAGACCAGTTATGCGGCGGTGTGCAAGCGGGTCATGACCTCCCTGCAGCCCTTTTTTGATCAACTCCCCCGGGCAGTGAGCAAGGAAGATGTGGAACGCCTGCTGGAGATCCGGATCAAGAGGATCTCCCGATACGATATCAACCGTCAGCACCAGGAGATCAAGGGGATTCGCGGAGACATCAAGACGGTCAATAACCATCTCAAGGATATGGTGGGCTACACCATCAACTACCTGGATGATCTGTTGAACCGCTATGGCAGGTTTTATCCGCGCCTCACTGAGATCTGTGAGTTTGAGGAGGTCAGTGTGCGCAAGGTGGCCCTGGCCAATCTGGTGGTCGGTTATCACCGGGAGTCCGGCTTTCTTGGTCACCAGGTCAAGGCCGAGGATGAACAGAACGATTTCAGTATCAACTGCTCCGAGTATGACCGACTGCTGCTCATCGACAGCAACGGGACTTACAAGGTGACCTCGGTCAGCGACAAGATCTTTGTCGGACATGACCTTGCCTGGTTGGGCAAGGTGGAAAAGGGGCTGGTTTTTAACATCATCTACCGGGATGGGGCTGAAAACATCTGCTATGCCAAGCGGTTTTCCACACCCAAGTTCATCCTTGACAAGGAATACCGCCTCTTTGATGAACACAAACGCTCACAGATCCTGCTTCTGTCGCTGGGTGAGGGACGGAGCGCCCATATCAACCTGGTGCCCTCACCACGGGCCAAAAGCAATATGGTCGAGGTCTATTTTGATGAGTATCTGTTAAAGGGGCCCGGGGCTAAGGGGAAGCGGATTTCGCCCCGGTCGGTTCGGCGGGTGACCGATTCAACCGGCAAGGCTCCGGTAAAACAGAAAGAGGCGCTCACTCTGCCCGGCCTGGATGGTGATTCGAGCGGAGATTGATGGGTTTTACAGCGATCTGAATTGTACTTTTTCAGCAGTGGACAAGAACTGCTCCGATCGGGTACTCTTGTCGAAAAGGAGAATTTTTATCAGCAACACAGGGGCTCAATTCTATAGAGTACCAAACGGCTGACGCACAGGAGCAGGGATAATGGACTTTTCTACCTATCAAACCGAAGGATTCTATGATGAACTCTTTGATGAGAATAATCATCCGCGCTCCGGTGCGGATCTCCTGATCCAGAAAATTAAGTCTCTTGACCGGGAAAGTCTGCTGACCAAACAGCAGGCGGCAGAAACCATGCTGCTGCAGCTGGGAATCACCTTTGCCGTCTATGGCAACGAAGAGGGTGCAGAAAAGATTTTTCCCTTTGATGTCCTGCCCCGTATCGTGGATGGCTCGGAGTGGACCCAGATCGAGGCCGGTCTCAAGCAGCGGATTTTTGCCCTGAATGCCTTTATTGAAGACATCTATAACAAGAGGCAGATTTTACAGGACCGTATTCTCCCGGAAGAGCTGGTCCTGTCGAGCAAGACCTACCGTCAGGAATGTGTGGGCTTCAGTCCACCCCATAAGATCTGGTGCCACGTGACCGGGACCGATCTGATCCGTGATCGTGATGGCAAATTTTATGTCCTTGAGGATAATCTGCGCTGTCCCTCGGGCGTCTCCTATGTCCTTGAAAACCGGCAGGTCCTGAAGCGGACATTTCCCCAGGTCTTTGAGGCCTCCAAGGTCCGGGCAGTGGATGATTATCCCAACCGTCTGCTGGAGACCCTTGAATATCTGGCGCCGCAAAACGTCTCGTCACCTAGAATCGGTGTGCTCACCCCGGGCATCTACAATTCCGCCTATTTTGAGCATTCATATCTGGCTCGCCAGATGGGGGTCGAGCTTGTGGAAGGGCAGGACCTTGTTGTCCATAATGGTTTTGTCCACATGCGGACCACCAAGGGATTACAGCGGATTGATGTCCTGTACCGGCGGCTTGATGATGATTTCATCGACCCGCTGACCTTTCGTCCGGACTCCATGCTGGGCGTCCCTGGTCTGATGGATGCCTATAAAAAAGGACGGATTGCCATGGCCAACGCCCCGGGCACGGGGATCGCGGACGACAAGGTTATCTATGCCTATGTTCCTGAGATCATAAAGTATTACACGGGAGAGGAGCCCATCCTTCCCAATGTTCCCACCTACATCTGTTCTGATCCGGAAGACCGTTCTTACGTACTTGATAATCTTGATAAACTGGTGGTCAAGGCTGCCAATGAGTCTGGCGGCTACGGCATGCTCATCGGGCCCCACGCCACCCGGGAAGAGCGGGCCAGATTTGCGGTCCTGATCCAGGAAAATCCGCGAAATTATATGGCACAACCCACCATTGCCCTGTCCCGGGCACCCACCATTGCCGATGGGGCGATTGTGGGGCGGCATGTCGATCTGCGTCCCTATATCCTGTATGGCAAGGATATCCATGTTCTTCCCGGTGGACTGACCCGGGTTGCCCTGCGTAAAGGGTCGCTGGTGGTCAACTCGTCCCAGGGCGGCGGAAGCAAGGATACCTGGGTTGTAGATGGCCCCCAGTAGAAGCGTTATGTTTTAAAAGGAGAGTCGCATGCTGAGCCGCGTTGCAAATTCTGTTTACTGGATGTGTCGCTACATAGAACGTGCTGAGAATGTCGCGCGTTTTATCAGTGTTAATCTGAATCTGCTCCTTGATCTTCCTCTGGAAGAGGGGCATCAATGGCAGCCGCTGATCGCCATTACCGGTGATCGTGAACAGTTTGATCAGAAATATGCCTCCTGTACCCAGGAGCATGTGATCAAATTTCTGACTTTTGACAAAGATTATCCCAATTCGATTATCTCCTGCCTGCAGAGTGCCCGCGAGAACGCCCGTTCAGTCCAGGAAATCATCTCCTCAGAGATGTGGGAACAGCTCAACCGTTTTTACATCGAAGTCAAGGAGGCGGAGAATTCAGGCTTTGCCCAGAACGAGCCCCATAAATTCTTCCAGATGATCAAAATGCGCGGCCATATGTTCACAGGTCTCCTCTATTCGACCATGTCGCACGGTGAGGCCTGGCATTTTGCCAGAATGGGCCTGATGCTGGAACGTGCCGACAAGATTTCCCGTATCCTGGATGTGAAATACTTCATGCTGCTGCCCAGTGCTGAATATGTGGGCGCGCCCTATGACAATATTCAATGGGCGGCCGTGCTGAAATCGGTCAGTGGTCACGACATGTACCGGAAGAGATTCCATCGCATCACGCCGACACAGGTAGTGGAATTTCTCCTGCTTGATTCGGAATTTCCCCGTTCCATCCGTCATTGCCTCTCAAAGGCGCTCTCTTCACTGCGGAAAATCAGCGGTTCGCTCCAGGGTACATCCCGGAATCGGGCCGAAAAGATTTTGGGCCGCCTGCAGGCAGACCTGGACTACACAGATATTGAAGAGGTCTTGGGCTTTGGCCTGCATGAGTATCTTGATTCCCTGCAGGCCCGTTTGAACCTGGTGGCCGAGGAGATCAGCTCCATATTCTTCCGACCTGTCCCTGTGGAGACAGAATTATCCGCCCAACAGTAGGGGGTCTAATAGCCTGCCTTGATGTGAATGGTATAGCTCATTGATGCCTGTGTCCCTGTTCCACGAAAAGTTCCCGTACAGGGCGAGGCCCCTTGTGGTTGGTGGCTTGCGGCCAGCACAATATGCCGGTCGGCCACAACCAGACCCTGCGTCGGGTCATACCCTCGCCATCCTCCCCCCGGAATATAGACCTCGGCCCAGGCATGGAGCTCCCAGTTTCCTGTGTCAGGGCTCCCTTCCTGGTAGCCGCTGACAAAGCGACTGGCAATCCCAACTGCTCGACAGACGGCCATGAACAATAGGGCCAGGTCTCGACAGGAGACCTCTTTTTTCTGGAGTGTCTGTTCCGGCGGAAAAGGATCGCCTTCTTCCCTGTCTGCCACCTGCCAGTGTTCATAGAGATGGGCGGTTAAACTGTTGAGAAAGGAAAAGAGATCACCTTGGGCGCCCTTGAGCAGGGTTGAAGCCAGATTGCGCACCTTCTCACCCCCGAGAGATCCCTTCGGATCAAGAAACACATTGAGGGCCGGGACCAGCTCCAAAGGGTATTGAAAGGGATGGGTCTGGAATGCGGGAGAGGCCAGGATATAATCATACGGATTGAGGCGTTCGGTCTGGATCGTGCTTTCAGCTTTTATATCAAGATGTTGCGTTGTCCCGTCAAACCATACCCATCTGGCAATATTCCCTTCAGCGTCGGTGATGTCTGAAAACCCGGCTGGCTGTGGATCGAGTTTAATTTTAAACGAAAGAAGTTTCTGTCCGCTGTCACTTCGAGGGCACAATCTCAGCAAATGCGGTTCCAGAAAGACCGGACCGTTGAATTGATAATGGGTCTGGTGGAAGACTGAAAAGAACATTATCTGGACTCAGCAATTTTGGTTGAATCATTGAGTTTGGCCAGGGCCTGATCGATCATGTCGGTGGGCAGGGCCGTGATGGTCTCCCGGAGTTTGGCGTCCCAGAGATCAGAGATGGCCCCAAGATCCTCCCGCTGAAAGCGGTGGCTGACCATCTGGAAGGAGTCCTTGCGGTAGAGCACCACATCCATGGGAAAATCCACATCAGCAGCACTGATCCGGGTTGAATCAAACGACAGGCAACCGACCTTCAGGGCAAAGGCCAGGGAGTCATTGAAGGAAAAGGTGCGATCCAGGATTGGCTTGCCGTATCCTGGTGCACCAATGATTTGATAGGGCGTCCCTTTGCCGATCTCAACCCAATTGCCCTGTGGATAGACGAGATAGAGCAGGTGCTCAGGGTCATCACGCATCTGACCGCCAATAATGCAATTCATGTCAAAATTAAAACCACTGTCCACAAGGGAGGGTTTATCTTCTCTGGTCACAATCCGGATCTGTTCACTGAAGGCGTTGACCGCCTTGAAGAGACGATTAAAGGGTTTATCCAGGTTGGAGATATAGTCGTCAAAATAAGTCAGGGCCTTGTCTCGAACCGATCTGAGCCCTGAGGTCATCAGAAACATACTGCCATGCTCCATGGTATAGGTGCTGACCTTTCTGGCCGTGATGACTTCATTTCCTGAGGTCACCCGGGTATCTGCGATGCCGATTAGACCGTCTTTGACGCGCATGCCAAGGCAAAATGTCATGAGTAAATCCTGTATTATAACTCTTTGTTTATACGATAATTCGTCGGAGGACATGACTGGTCATGCCGAAGTGACGAACGTTTATGGTTGGTTGTTGTTGGCCATATTTGACCATCCATGCCGGTCAATGAGTGCGACAAAAGAAGAAACAAGCAATGTGCGCCCTCTGATAAGGTTATGGCTGAACTGAGCCTGCTGCTGTGGCTCTCTCAGCTCAGACCGCTGACAAATGATGACATGTCACGGCGCAGCTGGTCATAGCGTTCCTGGGTCAGGCCTGCGCCCAGGGCCACGATCCGGGCCATATCGGCAGTGAGAAAGTCAGACGGAGTATGGGCGTCGGCGTTCACGCAGAGCCTTGCCCCGGACGCCAGAGCCATCTGGGCGACATGACCATTGGTGAGCGAATGACCCTTTCGGCCGGAGATCTCGAGAAAGACACCATTTTTGGCGGCCAGATCCGCCTCAATGCGAGAGATAAATCCCGGGTGCGAAAGGATGTCGACCTTGGCCTCAATGGCGGCTCGATTCGTTCCTGGTGCCACGGGCTCAACCGGGGTCTCACCATGCACCACCACGACCTGTGCCCCCAGCTGGCGGGCTTTCCGGGTCAGCTCACCGATCAGGGCCGGCGGGACATGGGTCAGCTCGATCCCTGCCAGCAGGCGGGTCCTGGAATGGGGATTGAGATCTTTGGCTGCCTGGATAATTCGGGGGATAATAAAATCCATATTTGAACTATCGGCATGATCAGTAATGGCCACGGCCTCATAACCAAGGACCTCCACCCGACGCAAATGTTCGGCCGGCACCAGGGCTCCGTCACTGAAAAAAGTATGGGTATGAAGGTCTATCATTGTCTCTTCTCCTGTGCAGGACCTGCCAGCTCGCCTCGGAGCGAATGCGGTCCACCGTGGTTGATCATGACCCGGACCAGATCGCCGGGAGAACAGTGGGGCAGGGCAGGGTTGTTGATGTGGACGATATGGTTGGAACCGGTGCGGCCGATCAGTCCTTCCGGGCTTATTTTCTCGACCATGATCTCGACCTGCCGGTCAATAAATTTCTGGTTATATTCGAGGCTGATCTCGTCCTGACGGGCCTGAAAACGCTGGAGACGACGGGACTTGATGTCCTCGTCAACCTTGTCGGCAAAATCGGCTGAGCGGGTACCTGGCCGGTCAGAATACTTGAAAGAAAAAGAGCCCTGAAAGCGAACCGTCTCCAGCAGATCCATGGTCTGTTCAAAGTCCTGGTCGGTCTCGCCGGGAAAACCGACGATGATGTCAGTGGACAGGGCAATTTCCGGACAATAGCTGCGTAAAGAAGCGACCCGCTCAAAATAGAGTTCACGTGTGTATTTACGGTTCATCTGTTTCAGAACCAGGTTGGAACCGGATTGCACGGGCAAATGGAAATGGTGGCAGAGGATATCAATCTCGCTGAAACAGCGCATCAGGTCATCGCTGAGGTCTTTGGGATTGGAGGTGGTGAAGCGGAGACGTTTCAGTCCACTCAGCTGGGCTATTTCACGCAGTAGAAGAGAAAAGGGGAAGGGGGAACCATCTTCGGTTACCTGGTTAGTCATCCCATATGAATTGACGTTCTGGCCAAGCAGGGTGATCTCTTTGATTCCGGCCTGTACCAAAGCTTCAGCTTCTGCGACAATGTCTTTAACCTTGCGCGATATTTCACGTCCCCTTGTGTGAGGGACCACACAATAACTGCAAAAATTATTGCAGCCCTGCATGATGGTCAAAAATTTACGAAACAGGGGCTCCGGAGAAGTGCCTGCAGCAGGAAACACAGGGATATAGGCCGGAATCTCATAATCGGGAGAAAGGCCGGTGGCAACTTTCCCGGCCTGGTCCAGGCCAGCAAGCAGGTCAGTCAACTGGTAGATGTTCTGGGTCCCCAGGACCAGATCAACATGGGGCATGCGTTCAATCAGGTGGGCGCCTTCCTGTTCAGCCACACAGCCTGCCACACAGATCCGCATGGAAGGGCGCCGCTTCCTGGCCCTGCGCAACATGCCCAGCAGACTCATGACCTTTTGTTCGGCCTTGGCGCGGATCGAACAGGTATTGAGAATAACCAGGTCGCTGTTCTCCATGTCCATGGACTCAACATACCCTTTCTCGGCCAGAGTCTGAGCCATGATCTCAGAATCCCGTTCGTTCATCTGGCAGCCGAAAGTCTTGATAAAAAAAGAGGGATGACTCATGGGTTTTAATTGCAGGATGGAAGGTGATAATATCTGCTGATTCGTGGAGCAAGGTCGGACAGCAGGGCAAAGAGTTCATGCTCAAGCATGGGCGGATAGCGCAAACGGACAGTCCCGCCACAGCCATCAACGCTTGAAAGCATGGCCAGACCGTCATAGCCCTCAAGGATAAATTTGAGAAAGTGAAAGCGGTCAGCAGCGATATTCAGATAAATCTCAGACAGAGTCATTATAGCACAATATAGATGACTTACACAGAAAGACTCGAATCAATCTCAGTAATCTGGTCCTGCCGGGCAGCAAGCAGGGGGGCAACAACTTCAGCGATATACTCCTCGGTCTGAGCTGCGGCCCGGCCGGTAAATTGGCTGTAGTCACCGACCAGGGCCTGGATTTCACTTTGGTCAAAGGGGATGCGATCATCCAGGGCCAGACGGGAAAGCAGGTCATTATCCATACCTTCCTCCTTGACCACCCGACCGGCCGCCAGAGAATGCTCCTTAATCACTTCGTGCATCTCCTGACGACTCTTACCTCTGGCCACGGCCTCCATAAGGATCTTCTCGGTGGACATAAAGGGAAGTTCCATGCGAAGATGACGTTCAATTTGTTTCGGAAAAACAACCATTCCTGACGTAATATTCACGTATAACTTGAGAATGGCGTCGGTCAGGAGAAAGGCCTGCGGGATATCCATCCGTCGGATAGCCGAGTCATCCAGAGTGCGCTCGAACCACTGATTGGCAAAGGTTGCGGCAAAGTTGGCAGGCAGGCCCATGAGTTTGCGAGACAGACCGGTCATGCGTTCTGAGCGCATGGGGTTGCGCTTGTAGGCCATGGCCGAAGAACCGGTCTGCTTGGCGGCAAAGGGTTCTTCCTGGACCTTGAGGTTGGAGAGCAGGCGCAGGTCCACGGCAAATTTGTGGGCTGACGCGCCAATACCAGCGAGGGTTTCAGCCAGTTTGGTGTCAAGCTTGCGCGGGTAAGTCTGACCGGTAACGGCAAAGGCCTGACTGAAGCCGAGTTTCTCAGCCACCAGTTGGTCAAGTTGTCGAACTTTATCGTTATCTCCCTTGAAAAGCTCAACAAAAGTGGCCTGGGTACCGACCGTACCCTTGGCGCCGCGGGCCTTGATCTGCTGCTCAAGGTGATCAAGATACTCCAGATCCATAATCAGATCCTGAATATAGAGGGTGTTCCGCTTGCCGACCGTGGTCGGCTGGGCCGGTTGATAATGGGTGAAACCCAGGGTGGGAAGATCTTTATATGCCAAAGCAAATTCCGACAGATTTCTAATCACTTGCAGAAGAGAGCTGCGAACAAGCCTTAAGCCTTTCACCTGGTTGATCAAGTCGGTATTGCAGACCACATACTGGGATGTAGCGCCCAGATGAATGATGGGTTCAGCCGTGGGACATTTGGTGCCGAACTCAAAGACATGGGCCATGACGTCATGACGGATCTCTTTTTCCTTGGCGGCAGCCAGATCGTAGTCAATGTTATCAACGTTGGCCCGCATTTCGGCTATCATCTCTGGCCTGACAAGCTCTGTCAGGCCAAGCTCGTACTGGGCCTCGGCCAAGGCAACCCAACAACGACGCCAGGTGGAAAAACGAACCTTATCAGAAAAAATCTCCTGCATGGCGCGACTGGTATAACGGCTGACCAGAGGCTCCTGGTAAATATCTCGGGACATCTTATAAGCTCCAATATCTTTGAACTGATCATGGCCCACATTCTGCGGACCATATAACTGACCTGGGTTTGGAAGAAATAGAAGGAACGAATCCTCAAGGCAACATAAACCATCCAGTTAAAAAGCAAACGCTTTTTTTGACCTGACAAGCGCCTGGGCCTTGAGGCTGTCTTGCTGTCTTTCTCAGCATGACCTTCGATAACAATAACAAACGTCGCATAATGTATATTATGTTAATTTATTACTAATGATGAACAGGCGGCAAGTTACAGTGATTGACTGATATCGATCGCCCTGATCTCCCAACTCTCCTGACCTCGAAAACGGTTTCGGGTCGGGGTATAGATCAGGCTGACCGGTTCATCAATGCACAGCTCGGTACTTTGGTTACCAAGACGAAAGCCGATACCCCGCAACAACTTCCCGCCATTGCACCCGTCAACTGCGATTTGCAGGTGTTCCTTGTTGCTTCCTACAGCGCGTATTTCTCTTATCATGATACCTGGGTCACGAAAAATCGGCTGAGGATTGCCTTCACCATGTGGCTCCAGCAGTTGAAGATCCAGGAGGAGCTTTTCAGTAAAAAGCTCCTTGGTCATAATTTCTGCATCGATTGTCATGGTCTGAGCCGGTGCGTCAATGGCGGACTGTCGATTGATAGCCTCTCCCATTGCTTTGCAAAAACCATCGTAATCATTAAGCGCAACGGTCATTCCAGCCGCCATGCTGTGGCCACCAAAACGTTCCATCCATGTATGACATTCACTGAGCGCCTGATGAAGATCAATGCCAGGAATGCTTCGACCAGATCCCACCAGCACTTGGCCTGTGACGCCCTTCTGCTCACTGAAAATGATTGCGGGCCGGTTGAACTGCTCGGCAAGCTTTGAGGCAACTATCCCAATGACCCCGAGATGAAACTTCCCATGAATCACCACCAGTGGCTGGTCCTGAATCTGGGCATGACACATG
The DNA here is from genome assembly GCA_937910875.1 of uncultured Desulfobulbaceae bacterium. Classification (GTDB taxonomy): domain Bacteria; phylum Desulfobacterota; class Desulfobulbia; order Desulfobulbales; family Desulfocapsaceae; genus Desulfatifera. The sequence goes on along the minus strand of CALENA010000121.1, from coordinate 12,447 downwards.
TTCAGGGCTTCCGCCTGTACCTGGTCACCAACTTCTCGCCGCAGCCCATTGAGATCTTCCAATTTCATGGCCAGGAGTCTTGCTTTGGCACTGTTATCTGCCAAAAGTAGACTCAAGGCAACCAGTGGTTGACCCATGCGGCCTGCTGCATTGATTCTCGGAGCCAGACCGAATGAGATATCCTCGCCATTGATTCTGGTCTCCAGCAAACCAGCCTTTTCCAGCAGGGCCCTGACTCCTGGTCGCTCAGCCTGGCGCAGAATTTCAAAGCCGGCCTTGACCAGAGTTCGGTTGACCCCCACAAGTGGTACCATATCCGCCACAGTGCCAATGGCCACCAGATCAAGGATTGCCTTGAGATTGGGTGGACTTTGCTCCTGATAGAATTCCGACCGGATCAAATGAGACCTCAGCCCCATTACCAGATAAAAGGCCACACCAACTCCCGCCAGATTTTTGTCAGGAAAACTGCAATGTTTCTGCTTGGGATTGAGAATGGCCCCGGCAGCGACAGGTGTTGCAGGCGGTTGATGATGGTCTGTGACAATCACCTGGAATCCCAGTTCATTGGCCTTTTCTACCTCCACATGTGCCGCAATCCCGTTATCGACGGTCAGAAGTATTTTGTTACCGGGGCCCATCGATTGGGCAAGTTCTGTCAACTTATGGCAGTTCAGGCCATAGCCCTCGCAAAGACGGTTTGGAATATGATGCCGTACCTGCCAACCATGTCCCGTCAAAAAATCAACCAGGACAGCTGTCCCGGTTACCCCGTCCGCATCATAATCACCCCAGACCAATACCTGCTCATTATGGATCAAGCCCTGGCTCAGGATCTGAACTGCCTGTTCCATGCCGGACATGAGAAAGGGATCTGGCAGGGCAGCAAGCTTTGGGTCAAGGAAATCCAGAATCTCTGCATGTTCCTTGATTCCGCGTTGATGCAGGATCTGAAGGATAAGTGAATCGATATTGAGCTCCTGACTCAATCGCTCGAGCGTTTTCGATACTTCCTGGTCTGGCAACGCCAGCCCCTTCCATTGTAGACTTTCTGCCATTACAACCCGCCGAACCTTATGTTTAATATTGATATTATCTTCAACTAACTGAATAATAGTATTAATTTCATGAAACAAATCCGTGCCATTTTTTGACAACGGCCAAAACTGCTTCTGGTTTGTCAGTCGCAAACCATTGAAGATCTTTGCTGGAAGAAAACCATGTGTATTGACGTTTTGCATAGCGGCGTGTATCACGGGCCAGCAATCGTTCGCACTCATCAAGTCCCCACAAACCTTGCAGATATTGATTCATGTGGCGGTAGCCAATGGACTGCATGGATTTCAACTCTGGACCATAGCCACGGGCGAGAAGCTCGTTTACCTCTTGCTCCAACCCCCCTTCCAGCATCATCCGGGTGCGCAGGTTAATCCGTTCATGAAGAAGATTCCGTTCACAGGTCAGTCCGATCTGGAGACAGTTTGTAAACCGGACCTTTTGTGCCTGCTGGTGTTCCCTGAGATGCACCGACCAGGGTTTGCCGGTTGCCCGGTACACTTCCAGGGCACGCAAGAGACGATGCGTATCATTCTTGTGGATTCTTTCTGCGGAAACACAGTCAATTACACTCAACTCTTCATGCAGATTCTCGTTTCCGTGCAAGGCCAGTTCTCGTTCGAGCTCTGCCCTTATTGCAGGATTGCTGACCTGGTCCTGAAATAATCCCTGGAACAGGGCTCGCAGGTAGAGACCCGTTCCTCCGGTGAGCAGGGCCACCCTGCCCCGCCCATGGATTTCATTGATGGCAACCATGGCATCGCGGACGAAACGGGCCGCATCATACTCCTCATCCGGATCAGCTACATCAATGAGATGATGCGGAACGGCTGCCATTTCCTCAACGCTGGCCTTGGCCGTGCCGATATCCATGAACCGGTATACCTGCATGGAATCGATACTGACGATTTCACAGTCATACTGATGGGCTATCTCCAGGGACAGGGCGGTCTTTCCGATGGCCGTAGGTCCCACCAGAACCAGGACAGGAGCTGTTATCTGACTCAAATCACTCATGGTTCAAGGTCGAAAGAGAAGTATGGGCCGAACTGTTCCAGTCGTTTTTCGCCAATCCCAGGAATTGCCAGCAGTCCTTGGACACCTTGAAAGAAGCCTTTTTCGTCACGAGTCCGGATGATCTCATGGGCCAGATGCGGCCCGATCCCCGGGATTGTCATCAACAACCGCTTATCGGCAAAGTTGATGGGAATCCCCTGAAAAAAGAAAGAATGATATCCAGGAGGAATTTGACTCCGGTGATGTTCCAGTAAAAGACTTGTCTCGGCATCACTGGTGGCCAGAAGCTTCAGTTCAGTCCCGTCCCAGATCAAGACCTGTTCCAGCCTTGACTCAGCCCCCTCCCCTCCTGATCTCAAGAGCTGGGTCGCGCAGAGCACAAACAAAAACAGGATAGAAAGTGAGAGCATCATACCCACCCGGCTATCCTGTTGTCCTTGCCCCTGTCCAGCTTTGATTTCAGCCGGTTCGCTGCTCATCTCGCATCAGTTTATAGCTGAAAGAGTCAACCAGGGCCTGCCAAGAGGCCTCGATGATATTGTATGACACCCCGACCGTTCCCCACTGACTGTGCTGATCTTTGGATTCAATCAGGACTCGTACCTTGGCTCCGGTCCCGTACTCTCCTGAAAGGACCCGAACCTTGTAGTCAATCAGTTCTATCTCATTCAGGGCCGGATAAAACTGGACCAGGGCCTTGCGCATGGCCCGGTCAATGGCATTCACCGGACCATCACCCATGGCTGCACTGTGAACCTCTTCACCGCCCACTTCAAGGCGGATAGTGGCCTCGGTCTCAGGCTGTTCATCCATGGTCCGTTTGGAGTTAATGGCGCGAAAGGCCTTCAGCTTAAAGTAATCTGGCTGAGTCCCCAAGACCCTGCGCATGAGCAGCTCAAACGAGGCCTCGGCCCCCTCATAGGCATAGCCCTGATTTTCCAGCTCCTTGAGCTCACGGACAATGGTACCGAGAAGCGGGCTGTCCTGCTTGATCGTGATCCCAAACTTTTCGGCCTTGTGCAGGACATTGCTCTTGCCTGACTGGTCCGAGATCAGGATGCGGCGGAAATTGCCAACCTTTTCCGGCTCAATATGCTCATAGGTCAGAGGATTGCGCTTGACCGCAGAGACATGGATTCCACCCTTATGGGCAAAGGCGGACTGCCCCACGTACGGCTGGTATTTATTGTGCGGCAGGTTGGCCAGTTCGTCCACCAGACGGGCTGTTTCATAGAGAGTCTCTATCCGTTTGCCGGCCTCGCACTCATACCCCATCTTCAGGGTCAGGGCCGGAAGGATGGAGGTCAGGTTGGCATTGCCGCACCGTTCACCGTAGCCGTTCATGGTCCCCTGGACCTGCCTGACCCCCAGGCTCAGAGCAAGGAGGGAATTGGCCACGGCCGTCTCAGAGTCGTTATGGGCATGGATACCCAGATCGACTTTCGCCTCTCTTTCTGTCAGATACGCCTGTACCCGGGTGACGATCGGCTGAACCTCATGGGGGAGCATGCCACCGTTGGTGTCGCAGAGGATCAGACACTCAGCCCCACCATCAATGGCCCGACCCAGAGTAGCCAGGGCATAATCGGCGTTCTTTTTAAAGCCGTCAAAGAAGTGCTCGGCGTCATAGAAGAGATGCTCCACATGCGGTCTTAGATAGCGCAGAGACTCTTCAATAATCAACAGATTATCTTCCAGTTTGATCCGCAGGGCATCAAAGACATGGATGTCCCAGGACTTGCCGAAGATGGTGATCACGGGTGTCTTGGCTGCAATCAGGGCCTGGAGATTTGCGTCCTGCTCAGCTGGATTGGCAAACATCCGGGTTGAGCCAAACGCGGTCAGCCTGGCATGCCGCAGATGTACCCCCTGCATGGCCTGAAAAAATTCCACGGCCTGGGGATTGGAGCCGGGCCAGCCCCCCTCAATAAAATCAATCCCCAGATCATCGAGCTTCTGGCTGATCTTGATTTTGTCATTGAGGGACAGATTGAAATTCTCAGCCTGAGTCCCATCACGCAGAGTGGTGTCATAGATCTGGACCTGGCGTGTCATCAGACGATATCCTCCTGGACGGGGGGATCGGCCTTGTCCAGTTCAAAGGCATCATGCAGGGCCCGGATGGCCAGTTCGGTATATTTTTCTTCAATGACGCAGGAGACCTTGATCTCAGAGGTGGAGATCAAGGAGATATTGATGCCTTCACGGGCCAGGACGCTGAACATGGTCGAAGCGATACCCGAGTGGTTGCGCATCCCAACCCCGACAATGGAGATCTTGGTGATACTCTCGGAACCGTGCACATCTGTAGCGCCGATGGATTTGGCAATTTTCTGCAGCAGCTGTTTGGTCCGCTGATAGTCACTGCGCATCACCGTAAAGGTCATATCGGTCAGACCACTGCCGGCATCCTGATTCTGGATGATCATGTCGACCACAATATCGGCATCTGAGATCGGGGTAAAAATCTTGGCCGCGATTCCAGGCTGATCCTGAACACCGGTGATGGTGATTCGGGCCTCGTTCTTATTGTAGGTGACCCCTGATACGATTTTACCTTCCATCTCTTTATCCTCCTGAACGACCCAGGTCCCTTCGGTCTCCGTAAATGTGGAGCGGACATGGACCGGTACATTGTATTGTTTCGCAAAAGTCACGGAACGGATGTCCAGGACCTTGGCCCCAAGACTGGCCAGTTCCAGCATCTCGTCATAGGTAATACGGTCGATCTTCCGGGCCTTGCTGCAGATATTGGGATCAGTGGTATAAACCCCCTCGACATCGGTGTAAATCTCGCAGGAATCGGCCTTAAGGGCTGCAGCCAGGGCCACGGCCGTGGTATCGGAACCGCCTCGACCCAGGGTGGTAATAAAGCCGTCACTGGTTACCCCCTGAAAACCGGCCACGGTCACCACACGCCCCTGATTCAGTTCTGACATGATCCGTTCAGAATCAATCCCTGCGATCCGGGCCTTGGTAAAGACCGAGTCGGTATGAATCTTGACCTGATCGCCCAAAAGCGAAATGGCATCATCACCTGCGGCCTTGACGGCCATGGCGAAGAGGGCGATCGACACCTGCTCACCCGTCGACTGAAGCACATCCATTTCACGGGGGTCAGGCAGGTCCTGCATCTGCATGGCCAGATCGATCAACCGATTTGTCTCACCGGACATGGCGGAGAGGACCACCACCATCTGATTTCCGGCCCGTTTGGCCCTGAGAACCCGTTCGGCCACGGCCTTGATTTTTGCGGGACTCCCGACCGAGGTCCCACCAAATTTCATTACGATTAATGCCATTATCTCTTGTCCCTGGTGCAGCGCAAGGCTGCATGAAATGATAAACGAGGGGTCATGAAGTCAGACTCTATTCCCTTGAGAACACATGATAAACTCAATCAGGCAAAGGCAGACCAGCAAGGGGCAACCGTTGACTGAACATGAACATTATAATTTATCCTCACCGGCCAAAATTGCAAGCTGTTATTCCTGTGTGCAGGCCGATCCTGCAATTTTCCTTGTCATCTGCTCCTGGGGCAAGTATTTTGCCGCGCAAACATCATGAATATTGACCCCCCTTTCCATATCGTTCTGGTTGAACCAGAAATTCCGCCCAACACCGGTTCGATTGCCCGTTTGTGCGGTGCAACAAATTCAGTCCTCCATCTGGTCAGGCCGCTGGGGTTTTCCACCGACGACAGGTATCTGAAACGGGCCGGTCTTGATTATTGGAAATTTGTCCAGATTCACTATTGGGATGACCTCCAGTCATTCTTGGCCGCTCAGGACGAGACTCGGCTCAACTTCTTCACTACTAAAACAGATCGCTCCTATACCACGGCCCGTTTCAAGCCAGGAGATTATCTGATCTTCGGAAAGGAAACCAGAGGGTTGCCAGAAGACCTGCTGCAAAACTACCCGGAATGCTGCTATACTTTGCCCATGCCCAACCCGAATATCCGCAGTCTCAATCTGGCCATGACTGCCGGAATCGTCCTTTATGAGGCCTTGCGTCAGAACGAAAATCGGTGTAAACAAATCCTCTTATAATAGGATGAATTTTGGTTAAAAGTATTTCACCGTGGAACAGAAGGAGAACCAGGCGATGAGTAAGCGCGTTTATAATTTCAGTGCCGGACCAGCCACTTTGCCCCTTGAAGTTCTGGAGCAGGCAGGTCGTGATATAGTTAACTTTCAGGACAGTGGCATGGGACTCATCGAGATGAGCCATCGCTCCAAACAGTTCATGGCTGTGGCCGCCGAAACTGAGCGGTTGCTTCGTGAACTCATGGAGATCCCGGACAATTACAAGGTTCTCTTCCTCCAGGGTGGTGCCTCAAGCCAGTTTTTCATGGTGCCCATGAACCTTCTGACTTCCGGTAAAAAAGCGACCTATCTCAACACCGGCGTCTGGTCAAAAAAGGCGATCAAAGAGGCCAAACTGTTTGGCGAGGTCGAAGTGGCCTTTTCCAGCGAGGAGCAGAAGTTCTGCCGGGTCCCCACTGCCTCTGAATACACCGTCACACCTGAGAGCGAATACCTGTATATGGTCTCCAACAATACCATCTACGGTACCCAGTTCCCGACATTTCCCGAGACAGACCATGTGCTGATCAGCGACATGTCTTCTGACATCCTCTCGCGCAAGATTGATGTCTCCAAGTTTGGCCTGATCTTTGCCGGTGCCCAGAAAAATATGGGACCGGCCGGAGTCACCGTGGTCATTATCCGCGACGATCTGCTCGACCGCACCCCGGAACAGGTCCCGACCATGCTCCGGTACAAGACCCATGCCGACAAAGACTCCATGTTCAACACCCCACCCTGTTTTGCCATTTATGCCGTGGGTGAGGTGCTGAAATGGGTGAAGAAGCAGGGTGGTGTCGCAGCCATGGAAGAGCGAAACAAGGAAAAGGCGGCCCTGCTCTACGCCGCCATTGACGCCACTGATTTTTACAAGGGACACGCCGAAAAATCTTCCCGTTCCCTGATGAACATCTCCTTCAACCTGCCCACCCCCGAGCTTGAAGCCAAATTTGTGGCTGAAGCTGCTGCTTTGGGCTTCAATGGCCTGAAGGGGCATCGCTCCATCGGTGGCTGCCGCGCTTCCATCTATAATGCCTTCCCGCGTCAGGGCGTAGTTGACCTGGTTGCCTTCATGGCCGAGTTTGAAAAGAAAAACAGCTGAAACCCTCCGCAAAACTACAGCTACAGGCCGAAGTGACACGTCGTTTCGGCCTGTAGCTGTTTGATAGCCCATGCACTATGACGGAGACATCATCCGCCCCCCCAGCGAGGCTGACTCGATCATCATCCAGGTCACGGTCGGATGCTCCCACAACCGCTGTACCTTTTGCGGGGCTTACAGGACCAAGAAATTCAGGCCGCGGACCCACGAAGAAATTGCAGGCAATATTGATTTTGCCGCACAGTACTGTCGGCGCCAGCGCCGGGTTTTTCTGGCCGATGGTGACGCACTGATTCTGCCGCAGAAGCGACTGGAAGATATTCTAACCCTCATCCGTTCCCGCCTGCCTCAGGTCAGACGGATAGCCCTGTATGCCAATGCCAAGGCAATCCGCAGCAAGACTCCTGACCAACTGGCTCAGTTGAAGGAGTTGGGGCTGGACCGGATCTATATGGGTCTGGAGAGCGGTGACGATCAGGTCTTGACGGCCGTGGCCAAAGGCGAGAGCGGCAAATCGATGCTGGCCGCGGCTTTGCAAGTCAAGGCATCCGGAATTTTTCTGTCTGTGACCGTGCTTTTGGGTCTGGCCGGAGTTGACAACAGTCTGCGTCATGCCCAGGCAACCGGCCATGTGTTGACCGAGATGGCCCCGAATCAGATTGCGGCCTTGATGTTCATGCCGCTGCCCGGCACCCCTTTGGGGGATCAGGTCCTGGCCGGTCGCTTCCAACTTCCAGACAGCCACGGTCTGCTGAGTGAGTTACATGAACTGCTGAACCATCTCCACTGTGACCGGGTTCAGTTTATGGCCAATCACGCCTCCAACTATCTCCCGCTCACCGGTCGTCTGGGCCGCGACAAGGAGCAGATGCTGCAACTGATCGATCAGGCCCTGAGGGGCAGGATCAACCTGCGTGCTGAGTTTATGCGTGGTCTTTAAAGACTGCCACGAGTTAACTGCAGGTGCATGGTGGTGAGCTTGGCCCGGCGGGGTCAGGAAGGTTTCTGGCCGGCGTATCTGAAACATGGACGGCGGAACGTCGTTCATGTTTTGGGCGAAGCATAGCCGGACAGAAACCTTCCTGACTCCGCCTCTTCCCATTCCTCGTCACCTGAACTGCTTGACAACAACAAGAACCGACCAAACTTTAAAACAAGATGAACTCCCGAACCGATCTCCGCAACCTGACCCAGGATGAACTCGTTGACTATGTGGAAAGCCTGGGCCAACCGGGTTTTCGCGGACGCCAGATCATGGCCTGGCTCTATCGTCCAGGGATTACGAATTTTGCTGAGATGACCGATCTGGCCAAAGACTTTCGCCAGGTCCTTTCAGAAAATGCCTATATGTCCTCTTTCAACCATCCCCTGACCGAGCGTTCAAAGGACGGCTGTGTCAAATTCGGATTCCGCCTGGAAGATGGGAAAATGATTGAATCAGTGCTGATCCCGGAGCCTGACCGTAATACCCTCTGTGTCTCCTCTCAGGTGGGCTGCGCCATGAATTGCTCATTCTGCCTGACCGCGACCATGGGCTTTGTCCGCAATCTGAATGCGGCTGAGATCGTCAACCAGGTCTGCGCCGCAGGCGATTTCCTCCGGGCCGAACCAGAATCTGAACGGATCGGCCCCGACCGGGTGACCAACATTGTGTTTATGGGTATGGGGGAGCCGCTCAACAATCTCGACAATCTGCTGAAGAGCCTGTCTATTCTCACCGAACAACGGGGTCTTGACCTCACCAATCGCCGGATCACGGTCTCCACCTGCGGCATCGTTCCCAAGATGCAGATCCTGGGAGAAAATTCCACGGCCAACCTGGCCGTGTCCCTGCATGCCGTCAACGATGAAACCCGTGACCGGCTGATGCCCATCAACAATCGCTATCCCCTGGCCGAACTGCTTGAGGCCTGTCGAACCTTTCCCATGGCCAAGCGCAAGCGGATCATGTTCGAATATATCCTGCTCAAAGGGATTAATGACTCGAATGATGATGCCCGGCAACTGGCCAGGATTCTGCGCGATATCCCCTGCAAGATCAATCTGTTGCCCTACAATGAATCTCCCACCCTGCCCTACCGGAGCCCTGACCACCAACGGATTCTCAGTTTCCAGAAGATCCTCCTGGACGCCCGTTACTCGGTCTTTATCCGCAGCAGCCGTGGCTCAGATATCTCAGCCGCCTGTGGTCAGCTGGCCCGTGACGAGAACGCTGATCTGAGTTGAACCTTTCAACCTGGACTCACGCACCAACACACAGATTACACAACAGTGATCATAGTTTCGTGACCAGCAGCAGGCAGGTCTCTCAAGGCTGACCCGGCCTGAGAGACCTGCCATTGAAGAATGGATCAGGAGATGGTCAGGCGCAAGGCTTCCTGCCAGTTTGGCAAATGGAGACCAAAGGTCTGCTGCAGTCTGTTGCAGTCAAGTCGTGAGTTGGCCGGACGTCTGGCCGGAGTGGGATAGGCGCTGCCGGGGATGGGGAGAAGCTGGATCTGTCTTGCGTGCAGTTCCGGGCACGACTTCCGGATGGCCTCGGCAAAGCCGAACCAGGTGGTCGATCCCTGGCAGGTCAGATGAAATGTGCCCAACTGCCCGGCCGAGAGAGTCGCCGGGGTCTGCTGATTGATTCTGGTTAGAACAGCAGTGGTGGTGTCTGCGATCACCCGAGCCGAGGTCGGAGCCCCAATCTGGTCAGAGACGATTCTCAGCTCGTCCCGCTCGACCATCAGCTTGCGCATGGTCATAAGAAAATTATGACCACGATGGCTGTAGACCCAGCTGGTCCTGAAGATCAGGTGGGCACAGCCGCTGGCCCTGATCGCCTCTTCTCCAGCCAGCTTGGTTCGGCCATAGGCATTGAGAGGTGCCGTCTGGTCGTCTTCCACATAGGGACTCACCTTGCTGCCATCAAAGACGTAATCGGTGGAGTAATGAACCAGCAGGGCTCCGCATTCGTGGGCTGCATGGGCCAGAAGGCCCACTGCTTCACCGTTGATAACCCTGGCCAGTCCCTCTTCCTCTTCCGCCCGGTCTACGGCGGTATAGGCAGCCGCGTTGATGACCAGGTGCGGTCGCAAGTTCCGCACGACCTCAGTCAGGAACCCGGGCTCTGACAGGTCACCTTGTTTCCGTCCCAGGCCTACGACCTCACCCAGGGGCTGCAGGCTGCGCTCCAGCTCCCAACCCACCTGGCCGTTTCGGCCCAGCAGCAGGATGCGGTAACTCACGCAAAGACCTCGGCCTGAGCAAAAAGAGAGCCTCTGGCGTCTTTGTCCGAGACCAGAGGAGGGCCGACATCAGGCCAGTCAATGGCCAGGTCCGGATCATCCCAACGAATACAGCGTTCATGCTCCGGGGCCCAGTAATCAGTGGTCTTGTACAAAAAATCAGCCGATTCCGAAAGGACCACAAACCCATGGCCAAATCCCTCTGGAATCCACAGCTGGTGATGATTTTCTTCCGTCAGAATCGCCCCGGTCCAGTGACCAAAGGTGGCCGAACTGCGACGCAGATCCACGGCCACGTCAAAAACCTCACCCACAGTAACACGGACCAGCTTGCCCTGGGGCTGCTGAATCTGATAATGGATACCGCGTAACACTCCGTGGGCAGAGCGTGAGTGATTGTCCTGGACAAAGATCGGGCTGCGGCCAACCGCCGCGCTGAAAACCCGTTGATTGAAGCTCTCGAAAAAGAAACCACGGCTGTCGCCAAAGACCCGTGGCTGAAAAAGAATGACCTCCGGGAGATCAGTGGATGTTGGGTTCATTGTTTCTTCTTGCTCCGGTTGAGCAGGGCCATGAGATACTGGCCATAGTTATTCTTCATCAGCGGTTGAGCCAGTTTCTGGAGCTGGGCCCCGTCGATGAATCCCTTGTGAAAGGCAATTTCCTCAGGGCAGGCAATTTTAAGACCCTGACGTTGTTCGATAATCTGGATAAACTGGCCGGCATCAAGCAGGGATTGATGGGTGCCGGTATCCAGCCAGGCATAGCCCCGTTTCATGGTCTCCACATGCAACTGGCCCTGTTTCAGATACTGCTGGTTGACATCGGTGATTTCCAGCTCACCCCGGGCAGAGGGTTTGATATTACGGACGATCTGGCTCACCTGCTCGTCGTAGAAATAGAGTCCGGTCACGGCATAGTTGGACTTGGGCGCGAGTGGTTTCTCTTCGATGGAGACAGCACGCCCAGTTTCATCGAAATCGACCACACCATAGCGTTCGGGATCACTGACGTGATAGGCAAAGACAGTGGCCCCCCTGGGCCTTGCGTCAGCCGCAGAAAGCATCCCTTCAAGGTCATGACCATAATAGATATTATCACCGAGAATCAGGGCTGATGGACCACCGGCAACAAAGTCTTCTCCGATGAGATAGGCCTGGGCCAGCCCCCCTGGTTCCGGCTGCACCCGGTAAGAGAATTTGAGGCCCCATTGGCTCCCGTCTCCGAGGAGCTGCTCAAAGCGCGGGGTGTCTTCCGGGGTGGAGATGATCAGGATGTCGCGGATTCCAGCCAGCATCAGGGTGGAAAGCGGATAATAGATCATGGGTTTGTCGTAGATGGGCAGCATCTGCTTCGATGAAGCAAAGGTCAGGGGGTAAAGCCTGGTACCCGAACCACCGGCCAAGATAATACCTTTACGCTTCATCAGACCCTTCCCCTTTGTTGTTTTCCGAATAATGGCTGCTGACCCACTCGCGGTAGGCACCACTGGTCACATGGTCGACCCAGTCCTGATGATCAAGATACCAGTCAATGGTCTTATGAATACCGCTGGCAAAGTCCTCCTGTGGTCGCCAGCCCAGTTTGCTTTCGATCTTGCGGGCATCAATGGCGTAGCGTCGGTCATGACCTGGTCGATCTGTCACATAGGTGATCAGGTCACGACAACTCGTGCCATTGGTCCGAGGTCGTTTCTGATCCAGAAGATCGCAGACCGTGTGCACGATCTCAATATTGGTGATCTCGTTCCAGCCGCCGATATTATAAACCTCGCCCGGAATCCCGTCCTCCAGAACTCGACAGATGGCCCGGCAATGGTCGGACACATAGAGCCAGTCCCGGACATTGAGGCCATCGCCATAGACAGGAATGTCATGGCCTGCCAGGGCATTATGAATAATCAGAGGAATTAATTTTTCGGGGAACTGATACGGCCCGTAATTATTGGAAC
>CALENA010000120.1 GCA_937910875.1 uncultured Desulfobulbaceae bacterium | reverse complement strand
AGGCGCGACCCAAGATGGCCCGAAAACGGGATGCGTTATGGTATGTCAGTATTTTCCGAGTCCCTAAGTAATCCCTTGCACCCGTTGCGACTCACTGCTCTTTGCCGGCCTCTTCAAGTGCCTTTTTCAGGGCAGCAATATGAACATATCCGGCATAATGGACCGGGCTTTTGCCGCTGACCGGATCAAAACCGCTTGGATCTGCCGAGCAGTGATATTGAACCAGTCGCGGCAGGCGGGTCAGGGCCTCTGAGACCGAAACCCCGATACACTCATCAATGGCCAACCAGCTTGCCCCGCAGGGCGCACCGCGCAAGACCTCAATTTCACGGATCAGCCCCTCATCCACCCGGACCCGGTATTCGGGCAGGCCAAACTGGCGCCCGTACTCACCCAATTGTTCATGGCGCCCCAATCCACAACAGGTAAAAGGGGTAAATCCACCCCCCTTGCGCCCGGCCGAAACAATGGGGATGTGCCTCTTTTCACAGTGGGCAATCAGATGATCCACCAGATCAGGGTGTTTAAGAAAATTCAGGACCAGTTCCCCCCCGCCCAGGTCGACTTCATCTCCGATCCACTCCTCGGGTTCATCTATGAAATCAGGAAGCGGCCCGTCGATATCGACCACCCGGACAATCTCAAGTCTTTGACCATAGTGCTTCAGCCCTGCCAGCTTCCGCTCACCCGAGCCCTGTTCCTGAAAAACCACGACCTTCATCATCTCCCCCATAATCCTTTATAAAAGGAATTTCTCCTTCCGCACTCACCTTGACAGTCTCTGAGCTGACAGCTACACTTAACAAGAGTCAAGGTATTGAACAGCAAGAAATATTTCTTCCTGCTCGCCCCCTGGGGATTGTCCAATAGCCACAGACTAACCTAACGATTACTCATACAAACAAGAATCCCATCACTCCACACACCATGAAACTGCCTTCCGCCACAGAGATGCAGGCCCTGGATCAGCGGGCCATTCACCATTACCAGATCCCATCCATCGTCCTCATGGAAAATGCAGGAGTGGGGACGGTCAGAATGGTTGAGCAGGAACTGGGTTCACCGGCAAACACCTTTGCCCTGATCTTCATCGGCCCTGGAAATAACGGCGGCGATGGTCTGGTCATTGCCCGACATCTCCATCAGCGCGGCTGCCATCCGGTTCTCTGCTATCTGGTCGACCCGGCCCGGCTCAAGGGAGATGCAGCCATCAATGCTGAAATCTGCGCCCGTCTGCAGATGGAGTGGCTTCTGCTGGACAGCGATCTGGCCCTGGCCGAACTTCAGGGACTCTGCTGCCGCCTGCAGGAAACCCATGGGCGCTGCTATGCAATTATCGACGCCGTGTTCGGTACCGGCCTGACCCGAACGGTCAGCGACCATTATGCCACCACCCTGCAGCTGATCCACCAGCGGCATCTGGCCCCTGAGGCTCCGGTCATTGCCGTGGATATGCCCTCAGGTCTGGATGCAGACCGCGGCCAGATCCTCGGGGCCTGCGCCCGGGCTGATCACTGTGCCACCTATGGTTGCGCCAAACCAGGCCAGGTCCAGGGCGAGGGTCCGGAGCTCTGCGGGAAACTGCATATCATTGATATCGGCATCCCGCCCGAGGCCGTGGCTGAGGCTGGAATTTTGACCGAACACATCACTGCTGCTGCCATCAAACAGCAGATGACTGCTCTCCGCCGTCCATACGACACCCATAAGGGCGGCCAGGGACATCTGCTGCTCGTTGCCGGTGGCATCGGCAAGACCGGAGCGGCCATTCTCTGCGCCCAAGGTGCATTGCGCTCAGGGTGCGGCCTGATCAGCTGCTGCGTCCCCCATTCCCTGAACACGATCTTTGAATCTGCCCTGTTTGAGGCCATGACCATCCCTCTGCCCAACTCGGCAACCCTGTTTGACTCCAGTGATCTGGAAACCATCATGAGTGCCCTTCAAGACAAACAGGCCCTGGTGCTGGGGCCAGGGCTGGGCACAGACCCCGGCACGGCCAGCCTGGTTCTCGATCTGTACCGGACTGTCAGCCAGACCATGGTTGTTGATGCCGATGGACTGAATATCCTGGCGGCCAACCTGGAATCGCTCGAGGCGCCACCCGGTCCACGGATCTTTACCCCGCACCCCGGCGAGATGGCCCGACTCCTGGGATTGACCAGCAAGGAGGTGCAGGAGGATCGAGTCAAGGCCGCCCACAGGGGATGTCTCCAGTTTGACCACGGATCCAGTCAGTGCGTCATGGTCCTGAAAGGGGCACACACCGTTGTGGCCACCCCGGATGGCCGAACCTGGATCAACTCCACCGGTAATCCAGGAATGGCCTCAGGCGGTATGGGCGATGTCCTGAGCGGCCTGATCGGTGGCCTTCTCTGCCAGGGACTGTCTCCTGTCGCTGCTGCGACCACTGCCGTCTTTATTCACGGGCAGGCCGGGGACCTGCTGGCAGCAGAGCAGGGAATCGGCTATACCGCCACAGACCTTGCCCGTGCCCTGCCCCGGACCCTCGCCCCCTACCGTTAACACAAGAACCTCTTCAAAAAACAAGGAGTCATCATGCAGACCGCCAAGCAACTCATGACCACTGCCATTATCAGTGTCACCCCCGAGACCTCGGTCAAAGAATTGGCCAGCATCCTGGCCAGTAACAAAATAAGTGGCGTGCCGGTTCTGGACAGCGCAGGGGCTCTGGTCGGCGTGGTTACCGAAAATGACCTGATTGATCAGGGCAAGAAACTGCACATCCCGACGGTAATCACCATCCTGGATTCGTTTTTCTTTCTCGAGAGTACGGAGAAGATGGACAAGGAGATGAAAAAGATCGCCGGGGCCACTGTCGCTGATATCTGCTCAACAGAGCTGATCACCGTGGGCCCGGAGGCATCCCTTGAGGAAATCGCCACGATCATGGCCGAAAAAAGAGTCCACACCCTGCCCGTAGTGGATGACGGTCAGCTGGTCGGGATCATCGGTCGCAGGGATATCATCCAGGCCCTGATCAGTTAGTGCCCGTCCATAAATGACCCTTTTGCCCAATATC
>CALENA010000119.1 GCA_937910875.1 uncultured Desulfobulbaceae bacterium | reverse complement strand
CACACTGGGGATGAGCAGTGCCCAACCCTCTGCCTCCAATGGTTATCGCTGCACCCGCTATCTGGGCGGACCAGGAGTGAGCTGTTCCATGGCATTCAGCGACAGTGGCTTTCTCTTTACCGTCCCCACGCAGACCAGTTGCAAGACCTCTGGGGACATCACGATCCAGGCCGTGGAAAAACATGGTGGTGGGGCCTGCAGGACCAAACTGATCAAGAATTCGACCAAGACAATTTCATTCTGGTCAACCTATGTGACTCCGGCCAGCGGGACGGTGCCATTTCAGGTCAACGGGACATCGGTGGCTGGTTCTGCGCCGGGCACCGGGGTGTCCCTCTCCTTTGATTCTCAATCCCGTGCCGATATTCAGTTGCGCTATGCAGATGCCGGATTGTTGCAGTTGAATGCCTATTATGAGGAGAGTGGTCATCACTCCAGCCTGGTTTTGGCGGGTCAAACACAGTTTATCGTCCGCCCGGCCGGGCTCTGTGTCTCTTCGTCGACCGCCAATAATGCGTGTGTCAGCGGAGATGGAACCTGTTCTTCCTTTGTGGCTGCAGGAACGCCGTTTGATTTGACCGTGCAGGGAATGTGCTGGCAGGCTGATGGCGAGGCGGGGTCGCAGTTTTGTGATAATTCGGTCACCCCGAACTTCATGCTCGATAGCATCTCGCTGAGTCATGGTCTGGTGGCGCCGGTCAGTGGGGTGGCCGGGGACCTTGGTGTCTCATCTCTGGATATTTCCAGCAGCGGTACCGCCTCCGTCTCCCAGACCATTTCCGAGGTCGGGGTCTTTACCGTGACGGCTGACCCCCCTGACAGCTATCTGGGGGAGAGTACTCTCTTTGCGGGGGAGACCTTTGCCAGTGCCAATATCGGCCGTTTTATCCCGGATCATTTTCAGATTTCTCTCTCTCCGCTTCCTCCCGTGTTTGCCGACGCCTGTGGTTCTTTGACCTATAGCGGTCAACCCTTTGACTGGGCTGTTGTGCCACAACTGACCCTGACGGCCATGAATGGGGCGACATCTGCTGTGGCCACCCAGAACTATGAGGGGAGCTTCTGGAAGATGGCCAATGTCTCGCTGGCCTATACCTATGCTGAGACGGTGGCCGCCTCAGCCCTCAGCCCCTCTGCGGGGACGCAGCTCTATCCCTCGACAGCCAATTGCAACGGGCAGGTGACACTGGACCTGGATGAGGGGGGAGCCTTTGCCTATACCCGACCTGACCCGACATCCCCCATCGCTCCGTTTGAGCCGACAGTGACCCTGGCCCTGACCGCGGCT
>CALENA010000118.1 GCA_937910875.1 uncultured Desulfobulbaceae bacterium | reverse complement strand
CATCCAGCAAGACATCAGCCACTTTTTTCAACGCCTGATCACCAACTCCTTAACCAGTGACGCCGACCGCGACCTGGTACGCAAGGTGGCCCTGATGTACGCCACCACCAGCCTGGGGATCTGCGCCTTTCTGATCCTGGGCTGGTTGGCCGTCTCCCAGGGATTCTATGTGATGGCCGCCCTGGACCTTGTGGTGGTGGCCGGTCTGGGCGCACTCCTCTACTTCATGCAGTTCAGGGGAATCTACACCCCCTGCTACTACGCTGGAGTCATCATCATTTCAGCCCTGTATATCTTTTTTTTCACCACCGGCAGCACCGACAGCAACGCCTTTCTCTGGCTCTACACCTTTCCGCTCTTTGCCCTCTTTCTCCTGGGAAGCCGCTACGGGGCCGTCGCCACGATGCTCCTGTTCTCTGCCCTGGCAGTCATCCTCTGGTTTGACGCACGCCAGCCAGGGGCCTCGCTCTACAGCCACGACTTTTCACTGCGCTTTCTCCCCTCATTCCTGACCGTCTTTCTTTTTGCCTACATGTTTGAAAAGAGCCGAGAGAAGGCCCATCAGCGCCTTCTCGCCGCCCAGGATGAACTGGAAATGCGAGTGGCAGAGCGGACTCAGGAACTGCAACGGGAGATCAACGAGCGGATCAGTAAGGAAAAGGCACTCTTTACCAGCGAACTTCATTACCGTACCCTGTTCAACTCCACCGGAGATGCCATCTCCATCATCAACATGGATGGATTTTTTCTCGCCGCCAACAAGGAGTTTCGAGACCGCCTGGGCTACAGCTTCGAAGACCTGCTGCAAATGACTCCGCAACACATCACCAGTCCAAAATTCGCCGAGCAGACCAGGGCAGACTTTGCGGCCATGCAGCAGGAGAAACAGCGACTGTTTGAAACCGAACAGCAGACCCAGGACGGGCAGATGATTCCCACCGAGATCACGGCCCGGCGAATCACCTTTGACGATCAACCGGCCATCATCATGGTCGCCCGGGACATCGGCAAACGCAAGCAG
The DNA here is from genome assembly GCA_937910875.1 of uncultured Desulfobulbaceae bacterium. GTDB lineage: Bacteria > Desulfobacterota > Desulfobulbia > Desulfobulbales > Desulfocapsaceae > Desulfatifera. The sequence goes on along the minus strand of CALENA010000118.1, from coordinate 19,047 downwards.
ACAGAAGAAGAACAGAACGTACTCAAGGAAAAACTCAATCGCGCCCAGAAAATGGAGGCCATCGGCCTCATGGCCGGGGGAGTGGCCCATGATCTCAACAACATCCTGGCCGCCATTGTCAGCTATCCACAACTGATGCTCATGAACCTGGATCAGGACAGCAAGCTGAAGGCACCGCTGAAGGCAATTCAGGACGCCGGGAAACGAGCCGCTGCCGTGGTCGCCGACCTCCTCACCGTGGCCCGGGGCGTGGCCTGCCAAAAAAAGACCTGCCACCTCAATGCCATGATCGAGGAATACCTCAATTCTCCGGAACACCAGAACCTGAAAATCCTGCACAAAGATGTCCGCTATAAATCTCGGCTGGCGCCAGATCTTCCCCCGATCCACTGCTCTTCGGTCCATATCAAGAAATGCCTGATGAACCTGGTTACCAACGCCGCCGAGGCCATCGAAGGAGAGGGGTCTATCCACATTTCAAGCTACAATGAATACATACCAGACCACAATGATCCCAATGGCCATCTTAAATCCCGGGTGATCGTCCTGGAAGTCCGGGATACCGGGCCGGGTATTCCGGAAAAGGACATGGAACATATCTTTGAGCCCTTTTACACCAAGAAGGTCATGGGCAAGAGCGGCACCGGCCTGGGTCTGGCCATCGTCTGGAACACCGTGCACGACCACGGCGGAGATATCACCATCGACAGTGACAGTAGCGGCACCTGCTTCTGCCTGCGCTTTCCCGCAAGCCAGGACCAGGCCGTGGTTGAAGAGGCAGACTGGGACAGCACCCGTTATCTGGGCCAAGGTGAGCATATTCTGATTATCGATGACGAAGAACAGCTCATCGACATTGCCGGACAAATGCTGGAAATGCTTGGCTACCGAGTGTCTGCGGCCTCCTCAGGAGAGGCGGCTCTCGCCTTCCTCCGCAATCACAGCGTGGATCTGGTCCTGCTGGACATGCTCATGGGGACAGGGATGAACGGTCGTGAGACCTATGAAAAGATCCTCAAGATCCATCCCGGACAAAAGGGACTGATCGCCAGCGGATTTTCGGAAAACGATGAGGTTGAAAAGACCCTGGCGCTTGGCGCAGGCCAGTTCCTGAAGAAACCCTACACCATGGAACTGCTAGGCCAGGCCGTGCACGAGGTGCTGCACGCCTGACCATCCAGGGCTTTCATTGAAAGCTCGACGTCCTTTCCCCGGATCATCCGCACACCTCAATCTGCGATTGAACAATTCCGTTCAAACGATATCTGCCAGGGCCTGTTTCAACTCGGGAAAGGCAAAGACATACCCGGCCGCCAGTGCCTTGTCCGGCCGCACCCGCTGAGAACCAAGAAGCACCGAGGCAAATTCGCCCAGAATCAGGCGCAGGGCCAGGGCTGGTACAGGCAGCAGGGCAGGGCGTCTCAAGACCCGGGCAAGGATTCTGGTCAACTCACGGTTGGTCACAGCCCCAGGGGCTACTCCATTGACCGGGCCTTGCAGGGTCTGATCCTGGGCAGCCCGCAGCATGATGCCCACCAGATCCTGAACATGAATCCAGGACAGATACTGACGACCATTCCCCAGCCAACCTCCCAGACCCAGACGAAACAGGGGCAGCATCTGCTGCAGGGCGCCCCCGTCCCTTCCCAGAACCATTCCGGTCCGCACCGAAACCACCCGCACGCCAAACTCTGCGGCACGGGCCGCCTCCTGCTCCCATTCCTGGCAGACACCGGCCAGGAAATCGGTCCCGGCTGAGGCCGATTCGGACAACCACTCAGCGCCGCGATCACCATAATAGCCAATGGCCGAGGCACACACCAGGGTTCGTGGCGGCCGGTCCATCCGGCCCAGTGCCGCAACCAGCTGCCGGGTGCTCTCCACCCGGCTAAAACGGATCTGGTGTTTCTTAGCCGTATTCCAACGTCCCTTGGCCACTGACTCCCCGGCCAGGTGAAAAACAGCATCAACCCCGTCAAACAGCCCCGGATCAATCGCCCCGGTGGAATTCCACACCCGGGACTCAATTTCACCGAAAAGATGGCGGATCTTTTTCGGATTTCGTCCAGCCACCACCGGCCGCGCCAGTTGAGCAACCAGATGACGACCAACAAACCCGGTTCCGCCAGTGACCAGACTTTTCATACTCACGCTCTCCATACTCCTCCTGTGCAATCAACCCGCCAGACCAACATCCTTTAATACGGCCGATCAAGAATCATTTGTCTTTTGGGCCAGTGCTCTGTTATTCTGGAACCAATGAACTCTTCGGTGTAGCTGCCCGCCCATCATCCCATTATTCCATCATTCTAACCAGCATGGCTGGATCAAAATGGCCAGCCACAACCAACCATAAAAGTTTGTTCCTCCGGCATGGCCAGTCATGGTCTCCGATAAACTTTCATACAAAAAGGTCACAATCATGAACGACACCATCGGCGAACGCCTGGTCCAGGTTATCAAAAATCCTCAGGAATCAGAAAGTCAGGAGAGTTTTGCCCGGGCCATGGAACTGTCCAAGGCCTATGCCAGCTCGGGATCGGCCACCCATTTCAGCGCAGTGGCCCGACTCTTCTATGACCTGTTTGAGATGTTTGAGACCGGAGAAGATCCCAGGAAGAAGTGATCAGGCCGGGGTCTCACGCCGCAGATAGCTGTCCAGACAGGCCTTGCTCCCCTGGCACTGCGAAACTATTTTCCTGATATATTCAATGTTGGCAAAGATGCTTTCCTGGTAGAGATTCCGGTTCACTCCCCAACGCTCTCGAAAATGGGCCTTCATATAACGGGCCATATTGCCAAGACTTGTGTGAATACGTTCAAGAACAACCTGCTGGTAAAAGGCCGAGGTAAACCCCATCAGTTCCACGGCAGACGTATAGTCTTTCACCCCGCCCTCGACCATCTCCTGATACAGCTGGGGCAGGCGCTCCAGATAACAACGGTCGGCCATCTGGGCCAGAATATCGGCAGTGGCCAGGGCAAAGGCCGCCTGTTTGATCGCCGGAGAGGCGAACTCAACCTGGGCCGGATTCTCCTCCAGACTGGTGCACAGGATCATCGGTTTGCAGCCCTTGATAAAATCCTCCGGAAATGAACGGGCCCGGAGATAGGTGAGCAACGCCGCAAATGAACGCTGCTCATGGCCCCTGATCCCCCCATTTTCGGAGCTCACTGTCGAGCCCGGAAGTTGCAGCAGGCCAATATCATGAAAATAGGCACTATAAATCCCCTGCTCCAACTGCTCACCTGCCACCACGCAGCCTTCTGAATGAAGGCCATGAAAGAGACGAGCCGTGGCCAGGGCCACACTGCTGGTATGATTAAAGTCATGATAACCATGGCCCCAGCTGCTGACCCGCTGACTCTGGGCAAAAAGATTTGCCACATCCTGATGCAGCTCCCGAATGGCCCCCTCTGGAAAAGAAGGATGAACCTGTCGTCCCAGTACCAGCAACTCCTCCAGAGGGTTTTCACCCGCGCCGCTCATCAAAATCTTTATTCTTGCCGCATGATCCATATAAAAAATCACTCATGATCAATGAAATAGTAAACAAGATCTCCATTTTCGATGGGGCTGACAGTGTTTTTTATGGTATCGTTAATAAAAAAGAAATGCAATGGTCCCTCTTGAGAATATCTTGGGAATTGCCGGATAGAGAGGAAACAATCTGGACTTTTTGACCTTCAAAAGGTAGTTTCTTCTGACCAAGCATCATTTTTGTTCGCCGGAAGAGCCCCCATCAAACCTGAACCTCTGTTAACGGCCCATGGGAACATCGGTTGTACACAAGAATATCAGCATCCTGGTCGTTGACGACGATGACATGGTCCGCCGAACCCTGGTCGCCATGCTCAACGCCCTCACCTACACCACCCTTGAGGCCGACAACGGCCTGACTGCCCTCGAAGTCCTCCGCAAACAGACCTGCGATCTGGTCTTGAGCGATATCGCCATGCCGCAGATGAATGGTATGGAACTCCTGGCCCACATCCGGGTCGAATTCCCCGGAACCGATGTGATCATGGCCACCGGCTACACCGATCAGGCCTGCTACGCCCAGGCCATTGAGGCCGGCGCCATCGATTTTATCAAGAAACCGATTGATTTTCGCGAACTGGAAGCCAAGCTGAACCGTGCCCTGCGTGAACGGGATATGGTGCGGCGCCTGGAACAGATCTCGCTCTCCGACAGCCTCACCGAGCTCTTCAACCGCCGCGCCTTTGACCTGCGCCTCAGCAGGGAAACCGAACGGGCCGCCCGCCAGAACTATCCTCTGTTCCTGGCCATGATGGATATCGACAATTTCAAGAACTATAACGATACCCTTGGCCATCAGGCCGGAGACAAGGTCCTGCAGGGGTTGGCCGAAATTCTCCTGGACTCAACCCGGACCAATGTCGACATGAGCTTCAGAATCGGTGGTGACGAATTCGCCCTGCTCATGCCCCAGACCAGCCTGGAACAGGCCAAAATCATTATCCAGCGCATCCTGCACCAATTTCTGGAGCGAGGTTATGGTTCAACCGGTTTGTCGATCGGAGTGGTCTCCTGCCATCTCAGCGGCAAACGGCCGAAACAGGGTGAAGAAGAGATGCTCATCAAACGGGCGGATGAGGCCATGTATCGGGCCAAGGCCCAGGGAAAAAATCGGATCGTCTGCGATATCTGATCCTGCCAAGAGCTGAAGGGCGGAATGGTTGACGGCGGAGTAAAACCTCGGCGCGTTCAACCGAGGATAATGCAGACCTGGGGGCAGAAAGCCGCGGCCTTTTCAAGATCGGGCGTAATTTCCAGTGGTTGCTCCCGGACCAAGGCCTTATCTCCTGTCTGGTCCATCTCAAAGACATCGGGACAGAGCGAGACACAGGAGCCGCAGCCGTTGCACTCATAGGTATCGATCACCACCAGTTCTTTCATCCCCCTCCCTCCTGTTAGAGCCCCTCTCTGGTGCCCCTGCTCACCGCTCCAGGGCGTTCTTGCTGAACGTGAGATCCGGCGGGACCGGATAAACGCCGTTAAAGCAGGCCAGACAGAAGCTGTCGGCCGGCAGGCCAGTGGCCTCGACCAACCCCTCAATGCTGAGATAATAGAGGGAATCAAGCCCCAGATTCTCAGCAACTTCGGCCACGGTCCGACCAGCCGCAACCAGTTCGCTGGGCGACGGAAAATCAATACCGTAATAACAGGCATTCCGGGTTGGCGGGCAACTGATCAACATATGGACTTCTTTGGCCCCGGCATCACGCAACGAACGCACCCGGCTCCTGCCCGTGGTCCCGCGGATAACCGAATCCTCAATGATGATCACCCGTTTACCCTCCAGCAGGGGACGAACCGGATTGAGCTTGACTCGAACATTGAAATCGCGCATGGACTGGGTCGGCTGGATAAAGGTCCGGCCCACGTAATGGTTGCGGATCATCCCCATCTCCAGGGGCAGCCCGGAGGCCTGGGAATAGCCAATGGCCGCATAATTCCCTGAATCCGGAAAGGGCATGACAAAATCTCCATCCACCGGACATTCGCGGGCCAGGATCTCGCCCATGCGCTTCCGGGTTTCATAGACATTGCTGCCAAAGATGTTCGAATCCGGCCGGGCAAAGTAGACCTGCTCAAAGATGCAGAAGCTGGTCTTTTGCTTGGCGCAGGGAAAGATAGAACGCATCCCGTCCCCATTAATGATTAAGACCTCACCCGGCTCAATATCACGGACATACTTGGCCTCAACCAGATCCAGGGCACAGGTCTCCGAGGCCACAATCCAGCCGCCGTTGTTGAGCTGGCCCAGACATAGAGGCCTGAAGCCGCCAGGATCACGAACCGCAACCAGACTCTCTTGAGTCATGAGCAGGATAGAATAGGCACCCTTGAGACAGGAAAAGGACTCGGACAAGGCCCGATCAAGCCCCAGATGCATTGTTCTGGCCAGAAGATGCAGGACCACCTCGCTGTCCATGGAGGTCTGAAAGATTGACCCCTTGGTCTCCAGGTCGTTCCGCAGCTCAATGGAGTTGACCAGATTACCATTATGCGCCACAGCCAGGGTCTTGCCCTTGTGGCTGACCATCAGCGGCTGGGTATTGATGATATTCGAGGCCCCGGTGGTAGAATATCGGACATGGCCTGCGGACATGTATCCGGGCAGCCCCTGCAGAATCGACTCGGAAAAGACCTCAGGCACCAGGCCCATGGCCTTGTGCAGCCTGACCTTTTCCCCATCTGAAACGACAATCCCAGCACTCTCCTGCCCCCGGTGCTGCAGGGCATAGAGACCAAAATAGGTCAATTTGGCCGCATCTTCATGACCGTAGATGCCACAGATTCCGCATTCGTGTTTGGGCCGTCCGTCATTCATGTCCTGGCCACCGCTGTTTATCATCTGTTTATCCTTTTACTTCCAAGGAATTCCCCGTAATTCATCTGAGCCGAAACCATGAGCGATCCGACACCATCAAAAATGAGAAAGGCACAAAGAGGCGAAATGTCTTTGTGCCTTTCATGAAAACCTGATAAAAGTGATTTATTATAGGTTGCCCAGAAATTCAAGCAGAAAGACGAACTTTCCGCTATTCCCTCTCAACCGGCCACCTTGAAAAATGGGCACTTGTGTTCAAAACACCAGAAGCATAAAACATATCAAAAAAAGTATCATTTTGATATAGTAAGGCTTTCTCGACGAGAATGCAACGAAGCACCTGGACAGTTTTCAAGATGACTCACACTCTTCTCTTTTCGACATGATCAAATTAACCAGCACTGTCAAGGCCGCCGGCTGAGCGGCCAAACTTGGCCCGGGGGACCTGGGTCGAATCTTGCGCGGCATTCAACTGCCGACTCATCCCAATCTGATCGTGGGGGCCGAGACCTGCGATGACGCCGGGGTCTATCGTCTCAATGACGAGACCGCCCTGATTCAGACCCTGGATTTTTTCACCCCCATTGTTGACAACCCTTTTCATTTCGGACAGATCGCCGCAGCCAATGCCTTGAGCGATGTCTATGCCATGGGCGGAAGACCGCTCCTGGCCATGAACATCCTGGCCTGCCCCATCAAGACCATGGACTCCGAGATCTTCCGGGAAGTGGTACGCGGTGGCCTGAGCAAGGTGGAAGAGGCCGGGGCCCTGCTGGTGGGTGGCCACTCCATCGAAGATGACGAGCTCAAATACGGCCTCTCGGTCACCGGCCTTGTTCATCCTGATCGGGTCCTGCTCAATAAGGGCGCCAAACCCGGCGATCGGCTGATCCTCACCAAACCCATCGGCACCGGAATCCTCTGCACAGCGCTCAAAGGGGGCCTGGCCGGGGCAGAGAGCGAAGAGTTGATGGTCCAGACCATGGCCACCCTCAACAAGAAAGCGGCCGAGATCATGGAGCAGGTTCGCGACCAGGGCCTCGCCGTCCATGCCTGCACCGATATCACGGGCTTCGGCCTGCTCGGTCACCTGCACGAGATGCTTGCCGCCTCCGGACTGGCCGCGAAAATCAATGGTCGCCACATCCCGGTCCTGCCCGGAGTCATGGACTTCATCGATATGGGCATCATCCCCGAAGGGGCACACAGCAACCGCACGTTTTACCTGCCCTACCTGCGCAACAAGGGCCAGGGAGAAAACCTGGAGTTCGTGCTGAGCGATCCCCAGACCTCAGGCGGCCTGCTCATCGCCGCAGAACCAAAGGCCGCGGCCGCCATTCTGAGCCAACTCCAGGAGCAATACCCCCTGGCCTGCGCCGATATCGGCGAGATCATCAGTGGCGAACCAGAGACCATCGAACTCTACTGACCCTTCTGCACTTCCTGCACCATGCACTTCTTCAAACTGGCTCAACGTACCCGCAAAGGCACCGCAATAAAGGAGATCGAAATTCTGACGACGCTATTCAACCTTGAACCACAATGGCGTGAAGGAGTTCGGTCAGACTGACCAGATCATCCAGGGCAAGACACTCGTCGGTGGTATGGACCTTGTCCATGCCCGTGGCCACGATCGCCGTGGCCAGACCATGGCTGTTAAAGATATTGGCATCACTGCCCCCACCGGCCATACAAAAATCCAGGGGACGGTCAAGAATCTCTCCGGCCCGGCGCAGCCGCTCCAGGACCGGGGTGCCGACATCCAGCCGCATGACCGGATACTCGGCCTCGGCCGAGAATTCCAGGACCGGCCGGGCCAGGGCCAGATCATCAGGACTCATCCAGCCATTCACCACCTGGACAAAGACCTCCTCGATTTCCCGCGTATAGGCGGCAAGCTTCTCCGGAGAATGGCTCCGCACCTCGCCCTCGAGGATGATCAGATCAGGGATGATATTGGTGGCAACCCCGCCCCGGATCAACCCAAAATTGGCCGTAGACTGCTCATCAAGCCGGCCCAGACGCAACTCGCCAATGGCCTTGGCAGCCAGGCAAAGGGCACTGATCCCCTGTTCAGGATTGAGCCCGGCATGGGCCGCAATTCCACGCACCTGAACCTTGAGCTTGTTGGCCGCCGGAGCGCCGATAATCACCCGGTCAATCCCTGTGGAATCCAGGGCATAGCCATAGGCGGCACGTATCTGACCGCAGTCAAAGGCCTTGGCCCCGAGCAGACCAATCTCCTCACAGGTGGTCAGCAGCAGCTCAATGGGCCCGTAAGCGGCCCCTTCCTCCTGCAGCACTCGAATCAACTCGATCAGGGCCGCAATCCCTGATTTATCATCTCCGCCCAGCACGGTCTCACCGCGGCTGGTAAAGAGATCATCCAGCCGTTGGACCTCAACCCCGACTCCCGGCTGAACCGTATCCATGTGGCAGGCAAAAAACAGGGGCTGCCCTTTGGGATCTGTCCCGGGAAACCTGACCAGCAGATTGCCGCAGTCTGCGCCAGTGAGCATTGCCGATCCATCCTCAATCACGGCCGTGGCCCCAAGCTCCAGGAAAAGTTCACGCAGATAAGCGGCCACCACCCCCTCGGATCGGGACGGACTGTCGATCTCACACAGACGCATGAAGGTATGGGCCAACCGTTCGCGATCAACTAAAGCACTCATCGCCCCTCCCCCTGTCCGGTCAAAAGCACCACCGCATGGCAGCTGATCCCCTCTTCACGGCCGGTAAACCCCATCCGCTCGGTGGTGGTGGCCTTCAAATTGATGTGCGCAGGGGAAACCCCACAGGCCCGGGCCAGACAGGCCTCCATCTCTCCCAGATACGGGGCCAGACGCGGGGCCTGGCAGACCACGGTCAGGTCAGCATTGACCAGTTCAAGGCCCTCGGTGGTTGCCAACCGCACCACCTCCTCCAACAGCCGAATGGAATAGATATCCTTGAACTGCTGATCCGTGTCTGGAAAATGGCGGCCGATATCACCGCGACCCAGGGCCCCGAGAATGGCATCACACAGGGCATGGGTGACGACATCCGCATCAGAATGGCCGGCCAGCCCCAGGGCATGGGGCACGGTAATCCCGGCCAGCACCAAAGTGCGTCCCGGAACCAGGCAGTGGGCATCATACCCATGTCCGATCCGCATCGTGGTCATAACCGGTCTCCCCAGCAGTCGTTCCGCCACCAGCAGATCATCGGGACGGGTGATTTTAAGATTTGTCTCGCTGCCCTCAACCAGGTGTACCGGTATTCCGGCCCGCTCAAGCAGCGATGCCTCGTCTGTGGCCTCATCATCCCCGGCCAGTTCATAGGCCTGCCGCAGAAGAGAAACACGGGCTGCCTGCGGGGTCTGGGCCTGCCACAGACCCTCACGGTCTACGGTGGCCCCAATGGTCTGATTGTCAGCCGCCCGCTTCAGGGTATCCTTGACCGGCAGAGCGGCAATGGCTGCGCCATGGTCCTGGGCCGCCTGATAACAGCGGGCGATCAACTCAGATGTCACCAGTGGTCTGGCTCCATCATGAACCAGGACGATGTCGATCGTCAGGTCCAGGCAGCCAAGTCCGGCCAGAACCGAATCCTGACGCCGGAGACCGCCCGGAGTCAGGATCACAGAATCATGATCCAGCCCATGATTCCGCAGCAGTTCCCGGGTGGCTTCAAGACGTTCAGAAGGGACGACGACCACGATCTGGTCAATACAGGGGGCAGCAACAAAGGCACGGACGGTATGAACCAGGACAGGCACTCCGGCCAGAAGAAGATACTGCTTCGGCTGACCAGCTCCCATCCGGGTTCCGCTTCCAGCAGCGGGTATGACAGCAGCAGCACGCATAGAATTCAATTCAGATGAGCCTCTTGCAAAATGAAGATTTTCATTCAAGATCAAGGCATATGGAAAATTTTACCGCAGGCATCCAGCTGATATTCATAGGATAAAACATTCGAGCTTTCTGCAGAGATCAGGCGAAAAGATCATTTTGCATGAGGCCCCAGATGGATGGTTCCCTTCTGCTGTGAGCAAGAGCCCGCCCTGCGAGCCAAGCCGATGCCCCAGCAGCCGCTGTGCTGCACAGTTACAAAGTACAAAAAAATGGGGTGAGCGATAAGCCGAATTCTGTTCCCCGTTGCCGGGGCCATGATCATTTCACTGGGGATACCGGTCGCCCGGCACCTCTTGCAACCTACCCGGAGACCTCGGACGGGCAGCCCTCAATCGTCTCTCTATTTGGTCTTGCTCCGAATGGGGTTTGCCGTGCCCCGACTGTCACCAGCCGGGCGGTGAGCTCTTACCTCGCCGTTTCACCCTTACCCGGTCAAGCCGGGCGGTCTGTTTTCTGTGGCACTTTCCCCCGGTTACCCGGTGTTCGCGTTACGAACCATTCTGCCCTGCGGAGTTCGGACTTTCCTCCCCGGCAAAACGCCGGAGCGACCATGTGCCCACCCCAAAACTTATGGGCACCTTGAAAAATTGTCTTTTCGCCCAAGATCAGCGTTGCGCTCAAAATTTTATCCTCGGAATATCATCTATATGCCCGTGGTAAAATTTTGAGCGCGCCTTGATCTGTAACGAAAATCCTAATTTTTCAAAGTACCCTTATGAATATCTTCTTCTGAGCCTCTTCTGTCTGCTCATCGGCAAGCCATGCTGAACACGCCGGTTTTCTTCAACCGGTCAAACCGGCCGACGCTCACTCCTGCTCTTCAACGCTCTGATGATAGATAATACGCTGACAGGCCGGACAGTCGAGGAACTGATCGCCGCGCAGGAGCATATTGAACTTCTGCGGCGGAATACTCATGAAACAACCCTGGCACACGCCCTGAAGGACATTGGCCACGGCCAGGCCGTTCCGGCGCTCACGCAGCAGGGTATATTTGCTGAACAGATTTGCGGCCAGCATCTCGGCCTCTTTTTCCCGGGCAGACGCTTGAGATTTACGACTTCGATTGATGGCCGCAACCGCTTTTTTGACGGCCCCTTCCTCTTCTGTCAAGCCTTCCTCCTCACCCTTGAGCAGATTCCTCTCCTCTGTAATCCGGGCGGTCAGGGTCTCAACTTCGGCCATGATCTCAACAATCTTTTCTTCTTTGTCTTTGACATTGCCCTTGGCATCCTCGATCTCCTTGAGCAGCGCGGTCTGTTCACGACCCGTCTGGACCTGCATCATCTTGGACTGACGATTTTTGACATGACTCTGTTCTTCGGTCATCTCAAGTTCCAGGGTCCGACGCTCTTTTTCAAGTTCCTCGATCCGGCTCTCAAGCTTTTCAATGCCCATCTGACGCTCAACACTGGCCGCCCGGCGCTGGGCCAAACCCTCTTCCTGCTCGGCAATCTGGTTATCAATAGCATCGAGTTCAAGGTCCAGGGCCTGCAGGGAAATAAGTTGCGATATGACTTCGTTCAAAACTGTTCTCCTCTCGTATGATTCATGACTGACTTCCATTACAATTTATATGCATAAACGGAGGACGCTCCGTCGTTGTTTTCAGAATATCCCAGGTGTAACCAGTCTCTTGCGCCGCCTGACGCAGGCGGTCGGCCAAAAAGGCGACCACCGGCTGTTCAGTAAAATAATGGCCAGCATCAAGAATACACCACTCATATTCCTGGGCCAGGCGGGCCGTACTGTGTTTTATCTCAGCTGAAAGATAAACATCCGCGCCCCGGCCCCTGGCCGCTTCGGCAAAATCAGAGCCACTCCCGCCGCAGACCGCAACCGTGCTCACAAACTCAGGTAAAGGACCGGCCAGGGCCAGAGACGGACAGGACAACAACCCAGACACCCGGGCCAGAAAATCGGAACCACTCAGGGGCGAGTCATACGCACCGATCCGGCCAATACCGCAGTCGGGCGCAGCAGGAGAGGGCAGCAGGGGGGTGATTCGGGTCAGGCCAAGGCCTGCGGCCAGGACATCACTGACGCCGGCCGCGGCACTGTCAAGATTGGTGTGACAGGCAATGACATTGATCTGCCGAGCCAGGGCCGCTTCGAGAAAACGCCCACCCGGGGTATCAGTGATCACAGCAGACAGGGGGTGAAAGATCACCGGATGATGGGTAATCAGGGTATCGACCCCACGCTCTATGGCCTCATCAAGCAAGGCAAGAGTTGGGTCAAGCCCGATCAGAATTGAGGTCACAGGTCGCTCGGAATGACCGATGAGCAGACCGACATTGTCCCACTCTTCAGCCAGGGAAAAAGGGGCAAGCCGATCAAGCAGGCCAAGAAGATCACTGACTGTGGCTGAGGCCGTCATCCCTTACCTCTGCCGTACAGTTCCGACACTGGCCATAAAAAAAAGGTACAGTCCCGGAGGCCTGTACCTTTTTGTCTTGCTCCACCTGAACCGGGGTTCCCCCCCTGTTCGAGCGTCTCTATAAAGGGGGGTGCTGTTACCCCCAATCTGTTTAGAAAAAATATCAATCTCTTCAAAAAATCTGATACATGACTGCAGATTCTGTATGGTGGGCGCAGTAGGATTCGAACCTACGACCGACCGGTTATGAGCCGGTGGCTCTAGCCAACTGAGCTATGCGCCCTCTCCGGCAATGAAACTCTTTATATAAAAACAGATGCGTACTTTTGTCAACAAAATAATTAAGGGACGGACTCCACACAATTATTGGAGACAAGGGCCACAAAAAGACCGCTCTGCTGTTGCCTCAACCAAGGGGAACCAAGTATGATGATCCAATAGAACTTGATCAGCCCCCGACCTGCAAATGGCTCTTTCCCGACTCTCTGTGATCCTCCATGTATAATAATCTTCTCCTCTTCCTCAGCGCCATCTTTCTCTTTGCCATGGACACGGTTCCGGCGCGCCCCCTGCTGCCCGCCTGGACCTCCCTGCTCCTGACAGCCCTCGGCCTGGCCCTGTTTGACCGCCTCTGTCAAACCCTGGTCCGCCGCAGCACCCTCCGGGGGGCATCAGGGTTTTTTCGGGCAGAAAAACAGACCCAGATCCTGGCCCTGATCTTTTACGCCGGGGCCCTCCACCTCTGTGATGCCAAGTTTTACCTGCACAAAATTCCAGGCGGGGCCACTGTCCCAGCCCTGGTAAGCCTGGCCGGGCTTCTCTTTTTCCTCGTCTTCCTGGCTCTGATCTGGCACCGCACCCGGCCCCATTATAATCAGGTCTTTGACAGCCACCATTCCAGACGCAGCTTTATTCTTTCCAATATCCAGACCAACCTGCCCATTGTCCTGCCCTGGCTGGTTCTGTCCCTGACCTATGATCTGGCCCTGATCCTGCCCTGGCCGCAACTCCAGGAAATCCTGAAGTCTACCTGGGGCAATGTCCTCTTTTACGGCCTGTTTCTGCTCTTCATCCTCCTTGTCCTCCCCCCTCTGGTCCGGAGGCTGTGGCAATGCACACCACTGCCCGAGGGGCTGCTCAAGGACCAGCTAACCTCCTTCTGCGCCCGCCAGAATTTCTCCGCCAAATTTTACCACTGGCCACTGTTTGAAGGCAAGGTCGTCACCGCCGCGGTCATGGGCATTATCCCGGGCCTGCGCTACATCCTGATCACCCCGGCCCTGATCGAGACCCTGACGCTCAACGAGCTGGAGTCGGTGCTGGCGCACGAAATCGGCCACGTCAAACATCGGCATATGCTCCTCTATCTCCTGCTCATCGCCGGCTTCAGTCTCTTTGTCGGTCTGGCCGCCGAACCCCTGACCTATCTCCTGCTCAGTCAAGACCTGTTCTACAGCCTCATGGGACAGATTGACGTTTCCATGGAGGCCCTGCTGGCCCTGTTCACCTCCCTCCCTCTGTTTCTCTCCATGCTCCTCTACTTCCGTTTCTGTTTCGGCTATTTCATCCGCAATTTTGAACGCCAGGCCGACCTGCACGTCTTTACGGCCATGGGCAGCAATAGTGGACTGATCTCAGCCTTTGAAAAGATCGGGATGATCACCGGCAAACGCGACGAACCGAGCTGGCATCACTTTGGCATCGGTCAGCGGATCGATTATCTCAAACGCTGCGAACAAAACCCCGGCCTGATCAAGCAGCACCGCAATAAACTCCGGCTCAGCCTCCTGATCTATGTCATGGTCATGGGCCTGGGGCTGGGGCTGACCCGCCAGATTCCCATTGACCAGCTGACCCGGACCTACGAAGAGAAATACACCGCAGCCATCCTCCAGAAAAAACTCCACCAGGAACCGGACAAGGCACTGTGGCTCCGCCTGGCCGGTGACCTGCTCCAGCATCAGAAGATGGAGCAGAAGGCCCTGACTGCCTACGAACAGGCGCTGGCCCTGGAACCTGGCAATCCCGCGCTGATGAACAATCTGGCCTGGCTCCTTCTCACCGCTGAAAACCGGGAATTACGCTCACCGCACCGGGCCCTGACCCTGGCCCGCAGTGCCGCTACCCGGGCCCCGCAAGGATTTATCTTCGACACCCTGGCCACGGCCTATTGGGCCAACGATCTACCGGCCGAAGCCGTGTCTGCTGAACAACAGGCCATGCGGGCCGATCCGGTCAACGCCGGCTATTACAAAAAACAGGCCATCCGTTTTCTCTCCGTCTCCTATGCCGACGACCTGAGCAGCAGCCAAGCGAGACCCGAGTAATGGTTCTACTGGGCGCCCATGAATCCACGGCCGGTGGCCTGCACCTGGCCTTTGAGCGAATCAGCGCCGTGGGCGGCCAGGCCCTGCAGATCTTCACCCGCAATCAGCGGCAGTGGCAGGCCCCTTTGCTGAGCTTTGAAGAGGTGGCCCTTTTTAAGACTGCCTGGGAGTTGGCCGGAAAGATTCCGGTGGCCTCTCACGCCTCCTACCTGATCAATCTGGGAACGGCCAAGGCCGAACTGCAGGCCAAATCTACCCGGGCCTTTGTCGATGAAATAAGACGATGCGCAAGCCTGCTGATCCCACTGGTGGTCATTCACCCCGGCTCACATGGCGGGGATGGCGTCAAGGCCGGGCTGACCCGGATCACCACGGCCCTGGATCAGATCCTGGAAGAGGCTGCCAGCCCCGACGTCCGAATCCTGTTTGAGACCACGGCCGGGCAGGGGACCGGGCTGGGCAGCCGGTTCGAGGAACTGGCCTGGCTCCTTGAGCACTCCCGGTTTCCAGAACAGCTGGGCATTTGCCTCGATACCTGTCACGTCTTTGCCGCCGGCTATGATCTGCGCAGCCCCAAACACTACCAGCAGACCATGGCCGAATTTGACCGGCTCATCGGCCTTGACCAGATCCGGTTCATCCATCTCAACGACTCAAAAAAGGATCTGGGCTGCCGAGTCGATCGCCACGAACACATCGGCCAGGGGGCCATCGGCCTTGACGGTTTTCGCAATATCATCAACGATTCCAGGTTCAGCCTTATCCCCATGACCCTGGAAACCCCAAAAGATCAGACCCTGAACGAGGACCGCAGCAACCTGGCCACGCTTCGGTCATTGATCAAGAAGACATCATGACCAGTTCCACAGGCTCTGGAGCTTAACCGGCAACCAAACCACTCCTGCAAGAAATGAGGCTCCGCTCTTGACGGCCCCTTGCTTTTCCGCCAGAAATGGCTACCGTATCCTGAGCTGACGATCGCCCCGCCAACTTCCAATTTCGGAGTCCTCAAAGCGGTCACAGCCAAGAGATCACCATGGCATTCAAAATAGTCAGCAGCAATAAAAAGGCCTACCACGACTACCATATCGATGGGACCATGGAGGCCGGGATGGTCCTCTCGGGCCCGGAAGTGAAATCACTTCGGGCCGGTAAGGCCAACCTGCGCGACGGCTACTGTCAGATCAATGAGCGCGGGGAGTTGATGCTCTTTAATGTACATATCTCCTCCTACAGCTTTGCCACCCACAACCCCAATGAACCGATCCGGGTGCGCAAACTGCTGATGCACAAACGGGAGATTAACAAGCTCATCGGAAAACTTCGGGAGAAAGGCCTTGCCCTGATCCCCTTAAAGATCTACTTTATAGAAAACGGGAAGGCCAAGATCGAACTGGGTCTTGCCCGGGGAAAAAGGCAGTACGATAAACGGGCCACCCTGAAAGAACAGCAGAGTGACCGAGAACTGCAGCGCACCATGCGCCGCAACACCATTTAACCTATCCCATATCCGAATAAAGGGGGCGAAACGGATTCGACGGGAATATATAAGCTCACCGTTGCATGCCGAGCTTCTGTCTGCTCGTAAAACCGATGGAAAAAACTTATAATCGCCGACGATTATAACTACGCAGTAGCAGCTTAATAACCTGCTTTGCCGTTCCCCCAGTCTGCGCCCACAAGGCTGGATCGGAGCGCCGACTCTGAGGGCTGGTTTGACAATGGTGCCTGTCCGCTGTCGAACGAGATTCAGCAGGATAGCAACGAGAGACCCTGGTTCCGGCGGGGCCCTTGGCGCGAAAACTAAAAGCCCGGGACTAAGCATGTAGATACGGGAGGGGAGTATTTTCGGACGCGGGTTCGACTCCCGCCGCCTCCACCAGTAACATTTCCAAGGAAGTACAAGAAAGGCCAGAATGACTTGAGCAATCAAGCTGTTCTGGCCTTTCTTTTTTCAGGGTGTAAACCTGACCACCCTCTGTGTAAATTGAGCTTTCGTGTCCATAATTTTCAGCCTACCTCATTTGAGGTATCTTAAAAAGCAATGAACGCCCCAAAGGGCGGGGTATTAAACCCGGGCTACACAATAAATTTTCCTTTTTCATGATTTCAAGGAAGGAGATCCATTGCCCAAACAGGTAACGGATTCACCTTTTTCTCACAGTATCCGCTTTTAACAATGGCGATCTGTTGGAATCTGTTTTGTCCCGAAGAGTTGTCAAGAATCCAAGCTTCATCCACAAGAGGCAGTACCGTCTTAATGTTTTTCATGGTCCTCGGAATACGCGAATGTATTTTTTCAGCAGGCACATCATGGCCGCCTTCTAGCGTGCGCTGATATACCCTGGCCTCGTTCAGGCTTGGGTCGGTCAGATGGATATAGACCAGTATGACGGAATACCCATGGGCTTTAGCCACTGCGATAAAATCAATTTTCGATTCATGGGAAAAGACGGTTTCGAAACAAAAGGATTCTCCCAGGACGATCATGTTTTCTCTCATTTCTGTGGCCAGAGTCGCAGCCTCGTAACTCAACCTTTCCGGGTGATCCGTATCCATTGTTCTGGCGATCAAATCGGCGTTGACGAACTTGATGCCATATTTGGACAGGTATTGATGATAAAAAGTAGATTTGCCCGCGCCATTCCCACCAGCCAGCACCCAGAGTTGTTTTTCTCCGGCCATCAAATTGCCTCAAAAATACCGTTCTGAAATCTCCCTGTCTGCCTTTCTCCGGTTACAGTATCCACCTTTTCCAGGAAACCGGGGTGACTGGCACTTGCCTCAAAATAGAAGGGAGTTGATGTAACCGGTTTCCCAATGAAGCCTTTTGCCCTGTCCTTCTCAAGTTCGTTCCGCACCGTTTCGGGATCAATGGAAATATTTGGGGTGGGCTCCAAACGAATTTCCTTAAGGCCCTGGGTCACTGCAAAGGCGTCAGCGGTGCTGATTTTTGAAGCAATGGCCTTGCCCAGTGTCGCCCAATATTCTACTTGACCATTGATAGACCTATGTTGAACCTTAGCTTGTCGTTGGGCCTGGATTACCAAATTTTCGTCAATTCTTAAAGATCGGGTCCCCATGGATGCCTCAATATATTGAGTTAAGTTTGTAGTGTTCAGCATCGAAAAGATGCATACTGCCACAAATTAATACTTCAATCTCGCATTGTCAATTTGAATTACAAGGGGTGTCAGCTATTCCAATCTGGGATGGCAAGAAATGGTTACGTATACTCAGGAAAGCTCAACTTGCAGTTTTGCTTAAAAAGTTAAGATTGCCAATGGCTTCCTTCGGCTATTTCTGTCTCGATGTTGATGGTTGGGTGGGAGTAGTATGTTGTATTTATTACAATTTTGATTGGAACTGGAGTGGGTTGTGACTTTTGTGTTTTTGCTGCCGGGAGTTTCGTCTGAGGAGGGGTTTAATGGTCATCCTCAGGGAACAATCCTGGGTATATTCCATACCGGTTGGGAGGGGGAAATGCCTGTTTTTGTCGGCTGTACTTTTCCACTGGAAAGCGAATTCTTATTACCTAATGCATGACATTTCCTTTCCTGTTAAGATTCGTGCATGCAGTTGTCCCAGGGGTTAACTGCATGCACGGAGGATTGCGATGCTATTTTTTGATCTGGTTGCCAATGACGCCGCCGACTGCCGCGCCCCCTACCGTGCCGGCCGCGCTGCCGCCGGTCAGGATAGAACCGCCCACCGCACCGACACCGGCACCGATTGCGGTATTCTGGTCACGTGCAGACATTCCGGCACAACCACCCAAGGCAATTAGCAACGTTAATGCCAGTGTATTTACGGCTAACTTTTGTATTGCGTTCATTTTGACTACCTCCGATTAAATATCCTGTATCAGGGAAATTCCCTGCGGGCTGTGGAACTTTGTCCTGGATCGAGTACCTATTTAGTCTCGATTGACTTCATTGTCGTCTCAGTCCGCTCTTGGACTGCGGGTGTTTGGATCGTTTGCGTGATGGTTTTCCGCACTACTGGTTTGTTAGTGCCCGTCCATAAATGACCCTTTTGCCCAATATCGGCGTTATGCTCAAAAAATAATGCTCGGAATATCAAAC
>CALENA010000117.1 GCA_937910875.1 uncultured Desulfobulbaceae bacterium | reverse complement strand
CCAACACTTATTGATGAGGGAAAAAATTATGAGCGCTAAAAAAACATCTCCCGCAAACGAAAAAAAAGAACGCAATCTTGATTTCGTCAATGTCGGAATCGCTTTGAACCGCGCAGCCCAGAAGGCTCGGCAACGAGCAAAGCAGGCCGGAATCGGTGTCATTGTTCTGAAAGATGGCCGAATCGAGGAAGAACAACCTGACATAACCGATTGATGAGCAAAAGCATTTGCTCAATGTTCTGCAATAATCAGTCTGTCTGACCAGGAACAGAAAGAGGTGGGGGCAGGAAGGCCCCTGACCGGCGTATCTGAAACATGGGCGACGTTCCGTCGTCCATGTTTTGGGCGGAGCGTAGCCGGGCAGGGACCTTCCTGACCCCACCGGGCCAAGTTCACCATCAAGACCTGTATTTAAAATCTCGACGCATAGTTTAAACTCTCGACAAATAGTTACTTGTTCTTTTATGGATCAATCCGATATAATTCAAGAAGACTCAAGGCCAGGGCCTCGGCAACCTTGATCCCATCCACGGCTGACGACAGAATTCCACCGGCATATCCCGCCCCTTCCCCGGTTGGGAAGAGCCCTCTGGTATTGATGCTCTGCAGGTTTGAACCATTGCGAGTGATGCGGACAGGTGATGAGGTCCGGGTCTCGACGCCGGTGAGGACCGCGTCAGCCAGATCGAATCCCTTGATTTGCCGGGCAAAGGCCGGCAGGGCCTCGCGGATGGCTGTGACAACGTAATCGGGCAGGGCGGTGCTCAGATCGCATAAGGTGACGCCCGGGGTATAGGAGGGTTTGACCGAGCCAAGCAGAGTGGATGAACGACCCGCCAGGAAATCGCCCACCAGCTGACCTGGCGCCTGATAATTGCCGCCGCCCAGTTCAAAGGCTCGGGATTCCCAGAAGCGTTGAAATTCCATGCCGGCCAGCGGGCCATCCGGGTAGTCCGCAGGTGAAATACCCACCACGATACCGCTGTTGGCGTTTCGTTCCTTACGGGAATATTGACTCATACCATTGGTCACCACCCGGCCTGTCTCGGAGGTGGCAGCCACCACCGTGCCGCCCGGGCACATGCAGAAGGTGTAGACAGACCGGCCATTGCTGGCATGATGCACCAGTTTGTAATCGGCCGCCCCGAGCAGGGGGTTGTCGGCGTTCCGGCCATGACGGCTGCGGTCGATGAGCGACTGCGGGTGTTCGATGCGCAAACCAATGGAAAAAGGTTTTGCTTCCATGGCAACACCACGTCTGTGAAGCATCTCAAAGGTGTCGCGAGCACTGTGCCCGATGGCCACGACCAGATGATTGGTGGCAATGCGCTCACCGCTGGCCAGGATGACCCCCTGTATTTGTCCATCATTGATCTCGATATCATCCACCCGGCTCTGAAAGCGAATCTCTCCGCCTAAAGCCTGAATGGTTGCACGAATATTTTCAACCACGCCGACCAATTTGTATGTCCCGACGTGGGGCTTGCTGACATACATGATTTCCGGTGGCGCCCCGGCCTTGACAAATTCGGCCAGCACTTTTCTGCCGTAATGTTTGGGGTCTTTGATCTGGGTGTGCAACTTACCATCGGAAAAGGTTCCAGCCCCGCCTTCTCCAAACTGCACATTTGACTCCGGGTCAAGGATTCCTTTACGCCACAGGTCAAAGGTGTCCTTGGTGCGTTCCCGAACAGACTTGCCACGCTCCAGGATCAGAGGGCGAAACCCGGACTGGGCAAGGATTAATCCGGCAAAGAGACCGGATGGACCCATGCCAATAATGACAGGCCGTACCGGAAGGGAATTTTCGGGAGCACGGGCAGCAAAATGGTAGGAAGTGTCAGGGGCTGGCCTGAGCTGATGATCATCTTTAAATCGTGCCAGCAGTTTCTCTTCATCATGTACTTCCAGATGGAGTGTATAGATAAAGACTATGGCGTGTGATTTACGGGCATCGACCCCGCGCCGGAAAATGGTATAGCTGAGGAGATCCGTCTGCGGGAGTGCCAATCGTTTGATGATTGCATCCCTGAGGTCGGCCTCGCTGTGGTCAAGGGGGAGGATGAGCTCTGTCAGTCTCAGCATGGTCTTGGTTGGGGGTAGAGTTGATCAGGTGCACCTGAAGTCTCATGCACCACGTGGGCTGATATGACCCGATTTAGAGATAAAATGCAACGGTCCAAGACGGGCCGACTTGACGCTGTCAAGGATATGAACAGTGGCGGGAACTTTTTATCGAGATTTTAAAACGCTGGTACATGATGGTGAGCTTGGCCCGGCAGGAGCAGGAAGGTCCCTGTCCGCCTACGCTTTGCCCAAAACATGAACGACGTTCCGTCGCTTATGTTTCAGATACGCCGGTCAGGGACCTTCCTGCTCCTGCCTCTTTCCATTGCTGGTCAGATAAAGAGTTGCAGAGCAATGCTGAGAGGTTAATATGAAATTTTATCGGAAGCCATAACTGGTCATTCTGGACTTTGAAGCATACTTGTGTCTGTGAGAAGGGCAGAATGGGCGAAGATGGGGTGCCGATGACCAGTTACGAAAGAACAGAAAAGAAGGACAAATCATGAGCGAGAAGCACGATATCCGCCCGGGACAATCACTGGATCTCTTGAAAGAACTGCACATCCTGACCCGTGACGGCAAGATGAACCAGGACAGTCGTCGCAAACTCAAACAGGTCAACCACCTGTATCAGTTCATTGAACCGCTCCTTCTGGAAATCCAACAGGAGCATCCAGGCATCCAGCTGGTCGACCATGGTGCTGGCAAGTCGTATCTGGGCTTTATCCTCTATGACCTGTTCTTTAAGGCGCTCAACGACTCGTCCCGGATTTATGGGATAGAGACCCGGGATGAACTGGTTCTTAAATCCAGAGAGTTGGCAGAGAAATTACAATTTTCCGGGATGACCTTTTTGAATCTGTCGGTGGCCGAGTCCACGACATCGGCTCGTCTGCCAGACACCATAGATATTGTAACGGCCCTGCACGCCTGTAATACGGCCACAGATGATGCCATTCATTTCGCCCTGCAGAAACAGGTCCGTTTTATCGTCCTGGTCCCCTGTTGTCAGGCGGAAGTGGCCAGCATTCTCCGCAAGAACAAAGCCCGGATGCTGGCTGGCAATGTCCTGACCGAGATCTGGCGGCACCCGCTGCACACCAGGGAATTTGGCAGCCATGTCACCAATGTCCTGCGTTGTCTCCAACTCGAGGCCCACGGATATCAGGTGAATGTCACCGAGTTGGTGGGCTGGGAGCATTCCATGAAAAATGAACTGATTATTGCCACCTATAAGGACCTGCCACGCAGACGGCCGACTAAACGGCTGCAAGAAATCCTTCAAACTCTGGGGCTGGAAGAACTGGGCAGTCGCTTCTTTGCTGAGACAGTTCTTCCTCCGATCCTTCCAAAGTCTTCTTAATCATTCCCATCAGTTCAAATTTACCCCTGAAGAATACAGGGCACAACACCCCCCTGGGGATATGCTGAGGTTTGGTAATTATTCTTAATTTCTTGGATATTTTTTTATTGTATGATAAACTGTACGGGTAAAGTTTTTTGGAGACCAAGACTGGCCATGCCCAAGGAACGAACGTTCATGGTTGGTTGTGGCTGGTCAATCTGCTCCAGCCATGCTGGTGAGAGGCGGTTAGTTGAAATAACTTCAGTCTGCCCCCCTCTCAGTTATGACAGAAGTAGCTCTCCCAGGCAGTTACGCAGAAACCATTAAGGACAAGTGAGCCAATATCCTCCAATAAATAAACTACCCCGCCGCAAGCGGACGGGGTATTAGTGACGCTTTTGAAAAAGCTTAGCAAAACATCTGCCTGCGGCGTAAATTGAGCGCCCCAAGGGGCGGAGTATTAACTCAAGCTACGCAATAAACGAAGCCCACCATGAAAAAACAAACGAAGCCTGCCTCTTCAGCAAAGGCGTCTGAAACCGTTCCGGTTGTAGCCTTGCCCACCCCATCAGATGCCGCAGCCGCCGGGGCGAAAACGTTCCCCATTGTCGGTATCGGCTCTTCGGCCGGCGGCCTGGAGGCCTTGGAGCAGTTCCTGCATCATGTCCCGGCCATGTGCGGCATGGCTTTTGTCATTGTCCAGCACAGCAACCGGGGTCCCCGGCATTTATTTTCAAAGTAACTTTTTT
>CALENA010000116.1 GCA_937910875.1 uncultured Desulfobulbaceae bacterium | reverse complement strand
TGCTTGTAGTCAACAAACCAGTACCCTCCCGGTGTTCGCTGGGCCGCGACCAGAATAAAGGGCTGCTCTGCCGAGAAACAGGGGTTGAGGTGGACACCTTTACCATTAAAGGTTGGCTCCATCAACGACAAGGCCTCTTCAATGGTTGGCAGACGCCAGTCATGGAAGCCTGCAAATCCCTGGTCATTCAAGGCGCCGATACCACGTCGAAGAACCCGGTGGGACGCGATATCCAGGCCACCCCTTTGCCACATCAGGCCGGTACGCAGGTCTGTCACCGTCAGGCCATCACCATTATCACCCAGAATATTGTCAAAGCTCCCCTGGGGATTCAACTTGCTGTCATAAAAATTCCATCTGGCGATTCGCTCCGATAATTCCCGCTCCACAAAGAAAGCCGGCTCGGCAGGCAGCACCGTACACTCTCCGTCAAACTCAAGTTCAGCAACCGGGGGCAGACCTGAGCTTCTGTCTTCAACCTTTATCTTTTCAACCACCGCCTCAACCACAGACTCATCAAAATGATCCACCACATGATCCAAAAGCCACTGCTTCAAGGCCCTGTCTATGGCATAGCTCTTCTCAAAAATAGAAGACGTGCCCTGGGCGCGCACGCAATCACTGACCATTCTTTGCGGGGCATGGACACGGGCCACGATCCGGGCATGCTTGACGCCCCGTTCCATCAAACAGACCACGGGTTCATCGCCCCAATTGCTGACATAAAAATAATAAATCAGCTCATCGTTGTTGCGGACACGCTCACGGCCTCCCCATGACTCAAAGGTGCCAAACGAAATATCCGGCGTCATTTCCCAGTCAATCGCGGCAATCGCCCTGTCATCGACCTGTATCTTGCTGAATAACGTCCCCATGCCATACCTCCTTGTCATCCTGAACAGCATTGTTCAACCCAAATGAATCGGACAAAAAACATTCTGCTTTTCCCGATCCTGGTGTATCCTTGGTACTCAAGAATCTATCCAATGAACTTTTCGATAAAGATAATAATCATTACTGAAATGTACAAGCAAAAACTTCCGTTCCATATTCTGCAGGGAACGCCTCTGCCGTTCGGGGCCAGTATCCAGGAGCAAGGAATAAATTTTGCCATCTTTTCCCGGGCAGCCACCACCGTTCACCTGATCATTGACTGCCCCTCTTCTTCAGGACAGACAACCCGCTACGACATCCCTCTTCATCCGGAACAGAACCGCACCGGTGACATCTGGCACATCTGCCTGGACGGGGTCGATCCTGAACTCTACTACGGGTACCAGATAGCGGGCGCCCCTGACACCAGCCTCCTGCAATCCGACACCCCGGCCCCCATCCTCATTGACCCCTACTGCCAGGCCCTGCGTCCCCGAGCCTGGGGCGCCCCCTGCCCAATCGGGCAACAGCCCTGCTGCCGACTGCTTCATCACGACTTTGACTGGCAGGGCGACAGCCCCTTGAAAACACCCCTCAAGGACTCCATCATCTACGAACTCCACGTTCGCGGATTCACCAGAGCGCCCCACAGCCAGACCAGCCATCCCGGGACATATCAGGGGATAATCGAGCAAATTCCTTATCTCCAGAAACTCGGGATCACGGCCATCGAACTCCTGCCCGTGACCGAGTT
Source organism: uncultured Desulfobulbaceae bacterium (assembly GCA_937910875.1). Lineage (GTDB taxonomy): Bacteria > Desulfobacterota > Desulfobulbia > Desulfobulbales > Desulfocapsaceae > Desulfatifera. Next base: position 1,653 of record CALENA010000116.1, on the reverse strand, counting down.
TGATGAAAATGATCCTGTCATCACCAACCCGGGAAATGACGACCATCTGAAAAATTTCTGGGGGTACAGCCCGCTCTCTTTTTTCGCCCTGAAATCAGGATACGCAGCCGATCCCGAAAACCACATTAACGAATTCAAGGCCATGATCCTCGCCCTGCATCAGGCGGGAATCGAGGTGATCCTTGACATGGTTTACAACCACAGCGGCGAGGGCGGCTACAACGGCCCCACCAGCAGCTTCCGCGGAATCGACAACTCCATCTATTATCTCCTAGATCCTGAGAGCCGCGAGTACCTTAACTTCTCCGGCTGCGGGAATACCATGAACTGCAACCACCCGGTGGTACGGGACATGATCCGCGACTCGCTTCGTTACTGGGTCATGGAAATGCACGTGGACGGCTTCCGCTTTGACCTGGCCTCAATCCTTGGCCGCGACACCACAGGACAGGTCCTGGCCAACCCGCCCATGATTGAGATCATCGCCGAAGACCCGATCCTGCGCAACACTAAAATCATTGCCGAGGCCTGGGATGCGGCCGGCCTCTACCAGGTGGGCAGTTTTTCCACTGACCGTCGCTGGGCCGAATGGAATGGCCGCTTCCGCGACGATGTCCGCGCCTTCATGGCCGGACACGAAGACACGGTCGCGGCTCTGGCCACCCGAATTGCCGGCAGTTCCGACCTCTACCAGGTCAGTGGCCGCCACCCCTGCAACTCCATCAACTTCATCACCAGCCACGATGGCTTCACCCTGGCTGATCTGGTCAGCTACGAGCAGAAACATAACCTGGCAAACGGTGAAGACAATCGTGACGGCGACAATCACAATATCAGCTGGAACAGCGGTCAGGAGGGCATCAGCCATGAACCGGCCATCCAGGCGCTGCGCCTCAAACGGATGCGTTCGCTGATGGTGATTCTACTCCTTTCCCAGGGAGTTCCGATGATCAGTGCCGGTGATGAATTCGGCCAGAGCCAGCAGGGCAACAACAACGCCTGGTGCCAGGACAACGAGACCAGCTGGCTCAACTGGAAACTGGTTGACACGAATAAGGACTTCTTCCGCTTCTGCAAAAAATGTATCCAGCTGCGCCAGAGCCATCCTGTCTTCCGCCGTCCGGATTTCTTTCAGTTTTATCAACGACAGAGCTGCGAAGACCTCAGTGCTGGAATCAGCTGGCAGTCCCTTGATCCCTGCCTTGAAGACTGGTCACCCACCTGTCACCACCTGGGCTTTCTCCTCAAGGGCTCACAGCTCGATGAACCAGACGATGACTTTCTCATCCTGCTCAACGGTGAACGGGAGACTGAACTGGATTTCATCCTTCCGGCCGTCCCCCGCAAGGATAAAAAACGACTCTGGCATCTGATCATTGACAGCAACGCCCTCCCACCTCATGATTTCGGAACTCCGAGCCAGGCCAGACCCCATGCCCCAGGAGCCTCTGTCACGGTTGCGATGATGGCGGTCATGGTCTTCCAGTCAGCTCCAGCCGGACAATAACCTGCACAAACAACCAACAAAAGCGATCTGCTCCTGCCCATGAACTCCGAACCTGTGCTGATGATCGGCGACTCCCTGATCGCCGAAGGAAACTGGCAGTCCCTGCTGCCGGAACTGCGGGTCTGCAAGCGCGGTATGCCCGGCGA
>CALENA010000115.1 GCA_937910875.1 uncultured Desulfobulbaceae bacterium | reverse complement strand
TGCCCGGTACATCTGCGGTCGTTCAGGCCGTGGCAGTCGACCGCTGGTCTGTGGGATATGTTGGTCTCGGCTACGCCATGGAATCCATCAATGAGATCAAAATGCTCAATGTGGCACGAACAATTGGAGAACAGGGCATAGCACCTTCGGAAGCAACTGTGCGGGATGACACCTACCCGATCTCACGGGCACTGTTTTTTTATGTCAATGGCAACCCCACAGGGCTTGCCGCCGAATTCATTGAATTTTGCCTCTCACCCCCGGGTCAGCAAATTGTCAGAGAAACCGGCTACGTTGCCGTACATTAAGGACCTATGAGATCCTGGACTGAAAAAATACCGCGCCTGCTCTTTGCCTCTGCCGCGAGTTGTGCCATCCTCATTGTCGCCCTGATCTTTCTCTTCCTGGGCCGGGAGGCCGCTCCCTTTGCTGTCGAACCCGGCCTGAGTGCGCTCTTTGACATTCGCTGGATTCCGGTCTCCTTTCAGCAGATTCGTTTTGGCCTGCTGCCGCTGCTCTCCGGATCCCTGCTGGTCACTGTGCTGGCAACGATCATCACGATTCCCTTTTCGATCATCAGCGCCGTCTATATTGCTGAACTGGCCCGGCCCCTGGAGCGGGAGATCCTCAAGCCCTTTATCGAGATTCTGGCAGCCATCCCCTCGGTGGTCATCGGTTTTTTCGGGCTGGTTGTCCTGGCGCCCCTGGTCAAAAGCCTGTTTAACCTGGAAAGCGGGCTTTCTGCCCTGACCGGTGCCCTGCTCCTGGCTTTGATGGCCATTCCTACTGTAATCTCCATTTCAGAGGACGCCATCCGCAGCGTCCCCGAGGTTTACAAGCGCGCCTCCATGGCCCTGGGTGCCAGTGAAATGCAGACCATCTGGCGGGTCACCGTGCCCGCGGCCATGCCGGGTATCGTCGCGGCAGTAATGCTCGGCATGGGCCGGATCATCGGGGAGACCATGGTGGTGCTGATGGTCACCGGTAATGCCGGGATCATCACCCTGATTCCTTCGGAATCGGTCCGGACCATGACTGCCACCATTGCCGCTGAGATGGGCGAGGTCTCCTTTGGCAGTTCCCATTACCGGGCCCTGTTCTGTGTCGGCATCGTCCTTCTGCTCATCACCTTTGTCCTGAATATCTTTGCCCAACGGGTCATGGAACGACACGGTATGCGCTCATGAAACGGCCTCTTCTGGAAACGCTTTTTGCCCTGTTGATCAAGGGAGTCACCTACTTTGTCGTGGCGGTCATCGGTTATATCCTTTTGGATATCATCGTCAAGGGTGCGCCGGTGATCAGTATCGAATTTCTCACTACAGCTCCCCGCCAGAGTGGGGCTGCCGGCGGCATCTTTCCAGCTATTGTCGGCACCTTCTACCTGGTCGGCGGCACCCTGGTGGTGGCCCTGCCCCTGGGGATCGCCAGTGCCATTTACCTGTCTGAATATGCCGATCAGGGTCGCCTGACCCGGATGATTCGCCTGGCCATCATTACCCTGGCCGGAGTCCCCTCGATCGTCTTTGGCCTTTTCGGTCTGGGCCTTTTTGTTATTTTTCTGAATTTTGGCGCCTCTATCCTGGCCGGTAGCCTGACCCTGGCCTGCATGGTCCTGCCAGTGGTCATTGTCGCCAGCGAGGAGGCCCTGCGGGCGGTACCCCGCGCCTACCGTGAGGCCAGTCTCGCCCTGGGGGCCACCAAGTGGCAGACCATCCGCAAGAATGTTCTGCCCTATTCCGTCTCGGGTATGCTCACCGCCTCCATTCTGGCCATCGGCAGAGCGGCCGGTGAAACGGCTCCAATCCTTCTCACCGCTGCAGCCTTCTTCCTCCCCAAACTGCCCCAGTCTGTTTTTGATCAGGTCATGGCCCTGCCGTATCACCTGTATATTCTGGCAATCCAGCATCCTGAAGCACACAAGGTCCGCCCCATGCAATATGGAACCGCCCTGGTCCTGGTGGCCCTGGTGGTCAGCCTCAGTTTTGGCGCCATTGTGCTTCGCAGCTATTTCAGGAAAAAATATCGATGGTAGAAAACAAGACCACCCCAAGCGACACAGGGCCTAAGATCAGTGCCAGTCATCTGGATTTCTTTTATGGTGAAAAACAGGCTCTCTTCGATATCTCCATGGATATCCAGGCGCGCCAGGTTACTGCCTTCATCGGCCCTTCCGGTTGCGGCAAGTCCACCTTTCTGCGGACCATGAACCGGATGAACGACATCATTCCCAGCGCCAGGATACACGGAGAAGTCCTGATAGACGGGAAGAATATCTATGCCAGCGGAACCAATATTGTGGCCCTGCGCAAGAAGGTCGGCATGGTCTTTCAAAAATCCAATCC
>CALENA010000114.1 GCA_937910875.1 uncultured Desulfobulbaceae bacterium | reverse complement strand
AGGATTCCTAATCCTGGAGTCGCGCGTTCGATTCGCGCCGAGGGCACCATGTAAAAAAGGCCTCAAGCCCAGTAATAAAGGGCTTGAGGCCTTTTTTTTATTTGATTCGTCCCTGTTTCAGGTTGCCCCCTTCGCCTTTCAAGCGGGTAGCTTTCAGCTGGCGGTTGGTTTATTTAATTTCTGTTGGTCGTTGGCAAACGTTTTTGAATCTTCTGCACGCCCCCCTGACGCCACCCTTTACCCCGGCCATGTTTTAACCTGAAACCCTTGTCGTGATCGCGATTGCCTGCTAAACAGAGCATTATGATCCTTAATCTCCCCAAACTGCCGATCGCTGAGATCCTGCCGGCACTGCTGACCACCTTGGCCGGTAATTCAGCCGCTGTCCTGGCGGCGGAACCCGGTTCAGGCAAAACCACCATTGTCCCTCTGGTCCTGCTGGACCAGCCTTGGCTGGCCGACCGCAAGATCATTATCCTCGAACCTCGCCGTCTGGCCGCCCGGGCCGCGGCGGCCCGGATGAGCGAACTGGTCGGCGAGCCGCTCGGCGGGACCATCGGCTACCGAGTCCGCTTTGACACCAGGGTCAGCCGTGCCACCCGAATCGAGGTGGTGACCGAAGGCATCCTGATCCGTATGCTCCAGAACGATCCGGAACTGGCCGAGGTCGGCCTGGTGATCTTCGATGAGTTTCACGAACGCAGCCTGCAGGGCGACCTGGCCCTGGCCCTCTGCCTCGATGGCCGCCAGTTGCGCGATGACCTCAAAATTCTGGTGATGTCGGCCACCATCGCCACTACCGAGATCTCGGCCCTGCTCGGCCAGGCCTCGGTGATCACCGGCCAGGGCCGCTGTTTTCCGGTTACTGTCGAATATCTGGGGCGAGCGAGCAGCGACTACCTCGTGCCCCTGGCCGCAAAAGGCATCGACAGGGCCCTGGCCAAGCAGTCGGGCGATATACTCGTCTTCCTGCCGGGCGGTGGCGAGATTCGGGCCGTGCAGGCCCTTTATGGCAAAAGGGAACACCTGACCTGTCTGCCGCTCTATGGCGATCTGCCCCTGGAACAGCAGAACCGGGTCTTCGCCAGGATTCCCGGCCGCCGCCTGATCCTCGCCACCCCGATTGCCGAGACCAGTCTCACCATCGAAGGCATCACCACCGTGGTCGATTGCGGCCAGGTCAAGACGCCGCGCTTTGATCCGACCAGCGGTCTGACTCGCCTGGAAACCATACCAATCTCCAAGGCCTCGGCCGAGCAGAGAACCGGCCGGGCCGGACGCCTCGGCCCTGGCCACTGCTACCGTCTGTGGACCAGAGCTGAGCACCACTCCCGTCCGGACTTCCTACCCCCGGAGATCATCAACGCCGATCTGGCCCCCCTCGTCCTGGAGCTGGCCCTTTGGGGGCTCAGCGATCCTGGGCAACTGGTCTGGCCCGACCCACCTCGCCCGGGCCCGATCAGCCAGGCTCGGCAACTCCTGATTGATCTTGCCGCCTTGGACCAGCAAGGGGCCATCACCCCCCTGGGGCGAAAAATGGCGGGCTTCCCACTCCATCCCCGCCTGGCCTTGATGCTGATCCAGGGTAAAAAACAGGGGTTAGGCAAAACGGCCTGCCGTCTTGCAGCACTCCTCAATAACCGCGATCCCTTGCCACCGGAGGCCGGGCGGCAGAGCGTCGATATCGAAGAGCGGCTGCAGCTCCTGGCCATCCTGGAACGCGATGGGGCAAGCTCGGTCCGGGCCAAGGGTGGGGAGCCGGGCGCCTGTCGCCAGATTTTGCGGGAAGCGGAACAGTACCAGAGACTCCTTGGAAAAACGGCAGAGGAAACGGAGGGACTCAACGAAATCGGTAACCTGCTGGCCAGCGCCTACCCGGACCGGATCGCCCATAAGAAGTCGGGCAGCGGCCAACACCTGCTCGCCTCCGGGCGCGGGGCGCTCCTGCCACCCGGCGATCATCTGGCCGGCGCCGAACTGCTGGTCGCCGCCAAACTCGACGGCGGCAAAAAACAGGGTCGGATCTTTCTGGCCGCGCCGCTGACTCTGGCCGATCTGCGCCGGGGTCATTCGCAGCTGCTCGAGATCAGAAAAACGGTGCGCTGGGACGCGGAACAGGGACGGGTTACGGCGCTGACGGAAGAGTGTCTTGGCAGTCTGGTTCTCTCCCATAGGAAATGGACTGGGGCCAGCCCGGAGCAGATCGGGCAATGTCTGCTGGCTGGGATCAGGCAGGCCGGAATCATCTGCCTGCCCTGGCAGAAGAGCAGCCGGGAGCTCCAGGCGCGGATCCAGACGGCCCATCTCTGGCAGCCCGAGAACTGGCCTGATCTGGCCGACGAAACCCTCGGGCAAGATCTCGCCTGGCTGGAGCCGTACCTGAACGGAGTCAGGTCCCTCAATGACCTGAATAAACTCGATCTCGTTAAGATCCTGTGGGCCCGCTTGTCCTGGTCGGAGCAGCAGGAGCTGGAGCGTCTCGCCCCCACCCATCTTGCCGTGCCGAGCGGTTCCCGGATCAAACTCCACTACCACCCCGGAGAGACGCCGATCCTGCCGGTCCGGATCCAGGAAATGTTTGGCTGCGCGGAGACCCCGACCGTGGCCGGCGGCAAACTGCCGGTCCTCATCCATCTCCTTTCCCCGGCCCAGCGGCCGATCCAGATCACCTCGGACCTTGCCGCCTTCTGGCGCTCGACCTACCGGGAAGTTAAAAAAGAACTGGCCGGTCGTTACCTCAAACATTACTGGCCGGATAATCCGCAGGAGGCCGAGGCCACCAGCCGGGTGAAGCGGCGGAAGGAATAAAAGCCATAGCTCGCCAGGCTTATCCTGAATTGTTTTCTTGGAGAGAGAAATAAGGTCAAATCTTTGCTTGACCCATGTTGGTTGCTAATGAGTCAAGTATGACTTGATCTCCTTTTGACGACATAAAATCACGAGGTGAGGTTATGGAATCAGTATCAGCGAGTTGCTCAGCAAGCATATCAGAATTAAAGAAAAATCCCTCCGCTCTCATCGAGCAATCAGGCGGGCAACCTCTCACCATCCTGAATTGCAACAGGCCTACCACCTATTTAGTGTCTGTCCATAAATGAGCAATTTTGGTCAAGATCAAGGCATGCGAAAAAAA
>CALENA010000113.1 GCA_937910875.1 uncultured Desulfobulbaceae bacterium | reverse complement strand
TTTTTTTTGATATTGACAGGATAATGGCATATGGCCTTTGTGGATGAAGCGAAATTTTTTGTAAAGGCCGGTGACGGTGGAAATGGCTGTGTCAGCTTCCGGCGGGAAAAATATGTCCCCAAAGGCGGTCCCAATGGCGGAGACGGGGGGCGGGGCGGCAGTGTGATTATGGTGGCCAGGAGTCGCCTCCATTCCCTGATAGACTTCCGCTATCGTTCTCATTTCAAGGCTGAGCGGGGCGTGAATGGAATGGGAAAAGACATGCATGGCCACAAGGGCAAGGATCTGTTCATGGACGTCCCGGTGGGTTCTGTGGTCAAGGACAGTGAGTCAGGACGGGTGCTGGCCGATCTCTGCCATGAAGGGGATATCTTTGTTGCGGCCCAGGGAGGAAGCGGTGGGCTTGGAAACCCTCATTTTTCCAGCAGCACCAATCGGACACCGCGTTTTGCCACCAAGGGCAAACTGGGTGATGAGCACTGGCTCCGTATTGAGCTGAAACTGATTGCCGATATCGGTCTGGTCGGCCTGCCCAACGCAGGTAAATCGACTCTGCTCTCCCGGCTTTCGGCGGCCAATCCCAAAATTGCCTCATACCCCTTCACCACCCTGGAACCACAGCTTGGTGTCTTGAATTTCAAAGACCAGGAACCATGTATTATTGCAGATATCCCAGGGCTTATTGAGGGAGCGCATGAGGGCATTGGTCTTGGCCACACCTTTCTTCGGCATGTGGAACGGACCCGAATTCTTCTTCATGTGATTGACGCCTCTTCAGAGACGGTCAGGGAAGACTTTCAGGTTCTGGAGAGTGAATTGCGTGCCTATCAGGCTGATCTGGTTGACAGAACCCAGTTTCTGGTTTTGAATAAAAAAGATCTGCTGCTGGACGAAGAACTGCAGGAACTGGAGACCTACTTCTCGGGACTTGGTTTGCGGACCCTGGCTATTTCCGGCCTGACCGGAGATGGAATTCCTGAGGTGAAGGACGTCCTGGAACAGACCATTGACGCTCTTCGTCTTCAAGATGAGGAGCAGGCCAAGGCCAGCCCGGTGGAAGCAGTGGATGACCGGCCTGGTGGAATGGATATTACTGAGCAGGACTGAACAGGGAAGTGACCGTCAGGTCAACAGATAGGGCCTGTAAGAAAATAACCTGACTGATATTACGCTTAGATTTGGACCAGGTTATTTATTTACAGGCCCATAGGTGCGATAGGCAATGATCCAAGAGATTAGTCTTGAAGACGGATTGTATTTTCGTCAGACCCTGTTTGACAAGGCCAAGCGAGTCGTCGTCAAGGTCGGTAGCGCGATTTTGACCGATGAGTCAGGGATGAATCAGCGGGTGGTCGATAATATTGCCCGAGACCTCTCCTTTCTCCGTGATTCAGGTCGCGAAGTTATTCTGGTGACTTCCGGGGCAGTTGCCGCCGGTCGCCGGAAAAAGGTCATGGGCGATCAACCCCTCACCGGAATCCGTGAAAAACAGGCCCTGGCCGCCATTGGTCAGTCCTGCCTGATGCATACCTACGATCAGGCCTTTGGGCGTTATGATAAGACCATTGCCCAGATCCTCCTGACCCACTCGGACCTGGCCGAGCGCAATCGCTATCTCAATGTTCGCAACACCATCCTGACCCTGTTCCGCTTCGGGGTCATTCCCATCATCAACGAGAACGATACGGTCTGCGTTGAAGAACTCCGTTTTGGTGATAATGATACCCTCGGGGCCATGATCGCCAACATGATCGAGGCCGATATGTTTATCTGCCTCACCGATGTGGAATGTCTCTACACCGGCAATCCCCATTCCGATCCTGATGCCCGCCCCGTCTATACCGTGGCCGAGGTGACCCCGGAGATCGAGGCCATGGCCGCCAATGTCAAGAGCAGCCTTGGGACCGGCGGCATGCAGAGCAAGATCCGGGCCGCCAGGATGGTGTCCAACGGTGGGGGCAGCTCGTTTATCGGCCCAGGCCGTGAGGACTCTATTCTCGAAAAACTGTTCAGCGGTGAGATGATCGGGACCTTTTTCCTGCCGGCCAAGGAGAAGATCCAGCGGCGCAAACAATGGATTGGTTACATCCTTCGTCCCAAGGGCTTCCTGATCCTGGATGAAGGCGCCTGCCGGGCCTTGCAGGACGGAGGCAAGAGCCTGCTGCCTTCAGGGATCATCGCAGTCGATGGCAACTTTGGTGTGGGCGATTCCGTGCACTGTATCGGTCCGGACCGCAAGGTCATCGCTGCCGGCCTGGTCAATTACAAATCGACTGATATCAATATCATCAAGCAGCAGCGCAGCTCTGAAATCCTGCGCCTTCTGGGTTTCAAGGACAGTGATGAGGTGATCCATCGTGATAATCTGGTCCTGATCTGACCAGCAAGGCTGGACCAGAATGGCCGGTCACAGCCAACCATGAACGTTCATACCAACCCGTAACTGCAACCGGCGCTCTTGGCGCATAACCACAAGGGATTCTCATGTCAGAAGCAACAGATCTCGAGCAAATGATTGAAGGAATGGCCATTCGGGCCAGGAAGGCATCGCGAAAACTTGCAGCCATGCCCACGGCAGCCAAGAATGAAGTCCTGCTGGATATGGCCCGTCTCCTTGATGAGAGGCGGGCTGTGATCCAGAAAGAGAATAAAAAGGATCTACTGGCCGGTCAGGAGAAGGGTCTTTCCGCGGCCATGCTTGATCGCCTGGCCCTGACCGATCTGGTGATCAACTCCATGATCCAGGGTCTGACCGAGGTGGTGGCCCTCCCTGATCCGGTGGGAGCGATCAGTCAGATGGTCAAGCGCCCCAATGGCCTGGATGTGGGACGGATGCGGGTGCCTCTCGGGGTGATCGGCATGATCTACGAGTCGCGGCCAAATGTCACGGTTGACGCCGCCGCCCTCTGCCTCAAGGCGGGGAATGCTGTGATCCTGCGCGGTGGCTCAGAGGCCATCCATTCCAATATGGTGCTGGCCGCAGTTCTTCAGGAGGCCCTGGTGGGCCGGGGCATCAGCTCTGATCTTATTCAGGTGATTCCCGTGACAGACCGTGCAGCGGTCACGATCATGCTGGCCCAGGAAGAACATATTGACCTGATAATCCCCCGTGGTGGCGAGGGGCTGATTCGCTTTGTGGCGGAGACCTCCAGGATTCCAGTGCTTAAACATTACAAGGGGGTCTGCCATATCTATATTGATCATTCGGCTGATCCGGCCAAGATCAATCCCATTGTCCTCAACTCCAAGGCCCAGCGCCCAGGGGTCTGTAATGCCCTGGAGGGTCTGCTCGTCCATCGCGATATTGCCCCGCTCTGTCTTCCCGCCCTGGCGGCAGAACTGCAGGCGGCCGGGGTTGAGTTGCGTGGCTGCGCTGAGAGTGTCCGCCTGGTTCCCGGGATTGTCCCGGCCTCTGACAGCGACTGGGGGACAGAGTTTCTTGATCTGATTCTCTGTGTCAAGATGGTTGAATCCATGGAGGAGGCTATCAGCTATATTGAGACCTATGGCTCGCAGCATACCGAGGTAATCCTCACCGAAAACTATACCCGGGCGCGGCGGTTCATGGCAGAGGTCGATGCCTCGGCCGTAATGATCAATGCCTCGACCCGCTTCAATGATGGCGGCCAGCTGGGGTTGGGGACCGAGATCGGGATCAGCACCACCAAACTGCACGCTTACGGTCCCATGGGCCTGGAGGAATTGACCACCCGCAAGTTTGTGGTCTTTGGAGACGGTCAGGTCCGGAGCTGATGCCCCGGGTCGGGCTTTTAGGCGGGACCTTTGACCCCGTCCATAACGGTCACCTGGCTCTGGCCCGCACGGCCCGCAGGTATTGTTCTCTTGATGAGATCTGGCTGCTCCCGGCGGCCCTGCCGCCTCACAAGACGGGCGAGCCCCTGACCTCCTTTGCCCATCGGGCCCGGATGATCGAGCTGGCCCTGGCCGATGAACCGACCTTGCACCTCTCTGAGATCGAGGCCACTCTTCCCCGTCCTTCCTACACCATCGATACCCTGACCTGTCTGCAGAATCAGCAGGCTCAACCTGCAGATTATTTTTTTATTATCGGGGCGGATGCCTTCCTGGAGATTCGGACCTGGAAGGCCTACCATCAGGTCCTGGCCGCTGTGGACTGGATTGTCTGTGGCCGTGGCCCGCTGATCCGTGAGCAGCTTCGTGAGCTGGCCCATGAACTGGGGTACCAGGATCAGGGTGACGACCTGCTTGATCCCGTTTCCCGGAAACAGATCTTCCTCCCCTCGCAGGTCCTACCGGATATTTCATCCTCCCAAATTCGCCAGCGCCTGGTGGAAGGTCTGCCTGTCGCCAACCTCCTGCCGTCCCCGGTGCTCGGCTATCTGCATGAGCACCATCTCTACGGTTGTTAGATCAGCCAGCTGTTTTTGACTCTTTTTCTGTCTTTCGGACGTTCCGTTCGGATCATTTTTTTTGCTCTTACTGCATTGATTTGTCAACGGTTGAGTCTTACTCCCAAATCTTTCTCAGAACATTGGCAAGGTCTTCAGCCAGGACAGGTTTGGAGAGCAGTTTGCGGATCCCGGCCTGGTCAAGTTCTGCCTGCGAGACCTGGCGGCTGAAGCCGGTGCAGAGGAGAATGGGAATGTCTGGAGCAATGCGATGGATTTCGGAGCACAGTTGCATGCCTGTCATCCCCGGCATGGTCTGGTCACTGATGACTGCGTCGTAGTCGCCGGGATGGTCTTTGAAATGGGTGAGCGCGTTGAGGCTATTGGTCATGCCCGTAACCTGATACCCAAGACTGTTCAGTCCCTTGCTCAGGACAGTGACAATGGCTGACTCGTCATCAATCAACAAAAGTCGTTCGTTGCCAGTGGGATTCTTTGCCTGACCTGGTGAGGTGTTTCTTTCGGTCTCGCTCCTCAGGGCTGGAAAATAGATTCTAAACGTCGTTCCGACTCCAAGAGTGCTCTCGACCCCAATTGCACCGCCGCAGTCCTGAACGATGCCATGGATTGTGGCAAGCCCCAGTCCGGTTCCCTTACCCACCTCCTTGGTGGTGAAGAAGGGCTCAAATATATGTTCCATGGTCTGCGAGTCCATTCCACAGCCGCTGTCACCGACCATCAGCACGATATATGTGCCTGGATGCAGATTTTGAGCATAATCCAGTTGGGTTTCGTCAAGAACAGTTTTTGTCAGTGATACGCTCAGGCGACCGGCCTCATTTTCCATGGCGTGCATGGCATTGGTGCACAGGTTGACGACAATCTGGTGGACTTTTGTGGGGTTGCCAAGGATCAGGCCGCAGTCCGGATCGATGTTCTCAACAATCTCGATACTCGAGGGCAGTGAGGACCGCATCAGTTTCAGTGCTTCCTTGATGATGAGATGAGGCTCCAGGGGTTGGGCATTTCTGCTGTCGGACTTGCGACTGAAGGTCAGGATTTGTTTGACCAGCTCCTGGGCCCGATGGCCGGCCTTGAGTATCTCCTGCAGATCATCGCTGACGTCTTTGCCTTCCCTGCAACCAAACTGGGCCAGTTGGCTGTAACCAAGGATTGCTGTGAGAATATTGTTGAAATCATGAGCGATACCACCGGCCAGGGTGCCGATGGCCTCCATCTTACGGGCCTGAAACAGCTCATCTTCAAGTTTTTTCAGGCCAGTGATATTACGGGCCACATGGATGATGTATTTCAGGGTGTGATCAGAGCTGAAAACCGGAGCAGATGTCACCTGAAAGGTCTTGACCATCCGCTCATGGGTGATCGTCTCAACATGGCAGTTCTCGTCGGTCAGGGTGGAAAGAAGGGGGCAGCCGGTGCAGGGCTGGTCAATATTACGGAACAGTTTGTGACATTTCTGGCCGATGATTTCAGCTGGTTTGAGGCCGAAGAGACGGTGGGTGGCCCGGTTGGCCCGGATAATGGTCATCTCTGTGTCCTGGATGGTAACAATCTCCTCCATGGCGTCAAAGCATTTTTCCCATTCCTGTTTGGCAAGTTCCAGCTGCTGAAAACTTTGCTCGAGCTTCTGTGTCCGATCCATGACCACCTGTTCCAGTTGCTCTTCGTGTTCTCTGAGCTTGTTTTCAGTGGCCGTGCGGATGTCAATCTCCTGCTGGAGTTGATCATGGTATGATTCCAGCCGTTTTTGCTGCCGCCCGGTGTAGAGCGAAAAGAAGAGAAAGATGATCACCCCTATTCCTGCAAACACAACAATCAACTGCAGAAGCTGCCGGAAGTTGGTGTTTTCCACGGAGTAATTCAGCAGGATCATGATCCTGCCCACCTCTGTCTGGCCGGCATCGAGCAGGGGAATGGAACCGACCATGTGTCGGGTGTCTTCGTCCTGTAGCGCAAAAGTTTCCTGCAACGGGTCGGCCAGGCCCTGATCAATCAATGTCCTGGACGTGGCGCTCAGAGCGGAAATAGTCCGCTCAATAATGGTGAAATGGGTCAGCTCATTCCAGTTCCCGTACCTCCCCAGCAGGGTCTGGCCTTCCTCCCATTGCTCTCTGTTCAGGTATGCCTTATTGATCAGAAAAATAAAATCGGTATTCAGGATTGTTTTCAGGTCAGGAATCAGGGTGCTGATCTCAATGCCCAGTTCGAGATAACCGACCAGGTCTCCATCAACCAGCCAGGGAGAGACCACGCGCAGAGTCATGGTCCCGTAGGGTCCAAGCTCAACGCCGGAGGCGATCTCTCCAGTATTGACTGCTTTGTTCAGGGTGTAGCGATTGATCTGATCGCTGTGACGTTCCGGGTGATGGACCCGTAAAAAACAGGTTTTATCCGGAGTGATAAAGTAGAAGTGGCTGATCAGATGTGTCGTCTGCATATGGTCAAGCAGAGGCAGGGCAGACTTCAGCAACGCCTGGCGATCGCCGGTCATGAATGGCTGCTGCAGGTTCTGGTCTTCCTGAACCCGATGAAGGGCCATATCGAGTCGTTTGATTTGGTCAGAGACTTGCAGATCAAAGAGTCGTTTGGCGCTCAACGTCTTGACTGTCAGATCTTGTTTGAGATGGGTCTGCCACTGGCTGTAAGAAAACCAGCTGAGCAGGGTCAGGGCCGCAAGCAGGGCCAGGCCCAGAATGATCAAAAGGGGCCGTTGGATTGCAATTACAGAAGGTCTGTTCATTTTTTGCTCTTCAGTTCAATGGGATGACGGAACAAGTTGATTAACCATTGGCTCAGGGCCATGAAGATTGCTGTGCAATAAAACACATTAACTCAGTGAATCTTAGCAAAAAAGTTTATCTGAGACCATGACTGGTCATGCCGAAGAGACGCACGTTCATGGTTGGTTGCGGCTGGCCAAGCTGGTCCAGCCTTGCTGCATAGAAAGTTATGTGTCTGTCTTGTTCTGCGTCTCAGAGGGTCATGATCTGCAAAATACTGAATGCGTCGCCATTCAGTATGGGTCTTATCTGAACT
>CALENA010000112.1 GCA_937910875.1 uncultured Desulfobulbaceae bacterium | reverse complement strand
ACGCGAACAGGAACGGAGGGTCCTGGCCAAAAAAAAGCACACAGCGCGCTGATCATCCCCCTGTTCAGCGCGCCAGAGCCCCTGCGTCGGGCCGGTTGATCAACAAGCAATTATCCTCAAACGCAACAGGGCCCGGACGAAATCGTCCGGGCCCTGTTGCGTTTTTTTGACACCTGGTGCAAACAGCAATCAATCCGCTCCGAGCCGATCCTTCAAACCAAAATTCTTGATCTTGCGGCGCAGAGTATCTTTTGAAATGTTAAGTTCACGACAGGTAAGCATCTTCTTCCACTCATTCCGCTCCAGGGCCTGCAGCACCGCCTGCTTCTCAATCTCCTCAAGCGTCTGGCCCTCACCACCTATCACCGTCACCCCACTCCCGCCACCAGTCTCATTGGAGACAAACGGCTCAGGCAAATGGGCCTCCTGGATCATCCCGCCCGGACAGAGGATAAAGGCATATTCGATAATATTCTCGAGCTCCCTGATATTACCGGGAAACTTATAGTGCATCAGGACACTCAGGACTCCGGGACTGACACCCACAATATCCTTGCCCTTTTCGGCCCGAAACTTGTCAACAAAATGTTCTATCAGCAGCGGGATATCCTCCATTCGTTCACGCAGGGGAGGCAGGTTGATCTTGACCACATTCAGGCGATAATAGAGGTCCTCACGAAAGGTTCCGTCGGCCACAGACTCCTCAAGATTGCGATTGGTCGCGGCAATAATCCGGACATTGGCCGTGAGTGAAACGTTGCTGCCCAGAGGCTCATAGACCTTGTTCTGCAAGACCCTGAGAAGCTTGACCTGCAGAGACTGGGGAATATCGCCAATCTCATCGAGAAAAATGGTTCCACCCTCAGCCGCAGCAAATCGCCCCTTCTTGTCCTTGCGGGCATCGGTAAAGGCCCCGGCCTTATAGCCAAACAGCTCAGATTCCAGCAAGGTGTCGGGAAGCGCACCGCAGTTCACCACCACAAAGGGGTCCTTGTTGCGAGTCGATGCGTTAAAAAGGGCACGGGCCACCAATTCCTTTCCGGTCCCACTATCCCCAAGGATCAAGACGTTGCTGTCACTGCGGGCAATTTCAGGCATAATCTGAAACATCCGCTGCATCGAGGCACTTTTGGAAATGATCTCATCGAAGGTATAGTTGAGAGTCAACTGTTTACGCAAAGTTGCCTCCACGGTCAAATCTCTGAACGTCTCCACCCCGCCGACCACGTTCCCCTCATGGTCCACCAATGGTGCGGCACTGATACTGATGGGGATCTTCTTGCCATCACGCCCCGAAACCTCGATGGAGCGATTGGCCACCGGGGAACCGCTGTACAGACTCTCGGCAATGGCACAGTTTTTTCCGCAGATTGATGACTTGAAGATTTCACTGCAATACTGGCCAATAGCCTCATCGCGGCTCCAGCCGGTAATCACCTCGGCTGCCCGGTTAAACGAGGTTATCTGCCAATTGCGGTCCACGGTAAAGACTCCGTCGGCCACCGAATCAACGATCAGGTCGGCCTTGAGGCGTTCGGTATTATCACGAAAGGTCTCAACTCCACCAACCACATCACCATGCATATCAATCAGGGGTGACGCACTGATACAAACGGGCAGGGTTCCACCCCTTTTCCCCATAAGAAAAATATCCTGATCAATGATATTCTTTCCATCCTGAATGGCCTGGGCCAGGACACAGTTGCTCCCGCAGACGCTGGAGCGGAAGACATCCTTACAAAACTTGCCGATGACCTCAGAGCGACTCCAACCCGTCATGCGCTCGGCAGCGGCATTAAACGAGGTAATTCTCCAGTCCCGGTCCACAGCAAAGACACCATCGGCAACCGAGGAGAGTATCATATAGTTCTCGATCCGGGCCGTAATATCGGCAAAGGTCTCGACCCCACCGACCACATTGCCATGAATATCACGCAGCGGCGCTCCAAACATGGTCACCGGAATGACCCGCTGATCCTTGAGAGTAATAAAAATATCCTGTCCTTGAGTGCCACCCACAATCTGGCGACCAGACTGAGAAACCATGCAGGCATCACCGCAGGTACTGGGATGAAAGAGAGCCTCATACATCTTCCCCAGAACCTCGTGCTCCTTCCAACCAGTGATCTCTTCGGCTGACTTGTTAAAGGAGGTTATCTTCTGATCCGCATCAATGGTAAAGACACCCGTTGCGATCGAATCAAGAATAAAACTGTGGATATGCTGGGCTTTGATGGCATCGGTAAATCCGATATAGGCCCCGAGGAACTGATCATCGTCTCCTGGCAAAAGGACCAGACGAGCCTGGCGCAGCGACCTGGACTTCAGATAAAAATCTGGGAACGCGGCCTTGATGTCACTGATCCGCTGTTTTCCAACCACCGGGTCCAGGATCGTGCACACGCCGGCAAAGCGATGATCCCCGCAAAAAATCTCTGTACAGTGTCGACCCGTAAGATCCAACTCATCACAACCGAGCAACTGCAGGGCCTGATCGTTAAAAGAGGTCACCATCCAATCGCGGTCAACGGTCACAAAGGCATTTTCAGAAAACTGTTCGCTGTTCATCGGTCTCAGTAAGCAAAATTGGGGCAAGGATATCCAGGTTACTCACAACAGAGCACAAGTCGACCCAAGCAACATAAGTCACCCTACGCCTTTTGAAAAAACATCACCTGCCTGATCAAAAAAATGCAGAACAACGGGGCACTATCAACTATAAAACAATTGACTTGACAGACAAGATAATCAGTGTAGATTTTATTTCCTAAAATCACAATGGTAATCAGGGATCGCCTCATACCACACAGTGGTAACCCCAACTCTTCACCTGCCACGCAATCGTGCAAGATTAAGCAGGAGCATAGATTACAAGTTGATTTCTCTGCAAAAATATGATCAAATATCGAATTGTTGTCAACTAGAATATCGAAATAGAGCTATAATCGAACCCCAGCAGTTTAACAAAAACTGTCAACTGCATCTTTAATAAAATTCCAAACCGAAAGCAAGGGAGTACGGAAATGGAAATGAAAGTCAGCGAACTCGAAAAGCTAGAAAACGAGGGGGTCGACCAACTTCCCTCAGAAGAGAGACGCAAGTTTCTCAAATTCGGATTGACCGTCACCGGCGTTTTTCTCGGTGGCAGTGTCCTGTCTCTCACCTCTGCCCGCAATGCCGGTGCCATGTCCGGCCCGGTCCCCGAGGCCGGTAAATTCCCCTACAATCCTCATTACACCATGGTCATCCGCGAAAACCGCTGTGTTGACTGTGAACTGTGCAAGGAAGCCTGTGTCAAGACCAACAACGTCCCGTCATACGGTTTCAGAACAACCATTCTTGAGAAAAAACGTAAGATTCTCGGCGGC
>CALENA010000111.1 GCA_937910875.1 uncultured Desulfobulbaceae bacterium | reverse complement strand
CCAGATCCCTCCAGACACGAATCGACAATATCCGGATTGAGCTGGGGTCCTGTCCGTAGAACCAGTGTACATCTGGGCCAATATACTGAGCTTAACAAACCATGAAACTCCGGCACGTCGGCCTGATTTCCACTTCAGGCCCGACCGCCTTTCAGACAAACCACATCAAGACCAACAACAGGGGGCCTGAAATGAACTCATTGAAGAAAAAATACAGGTTATGGCACTGCTTGGCTCTGGCTTTTATCCTGCCTGCAATCGGTTTAATAACGATGACTCAGGCGGTTGCCGCAGATGATTCAGTGGCCTGTACCGATTGCCATGATGACAAGCAGGGGGCCCAATATGTCCACAGCCCGGCAGGAGAGGGCGAATGTCTTGTCTGCCATGAGCCCGAACCCGCTCATCTTGAAGAGGGCGGTCCCGGCGGCATGGAGACCAATCGGACGGCCTCGGCCTGCGCCCAATGCCATGATGACATGGCTGGCGGCAGCACCATTCATCCCGCCCTGGAGATGGATGGTGAGTGTATCCAATGCCACAATCCCCATGGCTCCTCATTTGAGAAATTTCTGGTAACATCGGCCAATAGCCTCTGTCTGGAATGTCATGATCCAGTGGCAACCGGGGCGGCTACAGGGTCACAACACCTGCCGGTCACCGACGAAAGAGGTTGTCTGAACTGTCACAATCCCCACTCAAGCAACCAGGCAGCACTGCTCACCGCAAGTCCCAAGGCCCTTTGCCTGGGCTGCCATAACCAGGAGATCAGCACCCAGGAAGGCGACAGAACAACTCACATCAAAAATATCCAGGAAACAATGGAGCTGGAATACCTGCACGAGCCCGCAGCCGACGAGGGTGGCTGCACAACCTGCCATGCCCCCCACGGCAGCCAGCACAAAAAACTGCTCACGGCCTCCTTTCCTGAGAAGAACTACTACAGTTCTCAATCCGGTATTGACAGCGATACAAACACCTTTGAGCTCTGTTTCAACTGTCATGACCAGGCCATGCTGAACCAGGATATCAGCGCCGCAGACACCGGTTTTCGCAATGACACGCTCCAAGATGGCAGTGTGGTCCGCAGGAACCTGCACCGGTTTCATGTGGTGAACACAGTCGAGGGGCGCAGCTGCAATATCTGCCACGACCCACACGGCGCAAGCCAGCCCCATAACCTCAGAAGCACCTGGACCATGAAAAAAATTGAGCCAACCCTCCTGTTTCAAAGCAGGCCTGACGGCGGCGAATGCCTGAAGTCATGTCACCGCCCGAAACAGTACCGACGGCTCGACTGAGCAGCATGGCTGGACCAAATGGGCCAGCCACAGGCAATCATGAACGTTCGCGCCTTCGGGATGTCCAGTTATGGTCTCCGATGAAGTTGCACAGAACCACTTGACCTCTTGTTCTGAAGCCTTGTTTTCACCCAAAGGCTTCGGCAAGAGACAGGCAAGTCACATCCTTTCTGGCCCGAGCAGCTGCGACACCATTCTGCGGGCTCGGGCCAGGTTTTTTCCCCCACTCTGAGAATCCAACACCATGCCTTCAACACTGACCAAACAGCAGATCCATCCCCTGCCAGCCACACCCAAAGAATGTGCGGCCCGAGGCTGGGATCAGGTCGACATCGTTCTGGTCAGCGGCGACGCCTATATTGATCATCCCTCCTTTGGAATTGCCCTGATCGGTCGCCTGCTGGAAAGCGAAGGGTACAGGGTGGCCATCCTGGCCCAGCCCCGCTTTGACCGGCCGGACGACTTTCTGCTCTTTGGCAGGCCCCGTCTCTTTTTCGGGATCAGCGGCGGTAATCTTGACTCGATCGTCGCCAACTACTCGGGCAACGGCAAGGTCCGTGACCAGGATGCCTATTCCCCGGACGGCAACCCCTGGCGCGGCAAGACCCAGAGCAAGGATGAGAGACGGCGTCCCGATCGAGCGGCCCTGATTTATGCCGGTCTTGCCCGCACTGCCTACAAGGATGTGCCGGTGATCCTGGGCGGGGTTGAGGCTTCGCTGCGACGTTTTATCCACTACGACTACAAACAGGCACGACTGCGGGGATCGGTGTTGACCGAGGCCAAGGCTGACCTGCTGGTCTACGGCATGGGCGAACGGGCGGTGATTGAGGTGGCCCGACGACTGGCCGCTGGTCACAATGACTTAAGCGGGATCAAAGGCACCTGCGAACGCCTGACCGAACGGATCTTTCAGGAACGCTTTTCACCAGGGAGCGGGGCCGCAGCCAGCATCCAGACCCTCCCAGGCTGGCAGTCCATCCAGGAAGATCTCGACCAGTTCATGACGGCAGAGCGACTCATCGATTACCAGGCCCGGAGTCGGGAAGAAATCATCCTGGCCCAGCAGCAACAGAATTTCCGGCTGATCCAGCACCCGGCCGCCCTGCCCCTGACCACGGCAGAGATGGACCAGCTCTACGACCTGCCCTTCACCCGACGTCCGCACCCCAGCACCCCCAATGTCCCGGCGCACGCCATGATCCGCGACTCGATCACCATAGTCCGTGGCTGCTCAGGCAACTGTTCTTTCTGTGCCATCACCCGCCACCAGGGGCCGGCCGTCAGCAGCCGCAGCCAGCAGTCCATCCTCGGCGAGGCCCGCGCCATGGCCGCCATGGCCGATTTCAACGGCACCATCAGCGATCTGGGCGGCCCCACGGCCAACCTCTACGCCACCAGCTGCAAGATCGGCGGCTGCAAAAAGCATGACTGCCTCTACCCCAGGCTCTGCGCCAATCTGGAAGTGGATGAAGAGCGTTTTCTCAATCTCCTTAAGGCATGCAGCGCAATCCCCGGCGTCAAGCATCTCTTTATCTCCTCTGGTCTGCGCATGGCCCTGCTCCGCCGGACCCCTCGCCTGATGCGGGCCATTATCCGCGACCACTGCCCGGGACTGCTGAAGATCGCCCCGGAACACACCGAAGCGGATGTCCTGAAATCCATGCACAAGGAAGACCACCTGGAGCTCCAGGAGTTCGTCAGGGAATGCCGAAGACTGAACCAGGAACTCAAACGCCCGATCCACCTCAGCCCCTACCTGATCTCGGCCCACCCCGGCTGCACCGATGCCCACTGCCGGGCCATGGTCCCCAAACTCAAGCAACTGGGCCTGGCCGTCCGCCAGTTTCAGGACTTCACCCCCACCCCTGGAACCCTGGCCACCGCCATGTACGTCACCGGATTGGATCGGGACCACGACCAGAAGATATTCGTCGCCCGAACAAAGAGTGAACGGACCAGACAACGGCAGATCCTCGAACAGCTCCTCTCTCCCCGACCGACCAAACCAAAAAATTCGCACAAACAAAGAAGGTAACCGTTCTCAACTCCCTTTTATCTTAGACTTTCTCCCGCCATTCCTTTATAGTTACAAGAAGAGAAGGTAGGTTTTGAACCACTTTCTCCTGTCTGATTTTTATCAACCTGCCATGACCTGTCCACCGCCTCGGGCAGACCAGGTGGCCTCACCTCACAACGACTCAGGCTTCATGAAAATCTCCCACAAACTGATCGGCAGCTTCTGGCTCCTGACCCTCTGTATCTGGGCCTCCACCTACTCTTCTGTTGTCACCAGCCACAGTACGGTCAAACAGACCATCATCAACCAGGACATCGTCCTGGCCCATGAGATGCTGATCAAGATTCACGAACGGCTGATCAGCCGGGCCGAGATCTTTCAGGAATACACCCGAGACGTCCTTTTGCAGAACGGAATCACTCAGGCCAACAGCGACTTTGCCATTCTGAAAGATGACATTCAGCAGACCATCGATGGCCGCGAGGCACAGTGGAACACATCAGATGATCTGTACCAGCAACTGTCCGCCAATGGGATGTCCGAGGAATTGCGCGAAAAACAGGACTATTACACAGAAAAATACGGCTATCCCCTCTTCACTGAAATCCTTATCACCAACCGCTACGGGGCCATAGCGGCTCTGACCAACAAGAGCAGTGATTACCGCCAGGACGATGAGGAGTGGTGGCAGAAAGCCAAAGAGACCGGTCTCTTTCTCGGCACAATCGGATTCGACGACAGCTCCGAAATCTACGCCATCCCTATTGGAATCAGAATCGACGATCAGGACGGAAATTTCCAGGGAGCGCTCAAGGTCGTCCTCAACCTCCGGGAGACCATCGAGATCACCAGCCGTTTCATGGGCCATCAGGGCCACAGCCCCCAGGGGTACTACCTGTTGACCAGAGATCAGAAAATCATTTACTCGGCCAGTCACACTCCGGCCTTTCTCACGGATGTCTCGCAACAGGAGCCTTTTCAACAGATCCAGGGACACGATGGGTCATTTCTGGCCCCGGATCTTGACACCCCCTCTGAGACAGAGGAACTCTTCTACGTCTTTGCCCAATCACTCGATCCACCGGTGGAACAATGCCTCGGCTGGGCCCTGCTCATCGCCCATGATCCCGATGAAATCTTTGCCACCTGTGAAATCCTCAAACACCGGCTCCGCCTCATTGCCCTGGCCGCCACGATCTTTGCCCTCTTCATCAGCATCCTGGTCTTCCGCCTCATCTCCAGCCCGCTGACAAAACTGCAACTGGCCATCGAAGAAATCAATCGGGGGAAAACAGGAGGGCAGGTCAAGATCCAGAGCAACGACGAGATCGGGGCACTGGGGCGAACCTTTAACGAGATGAGCACACAACTGAAGAAGACCACAGTCTCCCGCGATACCCTCCAGGAAGAGATCCGGCAGCACCTGATCACCCAGGAAAATTTACAGAAGGCCATGGCCGAGGTCAAATCGCTCAGCGGCCTGCTGCCCATCTGTTCCCACTGCAAGAAAATAAGGGATGACTCTGGCTACTGGAATCAGATGGAGAGCTATATCAGCCAGCACTCGGGGGCCCAGTTCAGCCATGGGATCTGCGAAGAATGTCTGCAAAAACACTATCCGGAATACGCAGACGATATCAAGAAATCCTAGTACCTCGTAAATCCTAAAGTGTCGCAAGATTACGAAGGGATTTGGCGGGAAAACAAGGCACGGCTGGCG
>CALENA010000110.1 GCA_937910875.1 uncultured Desulfobulbaceae bacterium | reverse complement strand
ATAAAAGTTCGTTCTTTCGGCATGGCCAGGGGTGGCCTTTGCTGAACGTTCATAGACAACGCAACAAGGTGCAATCATGACCAAACCAACGACCATCACCGATGTTCAGCATCTGATCGAAATCCGGGCCATCTCCAAGGAATACCTCTGTGGTGACAGCATCGTGCCGGCCATCAGGGAGATGGCCTTCCATGTGGATGACGGCGAGTTCATCACCATCATGGGCCAGTCAGGCTCCGGCAAATCCACCCTGCTCTCGATCCTTGGCGGTCTCAATCATCCAAGCAGCGGTCAGATCGTGGTCGACGGCCTGGACCTCTACAATTTGAGCAGCGAACAACGTGCCGATTTCAGAAGTGAATACATCGGGATCATCTTCCAGTCCTTCCAGCTGATCCCTTATCTCACCGTGATCGAAAACGTCAAGCTGCCCATGGCCATCACCGGGATCAAGGCCCGGAAACAGGATGCCATGGCCCTGTCAGTCCTTGAGCGGGTGGGCCTGGTCAACAAGAAAGACCGGTTGCCCGATCAGCTTTCAGGCGGCGAACAGGAACGGGTTGCCATTGCCCGAGCCATCGTCAACCAACCCCCGATCCTTTTGGCCGATGAACCCACAGGCAACCTGGACAGCCAGACGGCGGACGAGATCATGGGCCTGCTCTCCGATCTCAACCGTGATCAGGGCCTGACCATCATTATGGTCACCCACAATCCAGATAACTGCGGCCTGAGCCAGCGGACAATCCGGGTCCAGGACGGACTCTGCACCGTCCACTGATGGCAGAAAGGGGTAAAATTCTACCTGGACCTTTTTGGCACCGATGACAGTGCACAAGGGGCCTCCTTGATTTTGCACGATAGAGGAGCCAGGTTCTGTAAATTTGAGACGGGGGGAGGTCAAGCGAGGAAGAGACAAAAAACTCAGAAATTCAAATCCCGTTCAATGGACAGTGGTCGCAATCAGGATTTTTCTTTTTACAATAGGTCTTGGCCGCGGCCACAATCAGGGCGTGATATTCGTTAAACAGGCGCGAATCAAGGGGCAACTGGTCGTGAAAGCGATCCTGGATGGAGTGATAGTCAGTCACCTCATCCACCAGCTGATGGCGGGAAAAGATTCGGTGGGTATAGCTGTCGACCACAAAAGTCGGATGACCTCCGGCATAGAGCAAAATGGAGTCGGCGGTCTCAGGTCCCACGCCCTTGACCGAGAGCAGTGCCTGACGGGCATCGGCCGTGGACTGAGCCAGCAGCAGATCCAACTCGCCTTCGTAGCGTTCAGCGATCATTTGCAGCAGATTATGGAGCCGACCGGCCTTGATATTATAATACCCTGAGGGTTTGATCTGCCAGGCCAACTCGGCCGTGGGCAACTCAAGCAGGGCCTGAAAGGAGAGGAGTCCGGCCTCCTTGAGGTTCTCAATCGCCTTCTCAACATTCTGCCAATTGGTGTTCTGGGTCAGAACCGCACCCACCATCACCTCAAGGGGCGTCTCCCCTGGCCACCACTGCTGAGGGCCGAACCGGGCAAAAAGACGGTCATATATCTCCTGAAAGTGATCGCTCATGGCTCCCCTTGATTTCAGTCACCCAGACAGATCCCGATCTCACGGGCGGTCAAGACCTTATCACTGGTCAGATCGACCTTCTTGCGTGACTTGATGGCATCAATCAGCGGCACCGAGACCATACCACTGCCCGACAGGGCAACCATGCGCCCATACCCCCCCTCTTCGACCAGGCGGACAGCGGCCGCACCGAAACGCAGGGCCAGGAGCCGGTCAAAGGTTGTTGGCGAACCTCCGCGCTGAAGATGCCCCAGAACCAGCGAACGGGTATCCTTTTTGGTCCGCTGACGAATCTGTTCAGCCACCCACTCTCCGATCCCGCCCAGGATCACCTCCTCGCGCCCCAGTTCACCACGGCCTTTACTGACCACCTTGCCCCCACGGGCACTCGCCCCTTCAGCCACGACCACGATGGCATAATCCTTGTCGTGCAACTCATTATCGCTGATCTTATTACAGAGACAATCAATATCAAAGGGGATTTCAGGCAGAAAAATGGCATCAGCTCCGCCGGAGATCCCTGAATACAGGGCAATCCAGCCGGACTCCCGACCCATGACCTCCACCACCATCACCCGGTCATGGGACTTGGCCGTGGAGTGAAGCTTGTCCAGGGCCTCGGTGGCCGTGGACACGGCCGTATCAAAACCAAAGGTTCGATCCGTGGCCTCGAGGTCATTGTCAATGGTCTTTGGTACCCCGATCACCGACATCCCCTTTTCAAAGAACTGCTGGGCAATGGCCAGCGAGCCGTCACCGCCAATGGCGATATGGCAATCAAATCCCATCCGTTTGAAATTACGAATAATTTTATCAGAGATATCTACAACCTGAATCTCACCTGCCAAATTTTCCACCGGCATGGAAAAAGGATTCCCCTTATTGGTCGAACCGAGGATGGTCCCGCCAGTGGCATAGATTCCGTCCACATCAGCAAGAGTCAGCCGGCGAAGTTCGTCCGGGTCAAGCAGCCCACCATAGCCGCTGCGACTGCCATATACCTCCCAGCCCCGCAGATGACAGGCATGAACCACCGCATAGATCACCGCATTCAGGCCCGGAGCATCGCCCCCGCCCGTGGAAATAACAATTTTTTTCATACGCCCTCCCTGAGATCCCGTCTTTCAGCCAGACAACCGCTGGAAAAAATCCAGGATAAATTCTTACCTTTTTATTAGAACATAAATTCGATATGTTATCCAGAAACTCCACTCTTTCGTGCAGCACAGAGATTGACATCTTACAGTGAACCGCTTATTTTTACCTCAGTGTATCATAAACGGAACACAAATAATCAGAGGTTTTCGAGCCAGGCCAGCACCTGCCCGACGACTATCAATATTAAAAACATCTATTTAACAATATATCAAGAGGAGGGTTTTAAATGTCAGATTTTACGGTCTCAGAACTAGCAGTACAAAAACTCAACGAATACCTTGAGCAGAATAATATAGATTCTGCCCTGCGCATCGCCCTGATGCAGGGCGGCTGATCCGGCCCCTCACTGGGATTGGCTCTGGATGAGTCAAAGGACAACGACAAGGTCTTCGAAAATGGTGGTCTCAACTTCCTGGTGGAAGAAGGACTGCTCAAAACCTGTGGCGCCATCAGCGTTGATTACGTCGACGCAGGCCCTCGCTCAGGATTTGGAATCACTTCCAAAAACCCCCTGAGCAGTGGCGGTGGTTGCAGTTCCGGTTCCTGTGGATCAGGTGGTTGCGGTTGAACCACTCCAGCACCTAGATAACCTCAGGCGGATCCGTATTCGGGTCCGCCTTTTTTTTTGCAAAATCACTGCCGCGAAATTAATGTCAATATCTTGACACACTCCGTCCCCACCCTTACCCTATACCTGCAGGCAAACAAGGCACAGACGAGATACTTTTTTCTTTTTTAACATCAGAGTCTCAGTAAATTCTAAAAAAGGAGCTATCTGCCATGCAGTTCGACAAGTTCACCATCAAATCACAGGAGGCCATTCAGGCCGCCCAGCAGCTGGCCCAGGACCAGAACCATCAGGAGATACAACCCGAGCACCTGGTCAAGACCATCCTTGAGCAGCCCGAGGGGATTGTGGCCCCCACCCTCCAGAAGATGGGAAGCACGCCGAGCATGATCCTTGCCCAGACCAACCAGCTGATCGAGAAGATCCCGCAGGTCTCGGGCGGCGGTGCGGGCCAGGCCTATGCCTCAGCCGTCTTACAACAGATCCTCAATCAGGCCCTCCAGACTGCAGCCCAGATGAAGGATGACTTCGTCAGCCAGGAGCATCTCTTTCTCACCATCCTCCGTAACAATAAAACCGAGGCCGGGCGCATGCTGCAGGCCCAGGGTGTCAGCGAAAAAGACTTTCTCAATGCCCTGTCCACCATTCGCGGCAACCAGCGGGTCACCGACCCCTACCCGGAAGAGAAGTATCAGGCCCTGGAAAAATACGCCCGCAACCTCACCGATATCGCCCGTCAGGGCAAGCTCGACCCGGTCATCGGCCGCGACGAGGAGATCCGCCGCGTGGTCCAGGTCCTGTCACGACGGACCAAGAATAATCCTGTCCTGATCGGCGAACCCGGCGTCGGCAAGACCGCCATTGCCGAGGGGTTGGCCATCAGGATCGTGAACGGTGACATCCCGGCCACCCTGGCCAACAGACAGGTCATGTCCCTGGACCTGGGCGCCCTGATCGCTGGTGCCAAGTATCGGGGCGAATTTGAAGACCGGCTCAAGGCCGTCCTCAAGGAAGTGGAAAAAAGGGCCGGGGAGATCATCCTGTTTATCGACGAGATTCACACCCTGGTGGGTGCCGGTGCCGCCGAAGGTTCCATGGACGCCTCCAACATGCTCAAACCGGCCCTGGCCCGTGGTGAACTGCACTGCATCGGCGCCACCACCCTGGACGAATACCGCAAGTATATCGAAAAAGATGCCGCCCTGGAACGCCGCTTCCAGCCGGTCCTGATCCAGGAGCCCAGTGTCGAGGACACCATCGCCATCCTCCGGGGAATCAAAGAAAAATATGAGGTCCATCATGGCGTCCGAATCCAGGACTCGGCCACGGTCGCGGCGGCCATCCTCTCAGATCGTTACATCAGCGACCGCTTCCTGCCAGACAAGGCCATTGACCTGATCGACGAGGCCGCCAGCCGCCTGCGGATCGAAATCGATTCCATGCCCACTGAGATCGACGAACTGGATCGTCAGCGGATCAGACTTGAAATCGAACAGGAGGCCCTGAAAAAAGAGACGGACTCGGCCTCCCGTGAACGGCTGACAGACATCAAGAAAAAACTGGCCGACCTGAATGACACCCTGAACGGCCTCAAAGGTCAGTGGACCATCGAGAAAGATGTGATCCAGGAAATCAGAGGCATCACAGCCCAGATTGACCAGGCCCGCAGTGATGAACAGGTGGCCGAACGAGCCGGTGACCTGCGCCGGGTGGCCGAGATCCGCTATGGCAAAATCATCGACCTGCAAAAAAAACTGGCAGGGGTCCAGGAGAAACTTGCAACCATCCAGGAAAACCAGCAGATGCTGAAAGAAGAGGTTTCGGCCGAAGACATTGCCGCGGTGGTGGCCAAGTGGACCGGTATCCCCACCGCCCGCCTCCTTGAAGGAGAAAAAGACAAACTGGTCCACGCCGAAGAGGCCCTGTCCCAACGGGTCATCGGCCAGCAGGATGCAATCATTGCCGTGGCCAACGCCGTCCGTCGGTCACGGGCCGGGCTGCAGGATCCAGACCGCCCACTGGGCTCTTTCATCTTCCTCGGTCCCACTGGAGTCGGCAAAACAGAACTGGCCCGAACCCTTGCCGACTTTCTCTTTGACAGCGAACAGGCCATGCTCCGTATCGACATGTCCGAATTCATGGAAAAGCACTCGGTGGCTCGACTGATCGGGGCTCCCCCTGGCTATGTGGGGTATGACGAGGGAGGGTATCTGACCGAGGCTGTGCGCCGTCGCCCCTATACGGTGATCCTGTTTGACGAAATCGAGAAGGCCCATCCGGATGTCTTTAATATCCTGCTCCAGGTTCTGGACGATGGCCGGATGACCGATGGCAAAGGAAGGACCGTCGACTTCAAAAACACCATCCTGATCATGACCTCCAACCTGGGCAGCGA
>CALENA010000109.1 GCA_937910875.1 uncultured Desulfobulbaceae bacterium | reverse complement strand
AACCATATGCCTGCGGTAAAATTTTTCGCATGCCTTGATTTTGAACGAAAATCTGTATTTTGCAAGAGGCTCCTATGAAAATTCGATCTACAACTATCTTGGCCGTTCGCCACAAAGGACAGGTTGCCGTGGCCGGTGACGGACAGGTGTCCATGGGCAACACGGTCATGAAGCATGATGCCCGCAAGGTCCGCCGTCTCTATCATGATCAGGTCATCACCGGTTTTGCCGGGGCCACAGCCGATGCCTTTACCCTCTTTGACAAACTCGAGCTCAAGCTTGAACAGTACAACGGCAATCTGATGCGGGCCGCCGTGGAATTGGCCAAGGAGTGGCGGACCGACAAGATGCTCAGACGGCTTGAGGCCATGCTGATTGCCGTGGACAGTGAGCACAGCCTCCTGCTCAGCGGCACCGGGGACGTGATTGAGCCTGACAAGGGGGGTGTCCTGGCCATTGGTTCAGGCGGGCCCTATGCCCAGGCCGCGGCCCTGGCCCTGGTCGAACACAGCGATCTGGATGCTGAGGCCATCTGTCGCGCGTCCATGGCCATTGCCGGTTCCATCTGTGTTTTTACCAACCATTCCCTGACCATTGAAACATTATGATGCCCATGCAGTCCTTGACCCCGAAAGAAATCGTCGTTGAACTTGACAAGTATATAGTGGGCCAGGCCGCTGCCAAACGGTCGGTGGCCATTGCCCTGCGTAATCGCTGGCGTCGTCGTCAGGTGGAGTCACCCCTGCGGGAAGAGATTGCCCCCAAAAATATCATCATGATCGGACCTACCGGGGTGGGCAAGACCGAGATTGCCCGTCGTCTGGCCACCCTGGCCCAGTCCCCCTTTTTGAAGGTTGAGGCCTCCAAGTTCACCGAGGTCGGTTATGTGGGCCGGGACGTGGAGTCCATGGTTCGTGATCTGCTGGAGATTGCCATTAACATGGTCAAGGATGAGCAGAAAGAACTGACCCAGGGACTGGCCGAGGCCAATGCCGAGGAGCGGATTCTCGATATCCTTCTGCCACCATCTCCCAGAAGGCAGGAGTCCACGTCGCAGGGGGGAGGCAGTGACGCGCTTTTGCTTCAGGACAGCGGTCAAGGTGCTCTCTCTTCGCTCCAGTCGCCCGAATCTCCAGAGCCTTCAGAATTTTCCACCCGGGAGAAGTTTCGGGAAATGCTGCGCAGTGGCAGGCTTGATGAACGTGAACTGGAACTGGATCTGGTCGAGTCGCGTGGTGCGCCCATGGTCGAGGTCATGGGATTTTCCGGCATGGAAGACATGCAGTCAAATCTGCGTGATGCCTTCAGTAAGATCTTTCCCAAGAAGAAGCAGAAGCGGAAGCTGAAGGTTCCGGAGGCATTGAAAGGGCTGATTCAGGAAGAGACCGAGCGACTGGTCGATATGGACATGGTCATGAAGGAGGCCCTGTCTCGGACCGAACAGTCCGGGATTATCTTCCTGGACGAGATAGACAAGATTGCCTCGCGCAATTCCGGCGGTCAGGGCCCGGAGGTCTCGCGGGAGGGTGTACAGCGCGATCTGCTGCCCATTGTTGAGGGCTCCACTGTGCCCACCAAGCACGGGATGGTCAAGACCGATCACATCCTCTTTATTGCCAGCGGGGCCTTTCACATGTGCAAGCCCTCCGATCTGATCCCTGAGCTGCAGGGCCGCTTTCCAATCCGGGTCGAGCTCCATTCCCTGGGCCGGGATGAATTTGTCCGTATCCTCACCGAACCCGAGAATGCCCTGATCAAGCAGTATACGGCCCTGATGGCCACCGAAGGTGTGGAGCTGGTCTTTGAGCCTGAGTCGATTCAGGAGTTGGCAGAGCTTGCCGTACAGGTCAATGAACGGACCGAGGAGATTGGCGCCCGCCGCCTGCACACGGTCATGGAGCGGGTTCTGGACGATCTTTCTTTCGATGCCTCGGAGCGGGGCGGAGACCTGTTTCTGGTCACTGCGGACTATGTCCGTGAGCAGTTGTCAGACATTGTCCAGGATCAGGATCTGAGCCGCTATATCCTCTGATGCTGTCGTGTTCTCAAACGAAGTGTGAAAACGGTGTTTTCCCTGGTCGGGGGTTATTTCCCCTGCTCAGTATATCTCTGTTACTTCTGCCCCCCCCCGTACTGCCTTGCCTGGTTGGGCAGGGGGCTTGCGGGGCCTCTCTGCTTGCAATTTCAAATTTATTGTCGCACATTGATCACCAAAGGAGTTGAAAAAAATCATGCATGATATCGATCCCGAACTGATGTATTGCCCGGTTTGTCTGGATGAGTACCGCTCTGGTATGACCCGTTGCGCTGTCTGTGCGGTGGACCTGATCAGTGGCAGCCTGCGGTTGGCCCAGGAACTGGGCAAGAATGAAGTCCTGGCCGGCCGGAGCATGGACATCTCACTGGAAGATGACCTGGTCCCTTTGCGCAAGGGCGTGCTTCTGGAAATGAAGAATCTCCAGAATATCCTGGCCAAGGAACGGATTCCAGCCCTGATTACCGGTGAGCAGTCGAGCTGCGGCAAGAGTTGTGGCAAGGGCTGCGGCGGCACCGAACTCATCCTCCAGATTCGGCGAGATGACGCCCAGGCAGCCCTTGATATCCTGGCCCGAGATTTTAGGCGCTCAACGGCCCTGGATGACCACGATCTGAGTCATGCCGCGGCCGTGTATGATCGAGGCGCTGTCAAGGCCGTCTGCCCGGCCTGCGGCTGCAGTTTCACCACCAGCAATTCGACCTGTCCTGACTGCGGCCTCTGTTTCTAGCCAGCATGGCAGGACCTTGTTGGCCAGCCGTAACCAATCATGAAAATCACTCTTTCGGCATGCTCAGCCATGGCTGCCCATGAACTTTCAGATCAAGCCTCTCGTTCTTTTCTCTTCGATCGCCGCGCAGGAAGGTGCCTCTGGTCTGTGGCATTCTGAGGTGATGGAGTGACAAGTAAGTTCTGATTGTGTGGGAAAGAATAATTTATTACTTCTGGAGATCTGTGATAGTATTATAAAGCAGACTGTGAAAGTGCTTTAATATATTTTTGGCTCAGCCATTGGCCTGCAAATATTAAAAGAACTGCCTTCACAGGTTGTTAAGATACTTTTTCTTTCAATTCTGCTTTCGTAACGAGAGCTGGATTGAAAGAAGTTACAGACCCTCCTGGCCCCCCGGGGACCAATTGCGTGTCAACTGGCCGTCATCATGCTGACCCCTGGCTCTCATCCCCTGTTGCCCTGGTCCTGTCCTGGACCATCCCCGTCGTTGAAAATGAAAGACCAGAGCCTGTTGATGGTGTTCTCTGCCTGCTTGTTCTTCGTTATAAAATCATATTTTGATCTTGCGCGCCTCCACTTCACGCGGTCTCCCATCTCATGAACCTCTCTTCTTCCTTTATTGGCCTGGTCAATAATGCCGCCTATCTTCTGGCGATGGTCCTGCTCTATGACTCTTTTGCGCAGAGACGGAGAGAGGCACTCCTGTACCATCTCCTGCTCCAGGGCATTTTACTGGGCGGGATCGGTCTTGCGGTCATGAGCACGCCCTGGGTGCTGCAGGACGGGGCCATTTTTGATACCCGGTCAGTGGTCCTGAGCATCGGCGGGCTCTTTTTTGGCGCGGTTCCGACGCTCATTGCCATCATCATCACCGGTTGTTTTCGTTTCTTTCAGGGAGGGATCGGAGCCCTGACCGGGGTTGCTGTGATCCTCACGTCCGGTTTGATCGGT
This sequence comes from uncultured Desulfobulbaceae bacterium, assembly GCA_937910875.1. Classification (GTDB taxonomy): domain Bacteria; phylum Desulfobacterota; class Desulfobulbia; order Desulfobulbales; family Desulfocapsaceae; genus Desulfatifera. The sequence goes on along the minus strand of CALENA010000109.1, from coordinate 421 downwards.
ATTGTCTGGCAGAGAAAGCGGGGAAAGAATCTGGCGCAGATCTCTGCCTTTGAGTTGTACCTCTTTGGTGGTGTTGTGGCGGTCAATATGCTTGTCTGGATGTTGACCTTTCCCCCGGAGGTCGCCCGGCGAGTCCTGCAACATATCAGCCTGCCGGTCATGCTCATTTTTCCTCTTGCCACCCTGCTTATGGGCACGCTGCTGAAAGGTCGCATTATCCGCAGGCAGGAGCATCAGGCCCTCCGGCACAGCGAGGAGCGTTTCCGGGCCTTTTATGACTTGAATCTGGTCGGTCTGACCATCACCTCTCCGGAAAAAGGCTGGATTAAAGTCAATCAGGGCCTCTGTGTCATGCTGGGCTATCCGGAAGAGGAATTGCAGAAGATGAACTGGGCCGAACTGACCCATCCCGATGACCTGG
>CALENA010000108.1 GCA_937910875.1 uncultured Desulfobulbaceae bacterium | reverse complement strand
CTATTCAATAATACTCTCCAACAAATCATCTCGTTTCGGCAAAAAGCTACAGGACAAGACAACCTGTTTTCAATTGACCCATGATCGGAATGAGCCATGCACTGGTGATGAACATCCATGCACCCTGCTGGAAGTCAAAAAAAACAAACAGCCAGTTATTGTTGAACATATTCATACCGATCAGACCGGAGAAAAAAAATATTTCGAAATCCATGCCTATCCAATCTTTGACACCAGCGGCAATGTCAGCCAGATTATAGAGTACTGTCTGGACATCAGTGAGCGGAAGGAGGTCGAGGAAGAGCGGAAGCGCCTGATAACAGCCATCGAACAGGGAATGGACAGCGTCGTCATTACAGATAAAAACGGCATCATCCAATATGTCAATCCGGGGTTTGAACACATCACCGGTTACACGAAGGCAGAAGCGATTGGCGAGAGCCTGAAAATTCTGCAAAGTGACAGGCATGACCCACTCTTTTACCAGGAGATCTGGCGGACCCTGACCAGTGGCAGGGCGTGGCAGGGGCACCTGATCAATAAGAAAAAAGACGGCACCCTGTTTGAGGAGGAAGTCTCGATCACACCCGTCCGGAACGATGCCGGAGAAATTATCAATCATGTGGTGGTCAAACACGATGTGACAGGGCAGATAAAACTTGAGGAGCAACTCAGGCAGGCCCAGAAAATGGAGGCCATCGGCACACTGGCAGGCGGGATCGCCCACGACTTCAACAATATCCTGGTTCCAATTCTCGGGTATTCCGAGTTGGCCTTACACACACTCGCCCCAAATGATCCTCTGGTCGCCGATCTCCAGGAAATCACCAAGGCCGCCAAGCGGGCCAAAGATCTTGTGCAGCAGATTCTGTCTTTCAGCCGTCAGGCCCCGCAAGAAAGAAAACCAATTCAACCGCAGCTGCTGGTCAAAGAGGCACTCAAACTGCTCAGGGCCTCGCTGCCCTCAACCATTGAAATCCGCCAGGAGATTCCTGCGGAGTGTGGCACAGTCCTCATCGATCCAACCCAGCTTCACCAGATCGTCATGAATCTCTGCACCAATGCCTTCCATGCCATGCGGGAGACCGGTGGAGTGCTGGGGGTGCTCCTGAAAGAAGTGACCATTGAAGAGAACAACAGTGTTCCAAGCTCTGAGCTTCCCCCGGGAAAGTATGTGTTGATTGAGGTCAGCGACACCGGGCGCGGCATGGATCATGAAACCCTGAGCCATATCTTTGAACCCTACTTTACCACCAAGGGCAAGGGCGAAGGCACCGGTCTTGGCCTTTCCGTGGTCCATGGGATAATCAAGAGTTACCAGGGACATATTACAGTATACAGCGAGGCCTCCTGCGGGTCACGGTTTCATGTCTATCTCCCCAAAACAACCTTGGAATCTTGTACCCCTGAGTCGATCCATAACGAAACACTCCCCACCGGCACGGAACGACTGCTGGTCGTGGATGATGAAGAAATGGTCACCTCCCTGCTCAAAAAAATCCTGGTCAGTTTCGGGTATCAGGTGACCACTGTCGGCAACAGCCAAGAGGCCCTGGCCATGATTGAACAGGCCCCCATGGCTTTTGATCTCCTCCTGACTGACTTGACCATGCCGCACCTGACCGGCTTTGAACTGGCCCGGCGGGTGATGACCATCCGGCCGGACCTGCCCATCATACTCTGCACCGGCTTCAGTGAATTGATCAACAAAGAAGAGGCCCAGGCCGTCGGTATCCGGGCCTATCTGACGAAACCTGTTTCGGGGCAGGAACTGGCTCAGGTGGTACGGAAGGTGCTCGATGCACCTCTTAATTAAGGTTTCCAGAAACCGCCATTGAACAGAACCATCAGATGATGCACCGCGCGGGGCCCTGTCTCCCCACAGGTCAGGGTCTGAGCCCTTCCCATAGATCAGGAGACGGTCCTGCTGACTCTGCCGAAATCATCAAGAAATTTTCGTTCGGCCTCCACTGTTCCAATCAGAATCAGTTCTTCGTCGGCCTGCAGAGGAAGAAAGGGATCAGGGCTGAGAACCAGCTGGCCATTGCTGTTAATGGCAATCACACTGCAACCGGTCAAGGCCCGGATTTGATTCTCGGCCAGGGTCGTGTTGACCAGAGCGGTGCTGACCGGGGCGCGGAAGATGATCAGCCCCTCGGCCACGGTCAGCACCTCATCAGGTTTGAGGAGATTGATGATGGCATTGGCGCTCATGGTCGAATAGGACATGACCAGATCGGCCCCGGCCTTATGCAGTTTGCTCACGGCCTGCTCCATGGTTGCCCGGCTGATAATCTGAATATCCGGCCGTAACTGACGGCAATAGATCGTCAGATAGATATTGATCGGGTCATCATGGGTGGTGATGATCACGGAGCGCGCCTCCCGGATTCCAGCCTGATGCAGGGTCTTGATATCAGCAGCATTTCCGTGAATATGATGTTCATTGTCCTTGACAAAACCGGCCCGTTTTTCAATGATCCGGTACGAAATTCCATGCTCCTTCAAGGCCTCTACCGCCGCCAGCCCCACCCGGCCACCACCGATGACCAGAACAGGAGCCGTGTTCTCATGATCTCTCAGGTGGGCGCAATACTCCTGTTCATAGCGTCTCAACTGCTGCTCAGAACCAGCCAGAACCAGAATCATTGATGGCTTGATGGGTATCTCGGGGCGTGCCAGCTGAAACTCACCTCGCTCCCAGATCCCGACCACGGTGATTCCGGTCTTTTCACGCAGGCGAATCTCAGCCAGTGTCTGCCCCTCCAGACGAGTCCCCTGCACCGGGGCCTCAGCAATGATCAGTTGATCAAATTCACCGATCACATTGGTTCCCCGGCTGACCCCCAGAGTCTTACGGCCAAGAGATATCCCCAGAATCCGCATGAACTCAAACACATAGGTCGAGCCGGCAAAGGCCAGAATATCAATGGAATGCTCCATGTCGGCATTGGCAACAATGGGGACGGTCTCACTGATGGATCGTACCGTGAAGGCAATACTGGTGGCCATGACATCATCGTTGGTGACCACCACCAGGGCCGCCTGAGCCACACGAACCAGTTCAAAGGTCCGTGGATCGCCAAGGTCCCCAAGCACCACCCGGTAGCCCTGATCCCGAAGTTCTGTGTTTTCCTGCTGATCAGAACTGACCAGGACATACTGATAGCCGTACTGCTTCAGTTTTTTGATCAGGTTGATGGCGATCGGATCAAAGTGCGTAATGATCACATGCCCTCTTGTCTCGGCGGGCAGTTCACGCAAAGTCGTGGCCTGGGACTGGGCCTCGAGCCAGGGCACATAAAAAAACTGGATAAAGGTGAATGGCAGAATAATCAGGAGGAAGAGGACCCCGGACACCAGGACGAACATGGTGAAGAGCTTGCCTAAATCGGTATGAAAGGTGATATCGCCAAACCCGAGGGTGGTCATTACGGTCAGAGTCCAGTAACAGCCGGTCAGCCAACTGAAATCCCGCCCCTCCTTGAGCATGATCAGGTGAAAGATCACACTGTAGAGGGCAATGAGAGCGACCAGAAAACCGACAAATTTGAACAGGACAAAGACATTGCGTGAGACCGTTTTCTCCTGGGTCAAATAGGCGATCAGTGAAGCGATATATTTCATGAATGACCTCTGCATGATCTGCGCCAGGACCAGGCCACAGGAATACGACGGGGCAGAGACGATCCCCTGCCCCGTCATGAACAGATCAGGGCTTGAGTCCCAGCCCCTGACGTTTCACCTTGATCCGCTGATCGATCAGTTCAGCGGCCTTGAAGGGATCAGGCTCAATCCCGAAACAGGCGCCAAGGAGGCTGTCGAGTCCTTCAAGGGCCAGATTGGTTACCACTGAAGAGCCGGTAATATTGGGCGGATGGCCAAGGTGGGTGTAAATTCCGGAGGCAACACAGTAGACGCCGATGGCTGCGGCTTTCTCCGAATACCACTCAGGTGATGAGCCGGCCAGGGGCAGGTCGGAGATATCTACTCCCAGTTCATTGGCCAGGAGCGCGGCCAGTTGCAGGATACGGGCATTATCCACACAACTGCCCATATGCAGGACCGGCGGAATACCCAATGCGCCACAGATCTCCTTGAGTCCGGGACCTGCCATCTCAATGGCCTCGGGCACCAGAAGTCCTGCCTTGCCGGCCGCACTGGTCACACAACCAGTCACCAGCACCAGGATGTCTTTTTTGATGAGCTCCCGGGTGAGATTGACATTACAATGATCCTGCTGATACTTGGGGTTATTACAGCCGACTATGGCCACTGCCCCCCTGACCTTCCCGGCCTTGATCGCCTCGACGAGTGGGGTCAGAGTCCCGCCCATTGCGGCCAGCAGAGACTCGTTGGAAAATCCGGTGATCATCTCAATGGGCCCCTGGGGGATTTCGACCCGATTCGTATTGCGTAAGGGAAAACGCTCAATGGCCATCCGCACCACCTTCTTTGCCTGCGCCATCCCGTTATGCACCTCGAACTTTACATGCTCGGCCCCGGTAAATTTTGCCTTGTCGGCAGTGGTGACCATTTTGGTATGATAGCAATTTCCAATCGTGACCAGACTGGGCATGATACACTGGTAATCAACGACAATGAGTTCCACGGCACCGGTGACAATGGCCAGTTCGGTCATCAGATGGTTGCCGGCCAGGGGAATGCCCTGGCGCATCATCAGTTCATTGCCGGTACAACACAGCCCGGCCAGATTGATGCCGGTCGCCCCTTTTTCCTTGGCCAGGGCGACAAGCTCAGGGTCGCTGACCGCTTCGACAATCTTCTCGGAGACGATGGGGTTATGACCATGGACCAGGATATTGACCTGATCCTCCTTGATCACGCCCAGGTTCACCATGGACTTTCTCGGACTTGGTGTACCGAAGAGGATATCAGAGATCTCGGTGGCGATCATTGAGCCGGCCCATCCATCCCCGAGACAGGTGCGGGCACTGTGCAGCATGGTGTTGGCGGCATCGTTATCACAGCCCATATGGGTGCGGTGCATCATCTCGGCAATTTCCCGATCAACACCACGGGGGGTAATGCCAAGATCTTTCCAGATCTGCTTTCGTTTTTCAGGAACACGGCAGGAGAAAGAAAGCTCTTCCCGCAGGCTGCCGTAATTAGCATAGAATTCAGCGCTTAAATCCTTGGCAATATCAAGGGGTTGACGACCTTCAGTGGCAATTCCCAACTCATTGGCAATACGGATCAGTTTGGCCTCATCCTTGATGGTATAGTCCTGAGTCAGGCCGTGGGCCACAGCGTGCAGGGCCTCGATACAGTCACGACCATGATCGGAGTGGCCGGCAGAGCCCCCGGCCACAAAACGGCCAAAGTTACGGGCCACGACGACATCGGCATCGGCGCCACAGACACCCAGTGGGGCTTTCTTGCTGATGCGGCAGGGTCCCATGGTACAGTTTCGGCAGGAGAGTCCTGTTTCGCAAAAGTTACAGTGCGGTGTCTGGTGTTCCAGACGGTCCCAGGCGGTCTCGACCCCGTCCCGCTCAGCCTTGCGCAACATCTGTCTGGCATCATCCCATATCGATTTTTCTTCAATCGTTTTCTTCGTCCTGGCCATTTTGTTCTCCTTGATTGATGATGAGTACTTCTTGGCGCAGTAAGTCATCCAAGCCCCTTGCAGGAGGCTTAGCCCCTACGCATGATCTGATGCAAATTTCTTCAGACCTTCCATGACAATCTGCAGTTGCTGGTCAAATGCCTGAACCAGGCCCTCCAGTCCTTCCATCTGCCCTCCCATGATTGCACCTTCCAATTCTCCGGCAGCCGCCTGCAGATCTCTTGCCCCCAGGGTCCCGCCCACACCCTTGACCGTATGGACCAGCCGATGGGCCAGTTCCTGGTCTTTTTCCTGCAAAGCCTTTTTGATATGGCTGGTCGACTCACCATTCTCCTGAAGAAATGATATCAGTAATTCCGCATAGAGCTTCTTGTTGCCGGCAACCCTGGGAAGAGCGGAGGGGATATCAATCCCGGGCAGGCTGTCAGGGAGTTGCAGTTCTCCTTTCTCTTTCAGGGGCTCGACCTTTTCTATGTTTTCTTCAGGTCTGTGCTTCTGTTTGAGCCACTTTAAGAGTGTGCCGAACAGAATATCGGGTTCAATGGGCTTGGTGATATGATCGTTCATCCCGGCAGCAAGGCTTTTTTCCCGGTCTCCCGCCATGGCATGGGCCGTCATGGCAATGATGGGAATATTTTCCCCATCTGGCTCAGAGGCCCGAATTGCCCTCGTGGATTCAATACCGTTCATCTCCGGCATTTGAATATCCATGAGAATCAGGTCATACCGGTTTTTCTCCGCCATCTCAAGGGCCTGAAGACCATTATCGGCCAGATCGACCATCAGATGCGCCTGTTTAAGAATTTCCAGGGCGACCTGCTGGTTGATCGTATTGTCCTCGGCCAGGAGGATACGCACGCCCTTTATCTCCTGAAGTGCCTCAAGGTTTCCCGCTTTGTCGGCCTTCGTCTGCTGGGCAATGTGCTCCATCTTGCCAAAGGCCTGTGCGGTAATAT
>CALENA010000107.1 GCA_937910875.1 uncultured Desulfobulbaceae bacterium | reverse complement strand
TCTTGTCCCAGATGCCCATATGGGTGAAGAAAAGTTCGCAGTTGGCAAAGGCACCAGAGCCGGCATTACCGACGCCGACTTTCTTTCCGATCAGGTCTTTGACAGATTTGATACCGGAACCCTTGCGAACCACAAGCTGAGCCGGAGCACCATAGAGGAAGGCCACGGCACGAACGTTCTCATACTTTTTGGTATCATTTGTCAGCAAGCCCTGGGCTCCAAGGGATACCTCACCAGAATAGACCACGCCAAAATCAGACTTGCCGGCATCGACCTTACGTAAATTCTCAGTAGATCCGGCCGAGCTCTGGGCCTGAATATTGTAGTCCGTGAGTGCCTTGACAGGATCGTAAACCTGGATGGCATTAGCCACAAACTGGAAGGTACCACCGGCCGGACCACCGCCAAAGACAATCCGTTCCTTGGCTAAAGAATCACCAGCCATGGTCATGACCATGGCCAGGCTCAGACAGGCAACTGTCATCAGACCAAAAAATTTGTTCATGTTCTCCTCCTTGTGTAGAATGATATGGTAGTCCCTGTGGACGTACCGATTAATAAGACAATAACCCGTAACCTCGAGAGTGGCAGGTGACGGGAGCTGACAATGGACTCGTGCTCAAAATGGATGGGCAGGTTTATTTTCGTAGTATCCAACCATAATTTAAAACATTATCATTGATTGTCATAAAAGTAAAAGAGTTGATGTAAGATCTACAGATTAAGAGGAACTGTCATTGCCTGGATGTGGTTTGTTGATATTTGTGCTGGTGACCAGAACAAATCATAAGTCCTCAGCAGTCGTCGATAAGTTATATAAAAGTTGAGAATAATTTCCAACTTTTTTTTGGTGAAGGCGAACCGTGTTTGGTGGTAAACTTGTGCCAGTTCAGTGTTATTGTCTGAAACTCCGTGAGAATATGAGCGAAGAAATGAAAGAAATAATTTTGGCAAACCCCCGAGGGTTCTGTGCCGGTGTGGTGCGGGCCATTGCCACGGTCAGGATGGCCATTGAGTCACATGGCGCTCCCATCTATGTCCTGCATGAGATTGTCCATAATCGACATGTGGTCGATGAACTCAAGGTTCTGGGAGCTGTCTTTGTCGAGCATCTGAGCCTGGTGCCGCCTGGGGCGATTTGTATTTTCAGCGCCCACGGGGTTTCCCGCCAGATGCAGCAGATGGCAACGGCCCTTGAGCTGCGGACCATTAACGCCACCTGTCCCCTGGTCTCCAGTGTGCACCGGATGGTGGAAAAGTATCATCGTCAGGGGATTGAGGTGATTATCATCGGGCATCATCGTCATCCCGAGGTCGAAGGAACGGCCGGTCGGGTTGGTGACCGGGTCCATATCGTCTCTGACGAGGCCGAGGCCGAGGCCTTGGTTCTGCTGGACCCGGAACAGGTAGCCTATGTGACTCAGACTACCCTCAGTCAGGATGAGGTGGCCGGGATACGGGCGGTGCTGCTCAGACGTTTCCCCGGGATCAGGGAGCCGGGGACCAGTATCTGTTATGCGACCCAGAACCGTCAGAATGCGGCCCGGGCCCTTGCCCGGGAGTGTGATCTGGTGCTGGTGGTTGGGTCAAAAAACAGTTCCAACTCCAATCGCTTGCGGGAAGTGGCCACGCGCAACAACACCAGGGCCTATTTAATTGATGATGAAGGTGATATCGATCCGGCATGGCTAGTTGGGGCGGGTCGGGTAGGAATCACGGCCGGAGCCTCAGCTCCGGAGCGGCTGGTGGCCGGAGTTGTGAGCTGGCTTGGCTCCCATGGATATGAAGGGGCGCGGGAGATGGTTGGCCGGGAGGAAAGGGTTCGTTTCAGCCCTGCTGCCCTGATAGATTCAGAGTAGAACTCTTTTCAGGGCCCCTTAAAGGTCATCTTAACTGGTGTCTGTCCATAAATGAGCAATTTTGGTCAAGATCAAGGCATGCGAAAAAA
>CALENA010000106.1 GCA_937910875.1 uncultured Desulfobulbaceae bacterium | reverse complement strand
GAATCTGCTGATTTCTACTGGACTTTCCTTGCACTTTCTGCTCAACTATTAACAATCTGTTCTGATCTTATTCTCTCTCATGCCCCAGAGCCACTATGTCCTGGACCCAAACGCCTTCGCCCCGACCTTTTCCAGCCACCCTGCTCCCCATTCTTTTGTTCTGCCTTCTCCCTGCAATGCTGGCCGCTGAAACAGAAATTCCGGCCAGCACCCTCTCGCGTGAGATCTGCGAACGGCTGACCCCGCAACTGGAAATGGAACTGAGTGAAAAGAATCTGCGTCTGGGCGCCCCAGTCTTTATTCGCATCTTCAAGGAAGAAAACCTGCTGGAACTGTGGCTCAAGGAGCGGGATCAGTACCAGCTTTTCAAGACCTATACCATCTGTGACTATTCAGGCGAACTGGGCCCGAAGCTGAAAGAGGGAGACCGGCAGAGCCCAGAGGGTTTTTACACGGTCACCCCGGAACAGCTCAACCCCTGGAGCCAGTTCCATCTTTCATTCAACCTCGGCTTTCCCAATGAATACGACCGGGCCCATCAGCGCAGTGGCAGCGCCTTGATGGTCCACGGGCGCTGCTCGTCGGTGGGCTGTTTTGCCATGACCGATTTCCGCATGGAAGAGATCTATACCCTGGTTGAAGCGGCCCTGCAGCAGGGGCAAAACAGTTTCAGCGTCCACAGCTTCCCCTTCCGCATGACCTGGGAAAATCTGGCCCGACACCAGGATTCACCCTGGATCGCGTTCTGGGAAAATCTCAAGCAGGGCTACGACGCCTTTGAAACCCACCACCTGCCACCACTGATCATGGTCGAAGATCGGCGCTATGTCATCGGCACCTATCTCGCCAGAACAGTGGTCGACACAAGTCCTCAGCCCCGGCCAACCAGCAGTTATGCCAGCATAAACGCCCTCCGCCAGGACAACGAGGCCTTCTGACCACCCACCGCATGAGGTCGTCAATTCTACCCCCACACTCAGCCCCTCGTACAGGCGCACATTCCCGCCTCATCTCTCAAACTCTGCAACCAACACTGAAAGAAGTCGGGGCAGCAAGGTCTCTGACCGGCGTATCTGAACCGGTCATGGCCAAAGGCCAGGGCCTGTTCAGGCGAAGCTTAGCCGGACAGAGACCTTGCTGTCACGACGGGCCACAATTCGGACCCGATCAGCCCTGACACTCAGTTCACCCTGCGGCCATCCAACTTACTCAGCCAACCCGTCACGATCCAGCAACCTGATGATCCGTCCCTGAACATCGATCAACCCCTGTTCACTCATTCGACCAAAGATCCGCGACAAAGTCTCCGGGCTGGTCCCCAACAGACTGGCCAGCTGACCTTTGGATATATCCAGGGTCACCATGTCCTCACTGCCCTGTTCTTCGGCAAGATACAGGAGATAGGCCGCCAGCCGTTCCGGCACCTCTTTCAGCGACAGATTTTCAATCTGGGTGGCAAAGCGACGCAGACGCAAAGAGAGCACCGCCAGCATATTCAAAGCCAGAGATGGCAGTTGGTGGACCAGGGCCACAAACTCCTTTCTGGGAAAAAAATACAAGGTAGATGCCATCAACGACTCGGCATTGGCGGGAAAGGGCTGTCCGTTAAAGACCGGGACCTCGCCAAAGGGCTCACCCGGACCAAAGATATGCAGAATCTGCTCTTTCCCGGCCAGCGACATCTTGTAGATCTTGACCTTGCCGGAAAGGACCATATAAAAACCGTCGCCCGGGTCTCCTTCAAAAAAGATCATCTCCCCCCGAGCAAATGTCCTCTCCTGACAGATCTC
>CALENA010000105.1 GCA_937910875.1 uncultured Desulfobulbaceae bacterium | reverse complement strand
GATCACCGAATCAATGCCGACACAACAGTCACACACCAACCAACAGACGCCTAACGATCAGTCTGATTCAAGAGAACTGTACAACAGCAGGATCATTGATACGTATATCAAACTGATCAAGAATAAATACAGCCACATCAATATACCGGAATTGCTCCGCTATGCTGAAATCGAGCCGTATCAGTTAACCGACGAGGGACACTGGTTCACTCAGCGGCAGGTCAACCGCTTCCACGATAAGTTGCAGGAACTGAGCAATAATCCCAACATTGACAGAGAGGCTGGAAATTATTCTGCGTCTACTGAGGCTCATGGAATGCTGCGTCTCTATCTCCTTAGTATCATGGAGCCCGCCAACGCCTACAAACTGATTGGAAAATTTGCTGCAAGGCTGACTCTTTCAACAGTCTATACAACTAAACGGATTGGCAGGAGCAAAATCGAAATCATCGTAACCCCCAACAAAGGGGTCACAGAAGCTCCCTATCAGTGTGAAAACAGGATCGGAACATTGGAGGCTATGACAACAGTCTTCAATTACAAACTTCCGACCATTGACCATCCGGAATGTATTTTTAAAGGGGGAACCTGCTGTCGGTACATTATCTCCTGGCGAGAAACACACCATATTTTCTGGAAAAAAATAAACATTATTGCTCTATGTATCCTGCCACTCATTGGCCTGTTACTTTATCCATATTTACCGGCCACAACCTTCAATACTTTTCTTTTCACTTCTATCGCGATTTTCTCATGTCTCTACTATTACAGCAATAAGTTGGAGAAAATAGACCTCAAGAGGGCCATTGACAGCCTGAGAGAAACATCTGAGGCTGCCCTGGAAGAGGCAACGAGAAATCACAACAATGCTTTAATGGCCAACGAAATTGGGCAAGCCCTGAGCAGGGCCTCTGGTAATGCCTTGGATCTCGACACGATCCTTCAAGAAATAGCCATCGTTCTGGGCAAGCGCCTCGACTACGACCAAGGCATCATCCTGCTCGCTGATCCCAAACAGGAAAAGCTGGTCTTTCGAGCCGGATTTGGTTTTGACCATCAACTGGCCAAGCAAATTCAGGAAGCAGAGTTCAGTCTCGACAACCCGAACTCCCGGGGAATGTTTGTAATCTCCTACTGGGAGAAAAAACCCTTTCTTGTCAACAATATCGATGAAGTCAGCAAAGATATTTCTCCGAAGAGTCTGACCTTTGCCAAAAAAATCGGTGTCACCTCTTTCATCTGCTGCCCGATCATTTACGAAGACCAGGCCATTGGAGTCTTGGCCGTTCACAATACCACAACTCATGCCCCGCTGATTCAACGCGACATCAATCTGCTCATGGGCGTTACACCTCAGATAGGGATCACCATCAATAATATCAAATTAATGGAGGCAAAACTCAGACAGTTTCAATCCACTCTCCAGGCATTAGCTGCATCCACAGACGCTCGCGACCCCATTACCGCCGGCCATTCACTCAAAGTCACCGAGTACGTAATTGGTATCTGTGAAGAATTAAAACTCAGCAAGAGCTACACTGAAATGATTCGGGTAGCAGCTCTCCTCCATGACTACGGCAAAATTGGAGTCAATGATTCAAGCCTCAAGAAACCAGGACGTCTTACTGATATTGAATATACCGAAATCAAGACACATGCTCAAAAGACAAGAGACATCCTCTCCCAGATCCACTTCGAAGGGATATACGAACAAGTACCCGATATTGCTGGATCTCATCACGAAAAGATAGATGGCACAGGGTACCCCATGAGCCTCAAGGGGGACCAGATCCCCTTCGGTGCCAAAATTCTGGCTGTCGCCGATGTTTACGAAGCCGTCACGGCCAAACGGCATTACCGTGACCCCATGACTCACGAGCAGGCAGCCAAAATTCTTACTGACGGTATCGGCACCCATTTTGACCAAGATTGCGTCAGGGCCCTATTCAAGTGGCTGAACAAACAGACTCAAGCGACCGACAATTCTACACATAATTAACAGTATGCACGTCCTGTCTTTTGTCTGTTGACCTTCTCGCCAACTCTTCCCCCCGATTCCTTGAGAGCAGTTTGTCGATATGCTCTAAGTAGAGATGATCATATTCAAGATCTAAAATCCACAGGTTATATTTTTTCTCAACAGGCAGTTCATGTTCTTCAGCGAACGATGAGGGATACATGAGGACAGGAATGTGTTCTTGCTCTTCATAGTGGCGGGTAATTGTATCCAAAGCTATCTGGATATCTTGTTTACAAGTTTTTTCTGGATGTAAAATTATGGCATGAATACAACTTGTCAGTTCTGACATATTCATACCGACATCCGACAGATTAACAATAAACATAGCCCTCAACGTATCTTCATTCTTTAAGGCATAAACATAACGCTCTCTCTTAAAGCCTGCGTTCGTATAGGCGCTTGATATGTCAAGATCTTTACCATTTTCTTCTGGGTCTAAATCCAAGGCCTGGACAAATAATCCTCCTGATTTCTGTTCATAATAATCCTTTAATTCGGCCAGTTCTGTAAAAGTTGCAAGTTCCAGCGACCAAGGACTCACGAGATTGTCTACCAATACTTTTCTTTCGGTATGAAAGTAGGCAAAGGTGTCAATCGAACATTGCTTTTGATTGCCTACATTCTTGGCCACATCTCCAAACACCCTGTTTGGAAAACGATTTTCCGGCCTGAAGTAACATATGATATAGTCCATCATACTCGATTCAAGAGTGTGATAATCACCAGTATGACGTCCAAGTTGATCCATAACAACCAGTCCGGCCTTCTTCTTCTGAGATATTGCGGCATGATGATGAATCATCCACGTTTTTTCATAGGTGCGCAGCATGGCCGCATGGCCATACACCTTCCCATTTTCCTGATAAATTATATGTCGAGAAATATGAGTGTTCTCACCATAAAGTTTTTCATACAAACGCCTGTAAGATGCCCGCTCCCTGGCCATAAAATCATATTTTTTAGGATAAACAAAGCCTGTCTCAAAAAAGAAATTCCACAGAGCATCAGGATTTACACTTGTTGACCCAATATATGAATTTTTGTCTTCAACCCTATATAGCAAGTTCGAGAGAGTAATATGATCCTGACTATTCATATCCATAAAGACCAAACCACATTTCATTGTAGAATCATCAAGCTGATTACAATACAAAACTTGTGCCTTGCACTTAATTGAAAATGAGTTCATAAATTCAATGTTGATCTCCGGGATAATCATGCCTGGCAGGAAAACGGCATCATCTGCATTTTCTTCCACAGAAAGGCCAGTCCCAGATAAATCAATTATATTGCGATGTATTTTTTTACCTGTAAATGGATGATTGAACGTTACATCCGGCGAAGGAACAAATTTTTGCCTCAGGCTACGGTTTTTACAAGGATTAATCTTTTGAGTATGCCTGCCGGTGGACTTCATTATTACAGATATAGTCTTGTTATGAGTCGTTTTTCGAATTATTTCACATTCATCGAAGAAATAGACCTCAATGTCATTTTTAACAATCGCATAACAGGTAGTATTGATATTGTTACAGGGAAACGACTGCAGTTTATCTTTGACAAAGCTCACCTTAATGGCCGAGGAATTAAAGTCTACCAGTGTCCCCGTAAGACATATACCGTTCTGGATAAATTGGACTTCAATGCCTCTACATGGATGCCTTTTAATGCTGCGTTGAGTGACATTATAGCTCTGGTCAGGCAGTGTTAAACTGAGACCTTTGAGACCAATATCCTGAAGGTCCGGCTGGACAAGAATTTGATTCAGCCCATCAGTTATTGAAAGAGAAAGAAAATTATATGTTGCAAGAAGCTGATCAATACTCTGGCCATCTTTCCAGACACACTCAAGATGATTGTCAGTGCATGGTTCGGGATGGGCAGGAATTGATACACAGTGCCCGTTGTTACTATCTTTAAAATTAACTAAAATCGTCTCCCCCTGAAAATTTTTATAGTTCAGCGTGTTAATCAGACGGCTCAGATTGATTCGGGTACGATGAACAAGAGGTGCCTGCCGAGAATCAGCTGCAGGAAGAGGAAATAATGCCTTAATGTTACTTCCGGTATTATTAGTGACAGCACCCCTTTCAATGGCAGAAAAATTTTGCATGTCGTATCCCATGGTTTGTTAAATTGGTATCCACAAGAGCTGAAGGACATTGGTGTTGATTGCCAAATACGCTGACCAAAAAGGAGAGAATTTTCTCAGAATCTGT
>CALENA010000104.1 GCA_937910875.1 uncultured Desulfobulbaceae bacterium | reverse complement strand
GCGGTGGTGGCTGGTCACATGTCGTTTAATGATCATTGGTTTAGAACGAGGAGGGAGACGCGGATGAGAATGCAGGAGATCAAGCAGGTGGCAAAAGAAATGGGGATCAAGGCCGGTCGCCTGAGAAAGCGTGAGTTGATCAGGGCGATTCAGAGCGCGGAGGGGAATAGCCCATGTTTTCAGAGTGATGTTGCATCATCCTGTCAGCAGCTGGATTGCTGCTGGCGCGATGATTGTCTGTCAGTTGATTGAGGTGAATCTGGGCGTATTGTCCTGGTTATATGTTCGTACAGGTGAGGCGGTCTTTTGATGCATGAGGCCCTGTTCTATCAGAGGATGGGTGATGGTCGTGTGACCTGCGGCCTGTGTCATCATCAATGCCAGATCCGGCCCGGCAGGCGTGGTCTGTGTGGAGTCCGGGAAAACCGAGACGGTGTTCTGGTCAGTCTGGTCTATGGCGAATTGGTGGCAGAACACGTTGATCCCATCGAGAAAAAGCCATTGCTGCATTTTCTGCCCACCAGCAGGGCCTATTCCATCTCCACGGTCGGCTGTAATTTTTTCTGCCGTCATTGTCAGAACTCTGATATCTCACAGTTTTCTCATGCCTCTTCAAATGAGATTCCCGGTGTGATGCGCCGACCTGACCAGGTGGTGGCCGAGGCCTTGCGTCTGCACTGTGCCAGTGTCTGTTACACCTATGTTGAGCCGACCATCTTTTTCGAGTTTGCCCTCGATTGTGCCGTGCTGGCCCGAAAGGAAGGGCTGAAGAATGTCTTTGTCAGTAACGGCTATATGATGCCTGAGGTCACCCGGCAACTGTCCGGGGTTCTGGACGGGATCAATATCGATATCAAGGCCTTTACCGATGACTTTTATCAGCAGGTCTGCAAGGCCCACCTTCAGCCGGTCCTTGAGAACGTCCGACTCTTTCATGAACTGGGGGTCTGGGTGGAGGTCACCACGCTCCTTATCCCGGGGTTGAATGACAGCGAGGATGAATTGCGTCAGCTGGCCAGGTTTATCCACAGTGTCTCCCCAACCATACCTTGGCATGTCACCGCCTTTTATCCCACTTACAAGATGACGGATCGACCTCCGACTCCGATCGCATCCCTGCGCCGGGCCCGTGAGATTGGTCTTGAGGAGGGACTCTCTTTTGTCTATGAGGGGAATATCCCGGGCGGAGGCGGTGAGGATACGAGCTGCCCTGATTGCGGCAAGACACTGATCCGCCGCCATGGTTTTCAGGTCCAGGAAAACCGGCTCAAAAAAGCATGTTGCGGTGGTTGCGGCCGGCAGATTGCCGGGGTATGGTGCTGATGGTAGACCTTTTTGGCGATTGAAGGAACTCTGTTTCCCCTGGCAACTGCGAGATGGGTCATCGTCTGTAACGAAGAGTATAACAGGCATCAGAACAATCTCTGCCACAAACTGCTGGAGTTGTCCGGCAGATGAAACGTATGATTGACCTTCGTCCATTGACCCTGGCTGACAGGAGCCTGATTGGGGAGTATCTGCACTCGTATCCCCCTGTCGTCTCGGAACATACCTTCACCAATCTCTTTGTCTGGCAGCCGTCCAGGCCGATCCTGTTTGCTGAGATCGGTGATGCCGTTGTCTTTCTGGTCAAGGCGGCCGGAGAAACAGGCAAGTATCTCCTGCTCGGGCCTCCCGTGGGTGCCAGGACCCTTCCTGAAGCCTTCACTCTCTTGCAAGAGGTGATCATCGGGGCTGTCCGAATTCCTGAAGCGGCGGCTTTACAACTTCCTGCTGGGGAATATGAAATCAGTCCGGACCGTGATAATGCTGATTATGTCTACCGGGTCGATGACCTGGCGGGTCTTGCCGGACGTCACTATACAAAAAAACGCAACCATATCAATCAGTGCCTCGGCAGCCACTCCTGCGAGTATCTGCCCATGACCGCAGAGATCATTGGAGAATGTGAGGCCATGCAGGACAAGTGGTGTCACACGCGGGACTGTGGCCGCAGCCCCGGTCTCTGCAATGAGGCCAATGCCATAGCCGAGACCTTTGCCCACTTTGATGAATTAGGACTTCTGGGAGGGGCGATCAGGGTTGATGGCCTGGTTCAGGCCTATGCCATTGCAGAACAGTTGCATCCCGGCACCGCGGTCTGGCATTTTGAAAAGGCCATGGTCGAGGTACCAGGTCTTGGCCAGCTCATAACGCACTGGTTTTCCAGATATGGGCTTTCAGGTTTCGAGTTTGTCAACCGGGAGCAGGACCTTGGTATTCCGGGCATGCGCCAGGCCAAAGAGAGCTATTATCCCGATCACATGGTCTCCAAAAACAGTATTTCCCGTTCAACTGATCAGCCGATGACCGCCACGAGCATCAAGGCGGAGGGCTGTGCCGCCCACGAGCACTGATCAGTTTCAAGGGTAAATCACAGTCCCATATTTCTGTCCCGTTGTGCGCATTTTTTCAGATGCAAGAAGAGAACAGGAAATCTCATCCCAAGGCGTTGATTTCTCGCCTGAGGGTGGCAAAATCCGGGCAGGCAAAGACCAGCTGGCGATAGTGGGAACTGTGGGGCAGGTCCCTGAAGTAGCGGCCGATCTGGCTCTTGATTACTCCCAGCATCCGCTCGGTGGGCAGGTGCTCTGCCATCAACTCCAGATGACGTCTGACTCCGGGCAGAAGGCCGGCCAGGCTTGCAGGTCGTCCGTCTGCTGAAAAGGCCCAGGGGTTGCCCAGGGCACCTCGTCCGATCATCACCCCGTCACAACCACTTTCAGCCATTCGGTCCTGTGCATCCTGGTAATTTTCAATATCGCCATTCCCGATGACCGGGATGGAGACCTTCTTCTTGACCAGGGCTATGGTCTGCCAGTCGGCCTGGCCGGTGAAGCCCTGGGCCCAGGTCCGGCCATGGACAGTGATGGCCGCAGCGCCTGCATCCTCGGCCATCTGTGCGAATTCAACGGCTGTGATCCGGTCACTGTTCACACCGATCCTGGTCTTGACAGTAACCGGTACTGTCGCCTCCTTGACCACGGCCTGAATGATCTGTCTGGCCAGGGCCGGAGTGTTCATCAGGGCAGAACCTGCTCCCCGTTTGGTCACCTTGCGGACCGGACAGCCCATGTTGATGTCGATCAGTTCCGGTTTGAAAGGGCGCAGTAAGGCGGTGGCCTGGGCCATGACCATGGGATCGGCGCCAAAGAGCTGGATGGACAGGGGGCGTTCTTCTGAAATGGAGGTCAGCATGGCCAGAGTTCCTGCCTGCTGGTAGACCAGTCCGTGACAGCTGATCATCTCTGAGACCACCAGGCCGGCCCCGAATTCACGGCATAACAGACGGAAGGGCAGGTCGCTGTAACCGGCCAGCGGGGCGAGGATCAGGGGAGAGTCGAGTCCAAGTGGGCCGATTCGTAACATATATTTAGGCTGTTATTTTTTCTTGAAACAGGGTATGCTACTCAATTTTCCACAGCTGGAATGACGTATTGTTACGCCCTTACCATATACCGGGCC
>CALENA010000103.1 GCA_937910875.1 uncultured Desulfobulbaceae bacterium | reverse complement strand
GTGCGGTTTATGAGGCGGTCACCTATTGGCGGGATGATTGCCAGGCAGTGGCCCAGAATGGTTTTGCTGGTTTGCAGTCGGCAGGGGTTGTTCAGCGTCATATTCTTCTCCTTCAGGGAGAAGGCGGTTTGAGAGTCTTTTTACTTCCTGCTGGCAAGGGTTGTGTGTCGATCAAGAAAGAGGTGTTAGAGTAACCGGATTGGCAGATTTTCTCTTAAAGAGAGACAATCTCGCTCCAGGTTAATTTGTTTTATTAGAGGAGGAGTATGATGGACAAACACGTAGAGTTGAGAATTAAAACAACATCGTTGGCTTTGGCTTTGGCCGCTTTTGTGATGGTGCCTGGCGCTTTTGCTGCTGATACCGTGATAACTGCCCCTGACAATTTGATTGTGACTGGTAATACGACCACGACCGGGGTGACCAACAGTGGCAACATCAGCACCACGACTCTAGGGGTCACCGGTGCCACGACTCTGTCTGGTGCAGCAACTTCTACTGGCATTACGAATACCGGTAATATTGGCACCACGACGTTGAGCGTGACAAGTGGGACGACCACGACTGGAATCGTCAATACCGGTGTTCTCACGAACTCCGGCAGTATCACGAATACCGGAAGTCTTACGACCGGGACCTTGGGGGTGAGTGGCAGCACGACGACTGTTGGCCTCACCAATACCGGCAATATTGCTACGACGACCTTGGATGTGGCCGGGGCCACCACCACCACCGGAATTAACAATAGTGGGAATATCAGCAATAGTGGCAATGTCAGTACCGGGACCTTGAGTGTGACCGGAGCCACGACCTTGTCTGGCGCAACGACTGTGGATGACCGTCTGGATGTCACCGGAGCAACAGACCTGGCAGGTTCTCTGAATGTCGATGGTGCGACGACGACCGATGGAATTACCAATACCGGGAATATCGGAACGGTGACCTTGGGTGTGACCGGTGCGACGACCACCAGCGGCATTAGCAATACCGGTTTGATCACCAGTAATGATGTTCGAATCGTTGATTCATTTATCAGCGAAGGGACGGCAACACTGAGCTCAGCTGCTGTCAGCACTACCCTGAGTGTAGGTGGGGCGACCACTCTTGACCAAACCCTTGATGTAACCGGGGTAACCGATCTTGGTGACAACTTGAATGTTGCCGGGTTGACGAATCTGGCAGGTGATCTCAATGTTGATGGCGTCGTGGAGTTGAATAATGACCTCAATGTTGATGGAGTTACAGATTTGAGAAATGATTTGAATGTCACGGGCCTTACGGTGACCAGTGGTATTACCAATACAGGTCTGATGGCCAGTGATCGAATCACGGCGGGTGACCTTGAAGTGGTGAATGCATTTGTCAGTAACGGGACGGCCACGTTGGATTCGGCGACGGTCACCAATAATCTCGGGGTTGGTGGTGATGCGGCAGTTGCAGGTGGGTTGGATGTTGTTGGCGGGACCACGTTGGGTGAGACCTTGAATGTCCTCGGTGTAACGACCTTGGGCGAGGCCCTGGTGGTGACAGGAACAACAACTCTTGGTGAGTCTCTGGTGGTGACCGGAACAACCACTCTGGGCGATGTGCTGGATGTTACCGGTGTGACGACCTTGGGTGATACCCTTGATGTGGTTGGTGCGACGACCTTGAGTGATACCCTGACGGTTACCGGGGCGACTGTTTTGAATGACACCTTGGATGTCACTCGTGCAACGACCATGCGCGATACCTTGAGTGTTGCCGGAGCAGTCAGTATGGCTGACACCCTGGATGTGAATGGGGCTGCAACCCTGAATGATGCACTTGCAGTGAATGGCGTAACCACTTTGAATAATACACTGACGGTTGACAGCAATGGCCTGGAAGCGGGCGGTAACACGTTTACCGTGAATGAAGATGGCACGGCTATTCGTGGAGCTGTGACGATCAGTGGTGATGTTACGATAGCCGGGGCCAATGAGGTGGTCTTTGTGGTTGATACGGACGGACCTGCCATTGACGGGGCAAGTACCTTTAATCTCCAGGAAGATTCCATTACTCTGACGACCACCAACCCTGAGGGGAATACTCATGGTCTGGTGGTGGCAAATGGAGCAACGACCTTGAGTGGCGGAACAACGTCCACGACCCTGACCCTGAATGATAATGGGGCCAGTTTTGCCAATCCGGTCACGGGCGCACCATCTCGGGTCACTGGTGTGGCCAACGGCTCAAGTGCCTATGATGCCGTCAACTACCAACAGTTGAGTGATGTCAAGGGGAAGGCCTATTCCGGTATTGCCTCTGTGGCCGCTCTGGCAGGGATTCCGTCCCCCATTGCCGGGACCAGGAACTCCATTGGTATGGGTCTGGGGTATTATGAGGGAGAGAGTGCCGTGGCGCTTGGCTTGAAGTCCAATATCGTCAACACCAATTTTTCGGTGACCGCAGGTGTCGGTGTGACGGGTGACTGGGATACTACGCTCAATGCCGGTGTTGGCTATAGCTGGTAATCAGGTTGTGCTTTAATTTTTGATCCCTTTTTCCCAGGGAGTTTTTTACGGGCGTGGTTCATCTTTGGATGGGCTGCGCCTGCTGTGTTTTGGGGGATGGATTTTTTCGGGGAGTGTGGGACCGTTATTGGCCAATTGAGTTGGGGCCGCAGAGGAGGGCCACAAATCCGGCCTGTTCGTCGAGTCCAGGTTCGGGTGTTTCAGGGGTGGTGACCTGGCCAGGTTTCTGGTAGAGGGTTGAACAGGATTGGCTGATTTTGAACCCCGAGTCTTGCAAGATCGTGCGGAGACGGGCGACCGTCTGAAAGCGGGCTGTCCGGTAAAAGGGGTGATTCGCTTTCTTTTTTTTTTCAAGCGTCTGTCCCCAGACACTCTGGGCCGGGACGAAACCGAGCATCAGCTGGCCGTCTGCTTTCAAGACTCGGGCGCATTCGTCCAGGGCCTGTCTGGGGCTTGCGAGAAAGCAGAGGGTAAAGAGGAGGGCGATGCCTTGCAGAGAGTTGCTGCGAAAGGGCAGGGCCTCGGCTTGACCCTGGCAGGTGATGATTCCGCGCTGACCGGCGAGGTGCAGCGGTGCCTGGGCCGGGTCAAGGCCGAAGGTGGTGTGCATGGCCTGGGCAAATCTGCCGGGCCCGACTCCGATCTCCAGCGACGGACGCCAGTCTGGCGGCAGGATGGTCTGGAGGGCTGTCCGTTCAATCTCAAAGAGCAGGCTCTCATCAAACCAGCGGTCATACTCGGCTGCGTATTCGTCAAAGACCCGTGAGTTTTCCCGCCAGCCTGGCCTGTGGTCTCCACTCATTTCTGATCATCTATCTGGTCGGGCAACTCGAAATTGTTTTTGACCAGGAAAAAGAGCTGTCCCTCTTCGCGCATCAATCCCGCGGATTTTCCGGCCAGTGCTGACCGGCCCCAGAAAAGATCAATGCGGCCGGTGCCTTTGATGGCGTTGCCTGTGTCCTGGGGCAGAACACAGCGTTGCAGGGGGCGCCACCCGGAAAGGCTTCCGTCGGTTGCAAAGACCGGTTGGCGGCTGACCAGCCAGGCAGGGGCCGCGACGGGCAGCACAGCTGGGTCAACGGCTATGGAGCGTCCCGGGGTCAGGTCTTCACCCAGGCTGCCGATCGGTTCGCTGTTCCCGCGCCAGGCAAAGAAGATAAAGCGCGGATTGTGGTGAAAGATCTTCTGCTGTTCCTGGGGATGGGCCCGAAGATAGGCGCTGATGCCTTCCATGGTGGCCTGCTCCAGGGTCAAGTGGCCCTCGTTGACCAGGAACCTGCCGATGCTTTTGTAGGGGAGGCCGTTGGCGGCCGCAAAGCCCATACTCCTGATGCTGCCGTCAGGCAGGTGGATCTTTCCCGAGCCCTGGATGTGGAGAGTGAAGGCCTCAATGGGATCTTTGAGATAGACCAGTTCATGGCCGCTCAAAAGATCCGCGGTCTCTATCTCGGCCCGGCTCCAGAAGGGAAGCAACTGCCCTTCTGGACCCATGCGTCCGCTTTCCTTGCGTCCGGTCTGCTGGTTTTTACGGATCACCAGTGAATCCGGCATGCCATAGAGAGGATAGACAAAAGGAGGGGATTTTATCAGGCTGCCCTCAAAGAGTGGCTCATAGTAGCCGGTCACCAGGAGCGGTCGGTCGCTTTGATTGGATCGGACCTGGTAGATGTTGTAGTTTTCCTGGAGAATACGGCCAAGAGTTATGCTGTCCGGGTTTTGCTTGAGGATGTCGAGAAAGCTTTCCAGGGATTGCTGTAACCAGGCGGTGCTGTACTGGTCGTTGCCGATTTGATGTATTTTGTCGCCCGGCAGGGTGTCCAGATAATGGAGCTGACGGACCGTGGCGCTGATCAGACTGGCCCGGTCAAGATCATCGCTGAAAGAGGGCAGTGCTTCTCTGCTGACCAGTTCCAGGGGCTGGCGTGGGGCGCAGGCCTGAACAAGAATTAAAAGCAGCAGGCCAATCAGGCTGAGCCATCCGTGAGAATGGTTCTTTTGGCCCTGGGCCTGGATGAAAGTGGTCATGACAGGAAGATCTCTTAATTGAAATTCGGGCTAACGCTGCAGGGCCTCTGATAACTCGCTGACAGCCATGGCGTAACGGTTTGAATTGTTCCACTTGGTGATGGCCTGGAAGTTGGGGTAGGCGGCTATGTAGCGGAAGCCACCACCCAGGTTTTCCTCGCGTTCCAGGCCAACGATGGTCAGCTTCCGGCCACTGGCCGGTTCAGGCAGTGGAATGTTCTGGCCCCGGCTTACCTCCTGCCAGGTCAGCAGCCCCTTGCGTCCTTTGAGCTGGGCGCTGATCAGGGCCTTGTCCTTGAGGGTATCACCCAGTTCCACATAAAGCGGATCATTCAAGACCCAGTTGAAGCGTCGCAGATAGTTGGCAATGGAGGCCAGGATGTCCTCGATCGAGTTAAAGACGTCTCGTCGGTTGTCGCCATCAAAACTGACCGCGTATTCCCGGAAACTGGAGGGGATGAATTGGGTCTGGCCAAAGGCTCCGGCATAGGAGCCGGTGATTGTGAGCGGGTCGATGTTGTTTTCCCGGCACAGGATGAGAAAGTGGACCAGCTGGCCGCGAAAAAAGGTGCTGCGGCGCGGATAGGCATCAAACAGGGTATTCAGGGTCCGAAAGACCTCATAGGCCCCTTTGTGCCGACCAAATCGTGATTCAATGGCCCAGATGGCGATGACCACCTCCCGGTCAACACCAAGACTCTGCTCGATCCGGTCCAGGATGGCCCGATGCTCGTTCAGTTTTTCTTTGCCTTCGCGGATGACGGCCGGGGTGATAAACAACGGCCAGTACTGGTAGTAGGGTTTGGCCTCCCATTGCTTGTCCATGAGTTCCAGGACCCGGCGGTTGATGGTGATCCCCTGAAACAGCGTGTCGAGCTCTTTCTGACTGAACTGGTGTTCGTCGCGCAGTTCGGCAAACAGCTGATGGTATTTTTCATTAGTAAGATCAATGGGCTGGTTGTCCTGGACCAGGTCGGCGGCCAATGGTTTTGTCTGTTCTGCGGCGCTGAGTGACCAGATTGGGGCGCAGAGAATCAGAAGGGCGCAGGTCAGTAGACGAGTGAAGGAAATCAGTAAGGTATGGATGGCGAACCTCATGCTGGAGTTGAGTAATAGGTTAACGTAAAAATACCCTGTTTATTCTCAAGAGTCAAAGGACTCAGCAAACTGTTTTCGCTTACGTTTCAGAAGGAGCAAAGATCCGTTGAAAGGCGGTCAGAAAATCATCCAGCAACTCGGGAGGAAGGCTGTTGATTCCGGCTGCTGCCATTCGTCCGCCGCCGGTGGGAAAGGCGCGACAGAGGGTGTCGGCATGCTCCCGCCGATTGAGTGGGGCCCGGACGCTGATCCGCAAGGTCTGATCCGGATTGGCAGTGAGCAGGGCATGAGCCAGATTTTTTTCTTCCCGGGCCTTGAGGTTTGAGTAGACTCCGGCCACCCGTCTGGCCCAGGGGGCATCAGGAAAATGATAGATGCGACCGATGCCCGGGAGAATGGTCTCTTCTTGTTGATGGGCCAGGTCCATATCTTCCCGGTAGCCCTGGCGCAGGGTGTGGAGTTCTACGGCCGATTCCAGAAAGGCAAAGGGGCTCTGGTACGGTTGCAGGGCCTGATAAAGAGAGGCCGGGTGAAAATGCAGGTCGGTCAGGGTGGCCCCGTAGCCGTTGTAGTTGAGGAGTTCGCCAAGTTCCCGCAGCTGGCTGATCTGCTCTTGGCTGAGGTCCAGTGTTGCGGCTGCTGTACGGGCTGCATCGTGGAGGTTGTCGCCAAAGGCAGCGGCCACGGCCCAGGCACGAAAGCGGCCGCCCAGGAGTTGATCGACAATCAGCGAGGTGCAGGTCTCGGGTGTCGGGTCGATATGGGTGGTCAGCCTGGCGTGTGCAGGGATTTTGCCGGCAAAGTGGTGATCGATGTAGAGGATGTGACTGCCTGCCGCCAGCTGCTCTTCCAATGCCATACGGTTTTTGTCCAGGGAGATGTCAAGGACGGTCAACTGCCCCTGATAACTGTTTTCGACCTGGCTGAGGAGGTGGAGGTCGGAGTCAAACTGTATTTCATTTTACAACACTTACAGTAGGTTAACATGAACAAAAAAATCATGTACTAAAAATACACCCCTCCGTACACCCTTTATGTTATCCATGGCGAGATTTATATTTCTTATAATAAGCTCAATTTACAGATTTCCTTTAATGGTTGACCCTGCCAAGGGGATTCTCTTAAAATAGAATTATTTCCCAAATATTTGTTCTGCCTATATGAATTTTCTTTGAGGCATGCTTTAATGAATAGTTGTTCATTTTTTTTGAGAGGGACTACAGGATTAATACTAATCTTATGTTTTTTTCTAA
>CALENA010000102.1 GCA_937910875.1 uncultured Desulfobulbaceae bacterium | reverse complement strand
TGACTACAATCTGCTGGCCATCCTTGGCAAACACGGCCTGATTTTCAAGGATCCTGATCAGGCGATAGCCCTGATACGACTCACCTATCCGCAGCAGTTCACCGCCGACATTGACCATCGACCAGGAACCGCTGATCATGATGGCCTGGAGTTGGAGGACCTCGATTGGATCCTCGGCCATCGCCTCTTGGACTCTTTCTACCTCGAGCCTGCGGACCACTTCGGGCGGCAAAAACGGGTCCCGGCTCAAAAGCGGGACTGCAGAAGCAGATGCGGCAGGAACCAGGCCTGCCGCGAGGACCAGGGCAAGCAGAAGCATGCCCCGCAGAACAGAGCCTGCACCGCTCACCCATTGACGGGTCCTCTTGAGACGGGCAAGGGGGACACGGCCCTTTTCTACCATCACAACTCACCCGCCCTATACGAGACAATCTCAATTTCCATGGCCAGCAGTCTCTCCCCGGTGGTGGGGCGGATAGAGAAGCGCTTGATCACCATGGGCCGCAGTCTCTCTTCCATGGCCTGCATCCAGGCATAGAGCTGAAAATAGGTGCCGGTGACCCGGGTGGCAAAGGGCAGTTCCTCAAAGAGGGGCCAGCTCTTGGTGACTCCGGGGGTCACACTGTCGAGCCGGACCTGATGATCCTGGGAGACCCTGTCAAGGATCCCTATTGTTTCGGCTATCTGGACATTGAGCGGGAGAACGCTGCTGCTGCCATAGACCTGACCCCGCAGTTTATTGACCTCTGCCGCCTGGACCACGATCTGACCGGCTATCAGATCTCTGTTTGCGCTCTTGCCCTGGAGGAGCTCGCGGGTCTGACGCAGGTGAGAGGCCTCGGCCAGCGGGACCTTGAAGATATAGAGCCAGGAGGCCAGCAGGGTCAAGGCCAGAATCGCGGCCATACACCCGTAGAGGGTGCGCGGGGCAATGTCCTGCTGCTGGAGGGAGTCGAAAATCATTGGCTCAACCTCTCAGGGTTCACGGTGATGGCCAGATCAAAGATGATGCACTCCACGCTC
>CALENA010000101.1 GCA_937910875.1 uncultured Desulfobulbaceae bacterium | reverse complement strand
GCCAGACCCTGGCCATCCCCCTCCAACTCACCAGTGACGGCGGCGCAATCACCATCGACAATGAGCTGCGGGTCAGCACCTTCAACACCCCGGCAGGAGCAACAATCCTGCCCTGACCAGCATGGCACTGGACCAAAATGACCAGACTCAACTAACCATGAACGTTCACACCTTCGGCATGGTCAGTAATGGTCCCTGGTGAACTTTCAAATAAAAAGGAAAGGGGAAAACAGGCTCTGCCTCTTCTCCCCCCATCGTTCCCCAAACAATCCACCAGCCTTGGCGAGCTGACTCCACTATTACCAGACACTGTTACCAAACCGACTTCGCGACACTTCGCGACACAGACCATCAGACCTCGGTAAAATCAGCTGGCGGCTTACTGAGGAATTTGAGGAACTTGGCCTTATCCATTGCATTGGAGTAAGCGGATTCCGGACTGATCATCCGCTTTTCAAGATAGGTCTCAATGGCATCATCCAGAGTCTGCATGCCATATTTCCGCCCGGTCTGCATCACCGAGGCAATCTGAAAGGTCTTGCCGTCACGAATCAGATTCCGAACCGCCGGGGTGGCAATCAGGATCTCAAGGGCTGCGCAACGGCCTTTTATATCGATGCGCTTGAACAGGGTCTGGGAGACCACGGCCTTCAGGGCATCGGCCAGAGTCGAACGGACCTGGCCCTGCTGGTTGGCCGGAAAGATTTCAATCACCCGGTCCACGGTCTTCATGGCATTCAGGGTATGCAGGGTTCCAAAGACCAGATGACCGGTCATGGCTGCCTCCATGGCCAGGGAAATGGTCTCAAGATCCCGCATCTCACCGACCATGATGATATCCGGATCCTCGCGCAGGGCCCCGCGCAGGGCCGCACTGAAACTTCTGGTGTGCGTACCCACCTCCCGGTGATTGACAATGCATTTCTGGCTCTGGTGCACAAACTCTATGGGATCTTCAACGGTCAGGATATGATCCTTTCGGGTTCGATTGGCCTCGTCGATGATCGCCGCCAAGGTCGTTGACTTACCAGAGCCGGTCGGTCCAGTGACCAGGACCAGCCCTTTGGGCAGCTGAGCCAGCCGCGAGACCACCTTGGGCAGACCAAGATCCTCACAGCTCATGATCTTGCTGGGAATCTCACGAAAGACCGAGCCGATCCCATATTTCTGGCGGAAAAAGTTACAGCGATACCGGGCAAGACCCGGGATCTCGTAGCCGAAATCGATATCCCCGGTCTCCTCAAAGAGCTTGATCTTCTCTTCAGGGCAGATCTCATAAAGCATGGCCTTGAGTTCATCATCCCCCATGGCCCGGAACTTGACTCGCTCCATGTCACCACGGATACGGAGGATAGGCTGCTGACCGGCTACCATGTGCAGATCAGAGGCGCCCTCATCGTTCATCAATTTAAAAAAAGCGTCTATCTGGGCCATATCCTCTCCCTTACCCCTTCAATTTCAGGCCGTCTTCTGGGCCTCAGCACAATTTCTCTTCCCTGACCAGCTCACATGACCACTGTCTTGCGGATATAATTGACAACCTGATCCAGGTCATCCATGACATCGATGAGCAGGAGATCATCGATGTCAATATTCCCGGCCGCCACCATTTTCTCCTTGATCCAGTCCAGCAGGCCACCCCAGAACTCACTGCCGATGAGGATAATCGGAAAGGGCTTGATCCGCTGGGTCTGGATCAGGGTCAGAGACTCGAACAACTCGTCCAGTGAGCCAAAGCCGCCCGGCATACAGACAAAGCACATGGAATACTTCATAAACATGACCTTTCGGACAAAGAAGTATTTGAAATGGAGAGGAAAATTCATATAGGGATTGGGCTCCTGCTCATGGGGCAGGCTGATATTGAGGCCGATCGAAACCCCGCCTGCCTCGGCCGCACCCTTATTGGCCGCGGCCATGATTCCAGGGCCACCACCCGTGATAATTCCGTAACCGGCCGTCACCAGTTTTCCCGCCAGCTGCTCGGCCATCTGATAATACTTGTCTTCAGGTGGGGTCCGGGCCGAACCGTAGATGGTCACCGCCGGGACATCCACTGCCGACATGGCGTCAAAGCCATTGACAAACTCGGACATGATTCTGAACATCCGCCATGAATCACCCACCATTGAGTTATCCAGACAATACTTTGGTTCACGCCGAATCCGCCGTCGATCTCTCTCATCCATGAACTTGTCCTTTATGTATTAACGGTTGAGCCTCTTACAAACCAGCAAGCTGGACCAGAATGGCCAGCCGCAACCAACTATGAACGCTCGTTACTTCGAGATGAGGCGACCACACTGCTTTCAAGGACCTTCTGCAGCCAGGCCTGTGCCCGCTGCTCCTGCCCCTGAGCCTGGTACAGCCGGGCCATCTCCAGTTGGGCCTGAGCTTTATACTCTTTGCGACGCAGACAAAAGCGCAGACTGCTGCGCGCCTCATCATAGACCCCGCAACGGCGCTGCGCCCGAGCCAGACGCAGATAAAAGAGCCCACAATCCGGCTGCAGTTCAACACTTTTTTCGGCAAGAGAACGGGCAATCCTGTCTCCCTGATTCTGCTCGAGATAGATCAAGCCGAGCAGGCTCATGGCCGCAGCATCAAACTCGTCAAAACGCAGGGCCCGCTGCAGCCAGCGCTCAGCTTCACTGACCCGCCCCACTCCGTGACAGGCCTCACCCAGAAGACGCAGGGCCTGTCCCCCACCTGATGTCAGCTGCTCTTTTTCGTACCAGGGAATCAGGCAGGACAGGGCCTGCTCATATCGGGCTGTCCGACAATAGAGACGGCCCAGCTGCAGCCCAAAATCAGGCGGCACCGCCGTCACCAGTTTCTGATCGCGGCTGACGCCCAGGGCCAGTTCAAAGGTGGCAACCGCTGCTGCATTATCACCCTGCTGCTCCTGCTCCAGACCCAGATTATAGAGGGCCATGAAGTTCAGTGGCTCAACAGCCAGGACCTGCTCGAAACAGGACATGGCCTGGCGCTGATGATTCATCAGGACATGGGCCACTCCGAGACTGTTGAGGAGATTAACATCACCGGGGGCCAGGAGCAGACCCAGGCGATAATCACGCACGGCCCGGGGCAGGTCACCCTCACTGAAAAAGACATCGCCACTGACATTATAACTCAGGCCATCGCAGACAACGACCTGCTCTTCACCCAGCAGAGCACCATGCAACAGGGCCCGACGGCAGTTGAGCAACGCTTCAGACCGGCGACAGGTGGTCAGAGGATACGGGGCAATGCCCACGGCCACCCGTCCGATCTCTCCCAGTTCAGCACGTAATTGCTGCTGAAGATCGCGGGCAATCTTCAGGGCCGTATCAGGTGGGCAATCGGGCAGGAGCAGGATGCAGTCACCCTGTTCATCCCGAAAGACCTTTGATTCATCAAGGGCAGTGCGCAGAAGATCTGCAACCCGCTGATGGCAACTCCCGACGCACTGGAACTGCAGCAGGGAAAAACGCTGCAGCTCACGCCAGCGCCCCTGCAACCTGGCCAGGATCCTGCGCGAGGGTCGCACCAGGGCCAAATACTCGGGCTGTTCGAGCGACTCGTGAAGGCACAGGCCAAAAGGACCACGTTTACAGGCCACCTGCAGAGCACTCCAGGCCTGAGCAAGAACCAGCCGCCCGGTCTCTTGTGGCTCACCGCCCTCTGCGACAATTCCCTGGCTGCAACCCACATGGGCCCGGGGCAGCCGCTCCCGCTTGAGGACCGAGAGTATTGCGGGCGCCAGCCGCCGGGAAACCCGCTCCTCCACATTCCGGCCAAAGACCGCAAACAACCCCTGGCCGAGATAATAGAGAGGCAGAATCTCACCGGTGATTGACTTGAGCAGTGAAGCACTCTGGCGTACCGCCTGCATGGCGGCCATGGCCGTCCGCACCCGGGGATAGACTTCAACCAGAATCAGATCCAGTCGATCCCCAGATGCCAGAGCGGCCAGATCCTCCTGCAGGCGGCCGCTGTTAAAAAGCAGGGTCTGAGGATCAGTGGCCCCCTGACGAATGGCCAGAAAGCGGAGCGAGAGGTCCTCCCGCACGTCCCCGAGCCAGTCTTTGGCAGCCCGTTCCGCCAGCAGTGGATCAACACCACTGACCAGCGCCACCGTATCTGGACCATCGGCTACAGCAATGGGGAGCAGAAAACAGTCCTGCACCACCCGGGGCAGATGATCCTTGACACACGACTGCAGGGCCT
The DNA here is from genome assembly GCA_937910875.1 of uncultured Desulfobulbaceae bacterium. Taxonomy (GTDB): domain Bacteria; phylum Desulfobacterota; class Desulfobulbia; order Desulfobulbales; family Desulfocapsaceae; genus Desulfatifera. The sequence goes on along the minus strand of CALENA010000101.1, from coordinate 9,869 downwards.
GGGCCAAACCTGGAAACGTGCTGAATCGATCAGTCACGATTTCTGGCAAGACCCCTCCCGCCAGAAAAATAACATCGGAAGCCGTGGGAACAGCCATGCGGATTACCCGGGCAAAGGCCACGGAAAAGAAATGAAAATCACTGGTCAGAAGAGAAGTGATCCTTGAGAAAAAAGGGAAATGGGTGTTCACACAAGATCCCCACGATCCCCGCTGAACAGGGACACAAGACCTGTCACCAGCTCGGTCACTTCTGAATCCAGCACCGTCCGCAGATCCAGGAGCAAGGCTTCATCCTCGATCCGGCCAATGATGGGCAGCGCAAGACCCCGGAGGCCACGTTCAAGCTGCGCCAGGGTCATGGTCAGGGGCCGAAGGGTCAGGGCCCAACTGGCCAGACCGTGCTCAGGCATGGCGCCACCGCCCACCCGCGACATAGTCGCCTGCTGGCCCAGCACACAACTCCCGGCCAACTGTCCGCCCAGCCGCCGCAGCAGCCGCCGGACCCGGCGACGAATCTCATCGGGTCCCTGAACCAGCAGGCGCAGGGTCGGAACCTCATGCAGGGCCGCATCAAGATCGTAATAACTGCGCAGAACCGTCTCCAGAGAGGCCAGGGTGAACTTGTCAATGCGCAGGGCCCGGTTCAGGGGATTGTGCTTAATCCGATCAATCATCTCCTGGCGGCCGACAATGATCCCGGCCTGAGGGCCGCCCAAAAGCTTATCACCGCTGAAAGTCACCACATCGACTCCGGCCCGGACGATCTCCTGAACCGTCGGCTCTTTGGGCAGGCCGTAGGGTGAGAGATCAACCAGACTTCCGCTGCCCAGATCTTCCATCACCGCCAGTCCCCGCTGGCGAGCCAGGGCCACCAGCTCTTCGGCCGGAACCTCGGCCGTAAAGCCGATGATCCGAAAATTGGACGTATGGACCTTGAGCAGCAGGGCCGTCTCGCTGCTGATGGCCAGCTCATAATCACGCAGATGTGTCCGATTGGTGGCCCCGACCTCCACCAGTTTCGCGCCGCTCTTGACCATCACATCGGGAATACGAAACGATCCGCCAATCTCCACCAGCTGACCACGGGAGACAATCACCTCCTGACCGGCCGCCAGGGTCTCCAGGACCAGAAGCACGGCTGCGGCATTGTTATTAACGACCAGGGCCGCCTCGGCCCCGGTGATATCGCAGATGATTTCTTCCACCAGGCTGTAGCGGCTGCCACGTTTGCCGGTTTCCAGATTAAACTCGAGATTGCTGTAATGGCCGGCGGCCTGACCCAGGGCAGCAACGGCAGAAGGTGGCAGGAGGGAGCGCCCGAGATTGGTATGAATCACCACTCCTGAGCCATTGATCACCCGCCTGAGACGAGGCTGCTGCCGACACGCCACTGCCTGCCGGAATCGCCCCTGCCATTCCTCAGCCGACAGTTCGCAACAGCTCGGGTCGCCAGCCAAAAGACGGGCACGCTCACGATCAATGACCGACCGAACCGCCAGTTTCAGAATCATGTCAGGAACCTCAGCCTTAACAGCTGCGCGCAGGACCAGCAGACTGTCATCGACCTTGGGCAATAAGCGAAGCAATGATTGTTGATCGGTCATGAATACCCCAGAAAATCAAAAGAAAAAACGTAATTATCCAGTAGCACCCCATCTGTTTCGTCATCGGCCTGCTCATGTACTGATCAGTACACTTTGCAGAGCTCTTTCTCGCAGCTGGAGCACTACGGAATAGTCACCACATCCGAAGTGTAACTATTAGAAGCCTCGTCTCATATCCGAGGAAAAGGCCTGTGAACGATACACCTGTATGTGAACAGGCCAATGACGCAGGAGATGGGGCGAGGCTTCTAATAGTTACAGGAATTGTACGTGCTCCAGTTCTGAAAAGCAAACATTATTCTTTTTAATTAAGCAGATAGAGCAAATATGCCTTGGCCAGGCAAGGGCACAACAAGCCATCGCAACCAGAGGGAATTCAATGCATCCCCCAAAGCGGACCAGATCACTGCAAACAATGCTGAATCGTTGACACCCCACAACAAATACCGTACATTCGATCCCTGAGTGGGAACGCCAGCCAGCCCCTCCCTTATTCTCTCCCCCAAATGCACACGAGGTTTTTCTATGTTTGGCATTGGCCTGCCTGAAATGATCCTGATCATGGCCCTGGCCCTGATCGTCGTTGGTCCGGACAAACTGCCCGACATGGCCCGTTCCCTGGCCAAGGGTCTCCTGGAGCTCAAGAAGGCCGCCAACTCCATCAAGGAAAACCTCACCGAGGAAACCGGCATCATCAACGAACTCAAACCGGACCTGGAACAGGCGGCCAAGGAGTTTCGCCGCCAGGTCCTGGACTCACCAGACAACGTAGACAACGCCTGGAAGGATCTGGCCCCAGGCGAAGGGGTCAACCCACAGCCAAAGGATTCCCCGGAATCTGACCTGAACGAACCATCAACTGATCCAATCGTTGAGGCCACACCTGCCGCAGCCGTTACAGATGAGGTGGCAGAGCCAACCACCCCAGACCAGAACGACCCTCCCACCACTGATCAGGACACCGCTCCAGACCGCAGCACAACCACTGGAAAACCCCTGGACAATCCGCCCCTGTGATGCTCAGTCGAAGCCTGGAATATTTCGCTCCCCATCACCAGGAACTGCGCCGTCGCCTGATCTGGGTCTTCGCCACCATTGCCCTGTCAACCGGCGGGGCCTATCTCTTCTCAAAACAGCTGGCCAGGATCTTTATCGAACCACTCCTGGCCGCAAGCCCCCTGATGGACAAGCTGGTCTATACCAATCTGCCCGAGGCCTTTATGGCCTATCTCAAGCTCTCCCTTCTGGTTGGGGTCGTGGTCAGTTTCCCGGTGCTGCTCTATCAGATCTGGATGTTTGTGGCGCCCGGCCTGCGCAAAAATGAAAAAAAACTGGCTACCACCGTGGTCTTCTGGGGAACGCTCCTCTTCGCGACCGGTGTCCTGTTCGCTTTTTTCGCGATCCTGCCCCGAATGCTCACCTACTTCCTGAGCTATGCCCGGCCCGAGCTCCAACCCCTGCCGAAACTCGGCCTCTACCTGACCTTTGTGGCCCGGACCTCCCTGGCCTTTGGCCTCGCCTTTGAAATCCCCTTCCTGATGGTCATGGCCGGCAAGGCCGGAGTGGTTCAGGCCAGCTACTTCCGCAGTAAACGCCTCTATTTCTATGGCGCCATTGTCATTCTGGCCTTTCTCCTGGGAGCTGGCGATCTGATGGCCACCATCCTACTGGCCATCCCCCTGTTTGCACTCTATGAAGCTGGAGTCTTTCTCACCGCCCTGTTCGGCCGCAAAAAGACCCCAAAATCGGTCTGATCTCCGGCCAAGCTCTCATCCCTCTTTTGTTTTGCCACTGATGCTCAGGGGACAATCTCCTGCTTGAGCAGGCAGCAGGAGATGCGATGTTCTGGCCGCCCCTCCTGGTCATAGACAATATTATCAGGCTGAAGCAACCTGTTCATGACGCAGCCCTCGGGAATCGACAGGGGGAAAAACCGATCCTCCATCAATCCCTGATTTTTAAGCAGCCGGTTGCCGTCAATCCGATAGGCATTGATGGGATAATCCTCACAGAGCGGGCAACGATAGACCCGACCGTTGGGGAAGATGAAATAGTTGTCGGCGGCCAGCCCCGCACATTCAAAGGTCTCGCCTGGATCAAGAAAGACCTTGGGAAAGGTCACATGGATGCCACGGGTCGCCGCGGCCCGGGCCACCTCAGGAACCACCCGTAACCAGTGGGCCGGATCGACCTGCCAGCCGCTCTCCGAACCGGCCTTTCCATCCTGGGCCGTTTTTCCACGCAGACCGATGACCTGAATAAAAAAGCGGCGCACCCCCAACTCATCCAGAAGCGGAACCATCCGTTCGAGATGATCGATGTTCCGACTTGAGACCGTATAGATCACACTGACCCGATAGCCCATGGCCACGGCCTTGCGCAGGTTTGCCACACAGACCTCGAACACGCCCTGACCGCGCAGGGGATCATTAATGGCCGCATCCGGACCATCAAGGCTGAAGCTGAGATAGTCCAGCAGTTCCGGGCTGGTCCGCTCCAGCAGATCATGAAAGAGATAGCCGTTGGAATCAACAGTCACCGAAAAGCCAAGCTCCCTGGCCCGCTCAATCCCAAAGGCCAGATCCGGATGGAGGGTGGGCTCCCCACCAAGAAAGATCAGGTTTGATGGGGTTCCTGGCCTGGCAAAGAGAGCCAGCCAGGCCGCCATGGTCTCACGATCCAGGGTCCTGATCCCGTGCTGTTCCGGGTTGATATAGCAATGACGGCAGGAGAGGTTGCAGGCGGTCAGGATATGAAAAAAAACATTCCGCTCGCCTGACTGGAAGCCAACGGTTCGAGTTGCAGGGATCATAATCGTTCCATGAATAAAAAAATGAATATACCTCTCTACCTCTCCAGTAGCACAGTCTGGCAATTACAGCTCGGGCAGAAGACACTGCTTGTCCGCCCTGAGATTCTTAGGGACTCGGCAAATAGTGATGTACCAATTGCACAAAATTAACTCCGGATGAGCCACGGGCCCTGTCACAAAAAATCACTTTCAACAGGAGCAAGCCTGCGCCCACTCACTGGGCCAGGGTGTAACGGGCCAGTAAAGAGTCCGGCCAATAGGATTGGGCGGGATCGGCAAAGAATTGCTGGAACAGGGCCAGACTCTCTTCTCGCCGGACATGGGGCACGACCTCTATGGTCATGGCCGCATACAAAGGATTCAGCCGGTCCAACTCCAGATGAGTCCCACCGCCCATCACATCTTCATATCCATAGACAATGCGGCGGATACCGTTCAAGATCAGGGTGGCGAAACACATCAGGCAGGGTTCCATGGTGGCATAGACCGTCAGCTCGGCAGGATCAATGGCGGATTCCAACTCCTGCAGAGCCCGCAGAGCCAGGATCTCGGCATGATCAAGCTCGCTTACCCGTCCCCTGGTGTGGGAACGACTCCCCGTGGCCACCACCTGCCCCTCATGGACCAGAACACAGCCCACCGGAAACTCACCACGCTCCAGGGCTGCCCGGGCCTGGACCAGGGCCAGATCCATATACTGCTCATCAACACGTATCACTTTATCTTCTCACCAATTGGGAAACAGAGAAAAAAAGGAGATCATCCACCCCCTGCCCATCACCATCTGTTATAGGAAATAACTGCTTTCAGTTCAAGGATTATGCGCATCGTTGCCACCCACCCAGGTGTTACCAACACGTAATGCCATGGCCGTACGCTGTCACCATCAGGTAACACAAACATCTGCTCTCTCCACGCCAGGGCCTATCTGCTGTGGCTCTGCGCCTCTGGCACCATTCTTGCCTGTACAAAAATGCTGAAGAGGCGAAATATCCTGCTGCCAGGGGAATCGGCAAGCCCCTTTGCAGAATCAATGTAACCGGGTACAATAACAGGCAAACACTCTCTTTTATTATTCCCTCTTGATCCAGGAAACTGATGAGCAATTTTGATGAATGGACCCTGGAAACGGCCCTGGCCGTGCTGAAGCACCAGACCGTCGACGCAAAAATCTGGTCCGAAGCCGTTGAATGGCTGATCCTGTTTGGCTCGCCTGAGATCCGTGACCTCCTTCTCCAGGCCTCAAACCAGGCAACCCATGACTCCTTTCCAGAACTCAAGGCCAAAGGCTATAGCCCGGACGGCCAACCCTGTTACAGCGTCAGTGACCTGGCGGCAAGTCTGAATATCAGCAAGGAGGAGGCCCGGCAACTTCTCCACGACAAACAGGAAGAGCACGGAATTCCCCATTTCATAGATGAAAACGAGACGTTAAAGGTCCAATAACCCCTGATGAATCATCCAACCCCAACCCTTTTGACCCTGCGGATCAAGTTTATTATCGGCATCGGTCTCATCGTCTCGCTCTCCTATGCCCTGCTCCTTTACAAGACCTCACTCATGCAGAATCAGCTGATCATCCTCCAGGGTCAGCAGCAGGCCAGAATGCTCTATGACCAGATCCTGCTCACCCGACAATGGGTGGCCGACCACAATGGCGTGTTTATCCCCAAGGAAGAGGGAACCACCAACAATCCCTTTCTCACCCTGCCAGAGATGGAGGACACCAGCGGTCGCCGATACGTCCTGCGCAACCCGGCCATGGTCACCCGGGAGTTGTCTGAGTACTCAAGTCGCCACAACCATGGCCGCTTCCGCGTCACCAGTCTCAAGCCCATCAACCCGGACAATGCACCGGATCAGTTTGAAAAACAGTGCATGCTGAATTTTGAACAGGGGACTCCGGAATCCATGGCCATTCACACCACGGCCGAAGGACGGATCATCCGTTATATCGCCCCGCTGACCGTCACCAATTCCTGTCTTGACTGCCATGCCGAACATGGCTACCAGGAAGGCGATATCCGCGGGGCCCTCTCGATCACCATCCCCATTGCCTGGGCCGACCAGCTCATCGATCAGAACAAAAAGACCCTGATCCTCATCGGCCTGATCTCGGTCTTTGTGGTGACCACCGTTCTCTTCCTGATGCTCGACACGGTGATCATCAAGCGCATCAACAAACTGTCCACGGCCATGAGTGCCTTTCCGGAACAGACCCCCCAGGATCTGCCCGACGGCCAGGACGAGATCGCCGAGCTCAGCACCCATTTCCAGCAACTCTGCCAACGCCTGAACCAGTCCCAGATCAACCTGGAACAGGTCCGAAGCCAGGCCTTTTTTAACGAAAAGATGGCCTCACTGGGCATCCTCTCGGCCGGCATCGCCCATGAAGTCAACAACCCTTTAGGCGGAATGCTCAACTGCGTCAAGGCCATGCGCGACAGCCCAGGCAATCCGGACCTGGAGCAACGCTATCTCCCCCTGATCGAAAAAGGCCTGCGACAGATCGAACAGACCATGCGCCAACTGCTCAACTTTGGTCGCACTGAACCCCTGCAGAAACGACAACTGGACCTGGACGCCCTGATCAGGGAATGTTTTCAACTCCTTTCCTACAAGCTCAGAGACATCAATCTGCAACTCGACCTGAAACTGGACCATACTCTGATCCTTGATGCTGAGGCCATGAAACAGATCATTATCAATATCGGCCTCAATGCCATTCAGGCCATGGCGGGCCACGGCGTCCTCAAGGTCAGCGGCATCTGTGACCCTCAGCAACTGACTCTCAGTTTCAGTGACAGCGGCCCGGGCATTGCCGAACAGCACCTGCCGCACATCTTCGACCCCTTTTTCACCACCAAAGATGTGGGTGAAGGCACCGGACTGGGGCTGGCCGTTACCTACTCCCTGGTCCAGCGGATGCACGGCACAATCAACGTTAACAGCACAGTCGGACTGGGTTGTCTGTTCACCATCCGTATCCCTTTAAACAGCAAGGCCGCCACCACTTCATCTTCAGAATCATGACCGTATGATCTCTCACCTCACTAGCCAGTAGCTCAGGAGCAACCGAACATGCCCAGAATTCTCCTTGCCGAAGATGATGAAATAATCAGGATCTCGGTTTCAGACCGCCTCAAACGGTTTGGCTGGCAGGTGGACGAGGCCGAAGACGGCCTCATCGCCCTGCGCCTCCTTGAGAAAAACCAATATCACCTGGTTCTCTCAGACATCCGCATGCCCAACCTCGACGGGATCAAACTCCTGGCGCAGGTAAAGAAGCAAAGCCCGGAGACCGATGTCTTCATCATGACGGCCTACGGCTCCATTGATGACGGCCTGACCTGCCTGCGTCAGGGCGCGGCCGACTACATCCTCAAACCCTTTGATATGGATGACCTGGTCATCCGCCTCAACCGGCTCCTGGAACTGCAGGAGTTCAAAAACCGCTGCGCCGTGCTCGAGGCCAACTGCAAGGCCGTCAACCGCAGTGAGCTGATCGGTGACAGCGCCCCCATGCAGCAGATCTATTCGCTCATCGAACAGGCCGGCCCCAGCAATGCCACCATCCTTATCACCGGCGAATCCGGAACCGGCAAGGAACTGGCTGCCCGGGCCATCCACCGGGCCAGTCCGCGCCGCAACAAGCCCTTTGTCTCGGTCAACTGCGCGGCCATCCCCGACGGTCTCATGGAATCGGAACTCTTCGGGCACGAACGCGGATCATTTACCGGGGCCGACCAGAAGAGAAAGGGGAAATTCGAGATGGCCGACCGGGGGACCCTGCTCCTGGACGAATTGGGCGATCTGCCCGAAGCCTTGCAGGCTAAGCTTCTCCGCGTCCTGCAGGAGAGCTCTTTTGAGCGGGTGGGCGGCAACAAGAACATCAGTGTTGATGTCCGAATCCTGGCCTGTACCTCGAAAAATCTCCAGAAAGAGGTCGATGCCGGCCGCTTCCGTCGCGACCTGCTCTTCCGCCTCCAGGTCATTCCCCTGGTCATGGTCCCGCTGCGTGAACACAAACAAGACATCCCTGAGCTCTGCCAGGCCTTTCTCAAGGAATTTGCCACCTCTTCCAGAAAACCCCTGCGTCTGTCCCGCGCGGCCCTGGAGTGCCTGCACCGCTATGATTTTCCGGGAAATGTACGCGAACTGCGTAATCTGATGGAGCGGGCCTCAGTGCTCTGCAAAGGCCCTGAGATTATCCCGGCCGACCTGCCGACCGAGCTCTGCCAGGGAGCAGAAGAACCCATTGAGGAGTACAACCTGAGCCAGAATATGGCCCGGGTCGAACAGAAATTCCTGCGCCAGGCCCTGGACCACTGCCACGGCAATCGCACCGAAACCGCAAGCCTTTTGGGCATCAGCCGCAAAAATCTGTGGGAGAAAATGAAGAACTACAAATTGTCATGAAACGACCCCGAATCAGTCAATGATCAGGGGATAGAGCTTTTCGTCGTGCAGCGGTTCCCGTTGCCTGGCGATCATTTTCTTTTTCAGACCGTCCAGAGAAAAGGCCTCATCACCCTCAAGCAGATCGCCCATCTCGCGCTCAACCTGCTCCGGATCTTCACCCTGTTCCATCCGGCCCAGGGCCTCTTCCATGGACTCTCCCAGTCGAATCCCGGTTTTATCCGTAAACTTGCGCATCAACTGAGCAACCTGACGCGGATCATCCTCGTTGACACCTTCGGCATCACGCATCAGGGAGGCCATGGCCTGTTCCATTTTCGCCTCATCCATGCCGTTGAAGGGATCATCCCCGTCCTGCTCACGGGCCTTACCGATCACCGCAAATTGCGTGACCTGACGGGACAGCTCTTTGCGGCCGCAGTTCGGGCAATCGGGACGGGCCGTGGTATTGATCCGACTGGAGAGAAAATTGAAAATCACATTACAGGTCTGGCAATAAAATTCATAGACAGGCATGATTTTTCACCCGGCTAATCTGACAAGCGGTTCAGCACCGCGTCCACCTGTTCCTCGCTGATCTCATTTGTGATCAGCACCTCACCAATTCGGGTGGGTAGGACATAGGCGACGCGACCACCAACACTTTTCTTATCATTCTTCAGGTACCCCTTGATCCGAACCCGATCCAGTTCAGCCGGGATCTCCGTGGGCAGGCCATAGGCATTGATCAGGGCGGCCACCCGTCCTGCATCCTGCTTCTTACACAGGCCGTCGGCCACGGCCAGTCGCAGGGCGGCCACCATGCCAATGGCCACGGCATGCCCATGGATGATCCCAAAATCCGAGGCCGCCTCCACTGCATGACCGATGGTATGACCAAAGTTAAGAATCCGCCTGAGATCGGCTTCGCGTTCGTCGGCCGCCACCACCTCGGCCTTGATCCGACAGCAATGATGGATCATCTCCTGGATCACCTCCGGTTGCAGACCAAGGATCGGATCAATCTGCCGTTCCAGGAAGACAAAGAATTCAG
>CALENA010000100.1 GCA_937910875.1 uncultured Desulfobulbaceae bacterium | reverse complement strand
CAGTCTGTCAGGCAGGCTCTATTCCAGAAGGTGATTGTATAGGCAATGTATAATAAAACAAAACATATTCATTTTGTGGGGATTGGCGGGATCGGTATGAGTGGTATCGCCGAGCTTCTGTTGAATCTGGGGTATCAGGTCTCGGGGTCTGATCTGCATTCCTCAGCCATTACCGAGAATCTGGCGGCCCTGGGGGGGCGGATACATGTGGGGCATCACGGTGAGTGGGTTACAGGCGCCGATGTGGTGGTAACCTCATCGGCCATCAATCCGCAAAATCCAGAGGTGCTGGCGGCCCGGGCCATCAATATCCCGGTGATTCAGCGGGCCGAAATGCTGGCCGAATTGATGCGGCTTAAAAAATTCGGCATAGCCATTGCCGGCAGTCATGGCAAGACCTCGACCACGTCTATGGTCAGTTGGATCTTGGCTCGGGCCGGTCTTGATCCCACGGTGGTGGTCGGTGGCAAGGTCGACAGCCTGGGCGGCAATGCCAAGCTGGGCGCGGGTGAATTTCTAGTGGCCGAGGCCGATGAAAGCGATGGCTCCTTTCTCAAGCTCTCACCGGTTTTGGAGGTGGTGACCAATATAGACCTGGAGCACCTTGATTATTATCGTGATATCGATCACATCAAATCAATCTTTCTCGAGTTTATAGACAAGATCCCGTTTTATGGGGCCGTGGTCCTCTGTCTGGACGATCCCCATGTGGCCGATATCCTGCCCCGTATTCAAAAGCGGATCATTACCTATGGCCTGACCGCGCAGGCAGATGTCCAGGCCGAGCAGCTCTCAGCTGGTCAGGGGCGGGTTCGATTTCAGGTCAAACAGCATGGGATTGAGCTGGGGGCCATTGAGCTGGCCGTTCCGGGTCGACATAATGTCTATAACTCCCTGGCCGCAGTCTGCATCGGGCTGGAACTGGCCATTCCTTTTGCGATCATTGCCGGGGCGCTGGCCGAGTACCAGGGTGTGCAGCGCAGGCTGCAGCGCAAGGGAGAGATTGACAATATCCTGGTCATGGATGACTATGGTCATCATCCAACTGAGATTCGGGCCACCCTTGAGGCAGTGAAGCAGGCCTGGCCGGAGCGGCGTCTGGTTGTCCTGTTTCAGCCGCATCGCTACAGCCGGACCCGAGGCCTGTATCGGGAATTCCAGACCGCCTTTCATCTGGCCGATATCCTGGTGATGACCGACATCTATGCCGCCAGCGAGCAGCCGATTCCGGGGGTCAGCGGTGAGCAGTTACTGGCCGATATCCGGGAGCATGGACAGCGCCAGACCCAGTTTGTAGCCGAGGTGGTTGACATTCCAGGTGTGCTTGAGCCGCTGCTGGAGCCGGGTGACCTGGTGCTGACCCTGGGGGCCGGGAATATTGTCCAGGCCGGTGAACTGCTTCTTGAGCGTTTACGGATGCGGAACGAGAAAGAGGGCGGATGAATTCAGAGCAGCGCCATGAACTGAGTGGTCTGGTCAGCCACGGTCGTCTGCGCTGGGATTGCCCCTTGCGTGGGTACACCACTTTTGATATTGGTGGACCGGCCGCTGCTCTGATCGAGATTGAGGCAGTTGAGGAGTTGCAGCAGATCCTGGCCTTTGCCGTTCGCCATGCAATTGACTGGCGGGTGATCGGTCGGGGCAGTAATCTGCTGGTGGCGGATCAGGGATTTGATGGGCTGATCTTGCTTTTTGGGCGGAACTTTGGCACTATCGAGCGTATTGCAGTGTTGGCTGAACCTCAGGTCTTGATTCGGGTTGGCGTCGGATGCAGCATGGCCCGCCTGGTCGACTGGTGTTGTTCCGAGGGCCTGGCTGGCCTTGAATTTCTGACGGGCATCCCCGGCAGTGTCGGCGGCGGTGTGGTCATGAATGTCGGGGCCTGGGGAGTGGCTCTGGCAGAGCGTCTGCAGAGTGTGACCTTGCTTGAGGCAGACGGGACGATCAGGGATGTGCCCCGTTCGACACTTGATTTTGATTACCGTCTCTGGCGTGATAAGCAGGTCGGGGATCGTCCTCGGGTGGTTCTGGCCGTAGAACTGGTGTTGACCGGTGCCGAGCGTCAGGCGGTCAAGGCGCGCTGTCGCGAACTGCGCCTTTTAAGGAGCGGAAAACAACCTCGGTCCATGAAAAATGCCGGTTCGTTTTTCAAGAATCCCCCGGGCGATGCCGCCGGTCGTCTGATTGACCGGTGTGGCCTCAAGGGCTTACGTCAGGGCGGGGCCATGGTTTCAGAAGAGCATGGTAATTTTCTCGTCAATGTGGGTGATGCGGCTGCTTCTGATGTGCATGCGCTGATGGTGCAGATTCAGGCCCGGGTCAAAGAACAGTTTGGCATTGAACTTGAGCCGGAGGTTCATTTTGTCGGGTTTTGAACAGAGTGATTGTCGGGGGAACAAGGTTCCTGTTGAACGGGTGCCTTGGTCTTGACTTTAAATTCGGATTTCTCAAAGGACTTTAACATGAACCATGGGGAGGAAGGCTTGAGTGATCTCTTTTTTTAACACCCTCTTTGGCGCCATTCTCTCATGGCGCCCCTTGGCCCGGATCAGGAAGGAAACCTGGCCAGGATACGGACCTCCTGCCGTGCCCGGATCAGGATATCGTGATTTGTATGGCCACGCCTCTCAGGATTCGCCCGGCATGCTGACCGGGGTTGCCGGACGGATCAATCGAACGGTACGATCCGGGCGTGCTGACTCGAGTACGTGCTGGCGCAAGCGGGGGCTGTGCGCGGCCGGGCTGCTGGCCATTCTCCTGCTGGTGACCCTGCTGGTTCGGGGACCGGTGCTGACAGCTATTGCCGGAATCAGTTCGTTCAAGGTCCGTGATATTGTCATTAGCGGCTGCCGCATGACCACCCCGACCCAGATTCGTGAGCAGGCAGGGCTTGGCTATCACCTGAACCTGATCAAGATCGACCTGCCGGCCTTTGAACGGAAGATCGGCACCCACCCCTGGGTGCAGAGGGCTACGGTGAGACGGGAGTGGCCGGATGTCCTGCGGGTTGATGTGCATGAATATCGGCCTGAGGCCATCATCTCTTTTCAGGAAGCAGGTGCTGAAAGCTTCCACTATGTCGATCGTTCGGGAGTGGTCTTCAGTCCGGTCATGGTGGGACAGGATATTGACTTTCCGGTGATCACCGGTTTTCGGGATCAGGCCGATGTGGAAAACCGTCAGGGTCAGCTGGTTGAAACCCTGACCTTTATCAAGCTGGCCCGGCAGAACAATCCCAATCTGCCCTGGCAGAATGTGTCGGAGATCGCGGTGGACAGGGAGGGTGGCCTGGTCCTCTATCTGGTGGAGAAGCCTTTTCCGATCTATCTTGGGCACGGTGATGTCAACCGGAAGTACAGCCGGTTGAAGCGGGTCCTGGAGGTCTTGTACGGAAAGTCTAAGAGTAAGATGGGGATCGCGGATGTGGCCTATATCCGGATGGATTATCAACAGAATAAAGTGCTGGTGGCACAGAGCGCAGTGAACTGAGGGGCATGGAAGAACTCTATAAAGATGAACGGTCGATCAAACTCGATCCGGTGACCCGGGAGCGGGAGCCGGGTGAGTTGGTGGTTGGTCTGGATATTGGAACCACCAAGATCTGTTGTGTGGTCGGTGAGGTCTTTGACGAGGATGTCGAGATCATCGGTATGGGGACGGCACCGTCTCTGGGCATGAAAAAGGGGATTGTGGTCAATATCGAATCCACTGTCCGCAGCATCAAGGAGGCCGTGCGTCTGGCCGGTGAGGCGGCCGGCTGCGAACTGACCTCGGTCTATGTCGGGATTGCCGGTAGCCATATAAAGGGCTTTAACAGTCCGGGCATCCTGGCCATCAATAATCGTGAGATCCGGGAGGCCGATGTCCGTGATGTGGTAACAGCGGCCAAGACCGTCAAGATCTCCGCCAATCAGCAGATCATCCATGTCATGCCCCAGGAGTACATGGTTGATGACCACACCGGGATTCAGAATCCCCTGGGGATGACCGGAGTTCGTCTGGTGACTAATGTCCACATCGTCACTGCCGATATCGGTGCGGTTCACAACCTGTATACCTGTTGTCATAAGGCCGGTCTGGAGGTGCTTGATCTGGTCCTTGAGTCCATGGCCTCGGCCTATGCGGTGCTCAGTGCCGACGAGATGGAGTTGGGGGTGGCCCTGCTTGATATCGGCGGCGGCACCACTGACGTGGCGGTCTTCTGTGACGGAACCATTCGCCACACCTATGAGCTGGGTCTTGGTGGTCATAATCTGACCAATGACCTGTCAGTGGGCCTGCGGACTCCTTTGCAGGAGGCTGAGCGGCTGAAGGAGGATTATGGTTCGGCCGTGGCCTCGCTGATCAAACCGAATCATGTGGTTGATGTGCCCACGGTCGGTGACCGCGAACCGCGCAAGGTGACCCAGAAGGTCCTGGTGGATATCCTTCAGGCCAGGATTACCGAGATTCTGGAGATGGTCAATCAGGAACTGGTCATGTCCGGTCAGAAGAATAAGATTAACGGTGGGATTGTCATCACCGGTGGTACGGCCCTGCTCACCAACCTGGTGGAACTGGCTGAACAGGTCTTTGACCTGCCGGTCCGGATCGGTTATCCCCTCAATGTTCAGGGCAAGGTGGATGAAGTCCATTCCCCCCGCTGCACCACGGCAGTTGGTCTGGTGATGCATGGACGGCAGCATCAGGCTGAATTGGGTCAGGCCGGACATGGGGTGATCGGCAAGATGAAGGAATGGATGAAAAAAATTATGTAATTCTGGTATTTTTTGTTTGTGTCACTGTCTGTAAGTGCTATAATTTGTAGGAGTTAGCAGGCAGTTCAATGAATGCTCCGGCGCGAGGCTTGTCCTTGAGCCAGGGTGGGCTTTATGAGGAGTGATGATATGCCGTTTCGCATGGCGGAATCAGAGGGTGTGGCTGTGGTCAAGGTTCTGGGCGTTGGGGGTGGCGGTGGTAATGCCATCAATACCATGGTCCATAACAAGCTTCGGGGAGTTGAATTCATTGCTGCCAATACCGATAAGCAGGCCCTGAGTCAGTCCCGGGCCGATATCTGCCTGCAGATTGGTCCTGCCGTCACCCGGGGTCTGGGGGCCGGGGCCGATCCTGAAACCGGAGAGCTGGCCGCCCGGGAGTCTCTTGAGGAGATCAAAGAGGCCCTCAAGGGGAGCGACATGGTCTTTATTGCGGCAGGGCTTGGCGGTGGCACCGGTACGGGTGCTGCGCCCATCGTTGCCAAGTTGAGCAAGGAGATGGGGGCATTGACCGTGGCCGTGGTCACCAAGCCCTTCCATTTCGAGGGTAAGTTTCGCATGCGCAATGCCGAAAAGGGATGGGAGGAGTTGCGCAAGTATGTTGATACCATCATTACCGTACCCAATGACCGGCTGCTCAGTCTGATGCAGAAGAACAGCAAGCTGTCGGATATGTTAAACATGGCCGATCATGTCCTGTTGCAGGCGGTCAAGGGGATTACAGATCTGATCAATGTCCCGGGGATGATCAATGCCGATTTTGCCGATCTGCGGACGGTGATGCGTGAGGTCGGGCCAGCGATCATGGGTTCGGGCATGGCCTCCGGCGAGAACAGGGCCACCGAGGCGGCCCGCCGGGCTATCGATAATCAGCTTCTTGAAGATGTGGGCATTGATGGCGCCCGCGGTCTGCTGATTAATATCTCGGCCAGTGAGGAATCCTTTACCATGGCCGAGTTCATGGAGGTTTCGGCCTTGATCCATGACAAGGTCGATGATGATGCCAAGGTCGTTATCGGGGCCCTCTATGATGAGAGTCTGGGGGATAGCCTGCATGTGACCGTCATTGCTACCGGTGTGGGAGACGTGGTCAAGAAGAGAGAGACCATTGCCCATGCCGATGAATTGCTGCTGCAGCGCAGCAAGGCCAGTCGTGAATCGCAGCCGATCCTCACTCCGGCCCCGACAAATCCCCGGATGCCTGGTTCAAAGCTGCCCAAATCCAATTTCGAGAATTTCGAGAATCACGGGGTCACTCAGTTGCCGGGAATGGGTCGTAATCAGGGCAGTGCCTCGGTCTGGAACGACGAGCATCTGGAGACCCCGACCTATCTTCGGAAAAAGGCAAACTGAACCGGAATCCTGACCGGCCACCGCGTGGCCCGGCTGGGTATCCGCAATCCTCTCGGGGCCTCTTATCAGACAGAAAAAGACAGGCGTAGACCGGCAGCAGCTCCTGGCCGGTGAGCGCGGCAGCTATCTGCAGAAATGGACCGGGCAGTTGCCCGTGGCCCTGGTCTATCCCAACAGTTATGCGGTTGGCATGTCCAGCCTTGGCTTTCAGCTGGTCTATGGTCTGCTGGGTCGGATGGATGGTCTGGTCTGTGAACGATTTTTTCTGGATGACCCTTCCCAGCCTCTCCGCTCCCTGGAATCGGGGCGCCTGCTCTCTGATTTTCCTCTTATTTTCTGCTCGATCAGTTTTGAACATGATTATCTGAATCTGGTCCGTCTCCTGCGTGCGGGTGGAATCTTCCCTCTGGCCGAGGATCGGGCCGAACGGATCGGACCGCTGCAGCCGCTGGTGGTCTGTGGCGGGGTCGTGACCTTCATGAATCCGGAGCCTCTGGCCCCATTTGTCGATCTCTTTGTCCTGGGTGAAGCCGAGCCGGTACTGCCCGGGCTGATGGCCCGGTTGCAGACAGGGTTGTTTGAAGTGGAGCGAAGCGAATTGCTGGCCGATCTGGCCCGTGAGATTCCTGGCTGCTATGCCCCGCGTTATTATAAACCCCACTACGGGCAGGATGGGGTCTACCAGGGATATACGGTGACGGGCTCGGGTCTGCCTGAGCGGATTTTTGTCAATCGGGTGGATGATTGTCAGGTGGCCGCCCACAGTCAGGTCCTGACCCCGGAGGCCGAGTTCAGCGATTTGTATCTGACGGAACTCGGCCGTGGCTGTTCCCGTGGCTGCAGATTTTGTGCCGCCGGGTTTATCTATCGTCCGCCCAGGCTCTGGAACGCAGAGGCCGTGCGGGCCGGGGTGGAGCAGCGTTTTGCCGGAGTCAGTCGGGTGGGCTTGCTGGGGATGGAAATGGCGCCCCAGGAAGATCTGGCAATTCTTGCGGATTACCTGCGGGCTGATGGATGTTCGCTCTCCTTTTCCTCACTGCGGGCGGATCGAATTTCAGGGCCGCTCCTGGAGTTGCTGGCCGCAAGCGATATCAAGAGCGTGGCCATTGCCCCTGATGGGTCCTCGGAGCGTCTGCGGCGGGTGATCAACAAGGGCCTGGATCGTGACGATCTGCTCGATGCGGCTGAACGACTGGTGGGGGCGGGTCTTAACCGGCTCAAACTCTATGTAATGATTGGCCTGCCCACGGAGACAGAAGAAGATCTCCTGGAACTGATGGAGTTGATCAGGGCCATCAGAAAACGGATCTTGCCTCTGGGGCGGAGCCGCGGACACCTGACCGAGATGAACCTGTCGCTCAACTCTTTTGTGCCCAAGCCCTGGACCCCTTTTCAGTTTCACGCCTTTGGTGTCAGCGAGCAGTTGGCTCCGGGTGAGACCCGGCCCATGGACCAGGCCCTGGGGCTGCTCAAGGGGCGGATCAAGTGGCTGCAGCAGGAGCTGCGGCATGAGGCCAATATTCGAATGAACTCGGACAAACCGGAACAGGTTCTGTTCCAGGCGGTGCTGTCCCGTGGAGATCGGCGTCTGGCTCCGGTCCTGCTGGATATGGCCGACAGCGGTCGTCCCTGGAAGCAGGCCATGAAGAGACAGGGATTGAGCCCTGAACAGTTTGCCATTTGCGGCCATGACCGCGAGAGTGTCTTTCCCTGGTCCATCGTTGGCCAGGAGATCAGCCAGGAGTATCTCTGGCAGGAATACATGAAAGGCCTGGCCGAGAAAACAACTCTACCCTGTGAACCTGAAAGATGTCGACGCTGTGGGGTCTGTGATGGTCAATAGACGGCAGGGTCTGCTCAAGTTGTCGCAGCTGGCCAGGGGACGATTGTCCGCCAGGAAGACCGCCGAGAATCATACTGGGTTACGTCCCTTCAAGCTGGTCAAGTTCTTTTCTTTCACCAGCCTGGCGGTGATCCTGCTGTTCACGCTGTTTCTCTCCTGGGTGATTTCCAATCATGCCCGGCGTATCATGCTCCAGCAGAGCGAGGCCTATTCCCTGCTCCTGGCCGACAATCTCAACCAGCAGGTCTTTCGGAGTTTTGTTTTGCCCACTGTTGTTCGCTATGGTGAGATTGCCCTCAGTAACCGTGAGCAGTTTGCGGCTCTCGATCGTATTGTCAGAACGGCCACCCATGGCCTCAAGACCGAGCGAGTGACCATCTATGACTCTCAGGTCAATATCATCTCCTACTCCACAGATCCGCTCCTGATCGGTCGTCGGGATGTGGGTGGCCTGGAGTACCTGAGGGCCCTGGAGGGAACCCCCAATTCCCACCTCATCCTCTCTGGTAGTTTCTGGCATCTTCTGCCTGGAGGAGAACAGGTCGAGTGTCGTCTCAGGACCTATACCCCGTTTCGTCAGGTGGGCAGCACCGGAGCGGCCGACCAGCTGATCATGGGGGTAATCGAGATCAGTCAGGATCTGTCAGAGGATTATGCCGCCATTGTCGAACTTCGGGGTCGGATCATCATCGTGTCGAGCGTGGTGATGGGGGTCCTGTTTCTGGTTCTCAGGACCATTGTCAGTCGTGGTGATCGGATCATGGAGCAGCGCAATCAGGAACGCCTGAGGCTTGAGGACAAGTTGAATCACGCCGAGCGGCTGGCCCATCTGGGGACCATGGTGGCTACGGTCTCCCATGAGATCAAGAGTCCTCTGGGCGTGGTCCGCAGTACGGCCGAGATCCTGGAGAAACGGATTCAGAAAGTGGCCCCCGGCAATGAACACCTGGCGCGGATCATCGTTGATGAGACCAACCGTCTCAATACGATTGTTCTTGAATTTCTTGATTTTGCCCGGCCCCAGGAGGCCCGTCTGGTCCCTGGCGATCTCAATGGAGTGGTCGGTCAGGTCTTGAGATTTCTGAGTCCGCAGCTTGATGAGAAGAACGTTCAGTTAGATGTTGACCTTGCCAGGACGGTCAAGCCAGTGGCCCTGGATAATGGCATGTTTTACCGGGCCCTGCTCAATATCATGATTAATGCCCTTCAGGCCATGGAGGAGGGTGGAACGCTCCGGGTCAAAACCCAGTTGCTGTTCAGGCGGGGCGGTGTGGCAGTGGTCATTGAGGACAGTGGCAAGGGTATGCCAGAGGAGCAGATCTCCCAGATCTTCCAGCCCTTTTATACGGACAAGAACCGTGGAACCGGACTCGGGCTCGCCATTACCCAGAATATCATTGAGCAGCATCATGGAACTATCGAGGTGACCAGCCATGTCGGAGAGGGAAGCAGGTTTACGATTATCCTTCCGTTTTCTCCTGGATGAGAAATTGAAGGTTTTTATCTTCGGCAGTGCCCTTCGTTTGAATATCTCCTTGTCGTTCGTCCTGCACGTCTCCCCGCCGTGCACGTGACCTGCCATTTTCCCTCTGAAAAATCCCTTGTAATTCATTTAGAGATATTGTTCATTTGCATGAAGCAGATCGGCTGACACCCATCCTGAGTGGTGATCGTTTGCCTCACCACCCCATCAATTACACGGGAAGACCGATAGGTTCCGTGAAGGATCTCCCTTTCGTTTGTCTGTCACCTCTAGTCTTCGAGCGAAATCGTACCTCTTTCTGGACCCCTCACGACTCTTCTCTTTTATCTTTTTATCTGTATCAGGAGAAAAACCATGAGTGAAAAAATTGTGATTATCGGAGGAGTCGCGGCCGGGCCAAAAGCTGCCTGTCGGGTCAAGCGACTGATGCAGGATGCGCAGGTGACCATCATTGATCAGGACACCCTGATCTCTTACGGTGGCTGTGGCATCCCCTATTATGTTTCGGGTGATGTCTCAGACGAATCTGAGCTTCGGGCAACAAGTTTCCATATGGTCCGCAATGAGGACTTTTTCAGGAATGCCAAGGGGATTGAGGTCCTCTGCGCGACCCGGGCAGTGGCCATTGACCGTCAGAACAGGCAGGTGCGGGTCCAGGCCGTGGATGGCGGCCAGGAGCGGGATATTCCCTATGATAAGCTGATGCTGGCCACGGGTAGTCAGCCCTTTGTCCTTCCGATCCCCGGGGTTGATCTCGATGGGGTCTTCACCATCAGCAATCTGCACAGGGCCATCGAGATCAAGCGTCGGATTGCCCGGGGCATGGTGAGTAAGGCCGTGGTCATCGGCGGTGGTGCCATCGGTCTTGAGATGGCCGAGGCCCTCACTGATCTCTGGGAAGTGGAGACCACGGTGGTTGAGTTCATGGATCAACTCCTGCCCAGAATCGTCGATTTTCCCATGGCTGCCATGCTCGCCCGTCACATGCGTGACAAAGGCGTTACGATCCATCTGGGTGAGGGCGCTGCCGAAATCCTGGGGGAGGATGGCAAGGTCACCGGCGTCCGCACCGGCAAACGGATCCTGGAATGTGATCTGGTCATCATGGCCGCGGGAGTTCGTCCCCGTTCGGAACTGGCCCGGGCGGCTGGTCTCTCGGTCTCGCCCCAGGGCGCTATTGTCGTCAATGAGCGGATGCAGACCTCCGATCCGGCCATTTATGCCGCTGGTGACTGTGTCGAGCTGCGTCATCTGATCTCGGGCAAGAAAATCTATGCCCCTCTGGGTTCCCTGGCCAACAAGGAGGGACGAGTGGTCGGAGATAATATGGCCGGGATTCCTTCAACATTTAAGGGCGCCCTGGGCAGTTTTATCATGAAGGCCTTTGATGTCTGTATCGGTGCCACCGGACTCAGTCTCGACGTGGCTCTGGCCGAGGGCTATGACGCTGATGTGGCTTTGACCGCACCCTCGGATCGGGCCCATTTCTTCCCCACCGAGGCCATTGTCTGCTATCAGATGGTCTTTGATCGACGGACCAGAAAGGTCCTGGGCCTTCAGGGGTTTGGGCCCATGGGTGATGGAATCTCGGCCAGGATCGATGCCGCAGCCGCCTATCTGGCCATGGGGGCGACTATTGATGATTTTGCAAATCTGGAAATGGCCTATGCCCCGCCCTTTTCTGCGGCCATCGATTCGATCAATGCCGCTGCCTATGTGGCCGATAATCTCTGCGACGGACGTCTGCGCAAGACATCCATTCAGTCTTTTCTGGATTGGATGGACGATTTCAGCCGGCAGCCGGACTGGGTTGCCCTGGATATCAGGCATCCGGCAGAGGCCACGCCCTTTGTGGCCAAATACGGAGCTAATTGCTGGCACGCGCTGCCCTACAATGAGGTGCGAAGCCGTTACCAGGAACTGTCGGCCGATAAAACCATGATCATTCTCTGTGATGCCGGGACACGTTCATTTGAGATCCAGAGTTTTCTCGATAGTGTCGGACTGACCAATACCCTGGTTCTCTCCGGAGGTTTTAATGTGATCCGTCGGATTGGTGTGGACTGGTACCCGGAGGGCAGTTGATCGGCTGTTTTATCCGGAAGTTCAGCGGAGGCCATGACAGGCCATGCCGAAGGAATGAACGTTCATGGTTGGTTGTGGTTGGCTATTTTGGTCCAGCCACGCTGGTTGGTCTGCCAATCAAAACAGGGGTGATGCGGGTTCTGCATCACCCCTGTTTTGATTGGCAGAACTGATCAGGTACTTTCAGGTGTCGGCAGAACCGGGCTGGAGAATGTCAGGCAGGCGGTCGAAGAAACGACCCACGTCTGCTGGCCGATGGGCGTCTGATGAGGCAACCAGGGGGATGCCCCGGGCAAGTGCCTGGGCAATGATGGGGCGGTCAGGGTAGGGGACGCCGCGGATGACAAACCCTGAGGTGTTGATCTCCAGGGCCATGTGGTGGGCAGCGATCTGGTCGAGCAGGGCCGCAATTTCCTCGTGGTGTCTCAGGCTGAAACAAAGATTCGGGACAAAGCGCAGGGCCGCATCCAGGTGGCAGATGTGGTCGGCCCTGATGACCGTGATTGCTTCAGTCAGGACCATGAAATAGTGGCTGAGAAGCTGGCTGGGGTCGGCAGCCTGCATGGCCCGGATATTCTCTGGTTTCCGGCTGACCAGGTTGAGGTGGCGGAGCCTGCCGTGCCGGTCCGGTATCGGCATATAATGATAGGACAGTCCGATCTGATCCCAATCGTGGAGTCCAAGGCGGGTCAGGAGTTCGT
Organism: uncultured Desulfobulbaceae bacterium; assembly: GCA_937910875.1. Taxonomy (GTDB): domain Bacteria; phylum Desulfobacterota; class Desulfobulbia; order Desulfobulbales; family Desulfocapsaceae; genus Desulfatifera. Next base: position 14,071 of record CALENA010000100.1, on the reverse strand, counting down.
CCCGGCAATCAGGGTTATAGCCCAGCTCGACACCAAGGCCGATGGTGAGCTGGTCGCGATAATATTGCTGGAGTCTGTGGCCTTCCGTGAAATAACGGTCAAAGTCCTGATCGGTGAGCCAACTCCGTTCACCGCAGTCAATCCCGGCCTCCATGTGCTCAAGAAAGATGATCTTGCGTAAACCCTTGCTGATCGCAGCCTGGACATATTCTTCCATCTCGCCCTGTGCGTGACCGCAATAGCGGGTATGGACGTGGTGGTCGCAGCTGAGATCAATGGGGCAGGGCGAGGCAATCATGGCGGGGCAGAGGATGGGGCAACCTGAATGTGCGTGAACCTTATCAGGCGTTTCCGCGGGGGAAAAAATGGATAACACCGTCGATATCAGAGGTGTCGCAGACATGGCCCTGATCGAGTTCCAGTTCGAAGATCTCGTCGATGCCCTGCAGGTTCAGGGTCAGTGCGGGACCATCAGGGAGATGGTAGATCAGGGTTTCAACCCGGCTCAGATCAATGGGGCGAACAAAAAGCTTCATGCAGGTTCCTTGACTGATGGATGAGAAGAACAGTTTTCGGGTTGATCAGAGGAGGTGACTGGGCTCCTCATGTTGATACTTCAGCGACTATAAGGAGTTTCAGGGAAGAAAGCAAGGCTGAAGCCCTTTGCTCAGGCGACTGGCTGATCGTATTGTTTGTCTCGTGATTTCTAATGGTTCAGGAATGATTTGGCGTGGTGTCAATTTCGTGACTGTAAAAAAATTTTCTCAGGTTCCGTCTCACATAACAGACTATGAGCCTTAATAAATTTCGTAACTGTTCATCAAGGTCTGAGGATACAGTTTTCTGGTGGTGAGCTTGGCCCTGTTGGAACAGGAAGGTCCCTGTCCAGCTACGCTCCGCCCAAAACATGATCGACGTCCCGTCACCCATGTTTCAGATACGCTGGTCAGGGACCTTCCTGTTCCAACCTCTTTCCATTTCGGGTCATCAGATTAATTTATAACTTTCATGGGTTGTTGGGACGAACCATATTTCATGGTCGGAGCAATCCGGATCAGTTTTTAAGGAAAAGCTGAAAGAGGTTTGACAGGCAGTGGGGATGTGTTTAATATATGAGGCTACCTTGTGGAGAGATCAGTGGTGATTTCTGCACTTCAGGGGTGCATGAGATACTCAGGGATGCGGCAAATTCTCATTTGTGATTTTGCCAGCGTTTCTCAATGACTTTCTCGGCCCAGTTGGGTGATGATAATCTCCGGCCGTCGGGAACTATTCCAGATCGTCTTGAACCTGGAGCCCGATCGTCTCGGGATCAAGAATCAAGGCGGTCCTTAATTTTTTTTTGAAGGTGGATCGATGACTGAGCAAGAAATGTCGTCCAAGGAGAAGGTTCTCTTTGGCAAGGCAACCAATCCCTCTAATATCATGCCCAAGAAGTTGACCCTGGACAGTAAGATCAAGTTTCGCTGTCACCCGGGAGTCCGCTGTTTTACCGCCTGCTGTGGTGGAATCAAGATTATCCTGACGCCCTATGATATTCTGATGCTCAAAAAACGGCTCAAGCTGCCGGCCCATGAGTTCATCAATCAGTATACCGTGCCGGTCTATCTTGAAAAAACTGATATGCCTGGTGTGGCCATTAAACTGCGCGAAGATGATAACAAATGCCCCTTTGTCACGCCTGAAGGCTGCACGGTCTACACTGACAGGCCCTCTGCCTGTCGCTATTATCCGGTGGGTATGGCTGATTTTCATGAGGGCGGTGCTGACAGTACTAAGGAAAATGAGCAGATCACTGAAGACAAGTTTTTCTTTATCGTCAAGGAAGATCACTGCAAGGGCTTTGAAGAAGACAAGGAGTGGACCGTCCGTGAGTGGCGGGAAGACCAGGGTGTGGATGTCCGTGACGAGATGAATAAGGAGTGGCTGCGTCTGGTGATGCGTCGTAAATCATTCGGGATGCAGGCAACTTTGTCTGATCAGGCCAAACGCATGTTCTTTATGGCCTCCACCGATCTTAGTCATTTCCGGACCTTTATCTTTGAGAGTTCTTTCCTTGACACCTATGAACTCGACCAGGAGACCATCGATAAGATTCGTGAGGATGATGTGGAGTTGATGCATTTTTCCTTCAAGTATCTGGCTGCAACCCTGTTCGGGGCCCAGGTTATGAGGATCAAGGACGCAAAGGTCCAGGCAAAGGTCCAGCAGATCAAGGATCGTCAGGACGAATCTGTCCTTGAGTCGGTCAGGGATTATGAGGCCGTCAAGAGTGCCCGGGACCTGGAGGAAGGGGTCAAAGGCAAGTGAGCTGATCCGGCTCAGGGCAGAGAGCCATATCAATAAAAAAGGCCGCCGGTTATTCAACCGGCGGCCTTTTTTATTGTCCAGAGATAATAGCCTTGTGAGGTCCTGATCAGATTGTGATCAGAACCTCACAAGGGCAGGGGATTATTTTTCAGGTTCCAGTGATGCGGCCCGGGCAACCAGGAACTTCCAGGACTTGGTGACATCCTTCTGGGAGGCAGCCATGAGTTCGTCGGCATGCTCGGGGTTAGTCATCTTGAGCATACGGTAACGGTTTTCTCCCAGGGCATATTCATCAAAGGCGATGGTCGGCTCTTTGGAGTCGATGTTGAGGGGGTTCTTGCCCTCGGCCTCAAGATCCGGGTTGTAGCGGTAGAGCGGCCAATGACCGCAGGCCACTGCCTTCTGCTGCTGCTCAAGTCCCTTGGTCATGTTAATGCCGTGGTTGATGCAGTGTGAGTAGGCGATGATCAGGGACGGGCCGTTGTAGGCCTCGGCCTCGGCCATGGCCTTGACCACCTGGGCCGGATTGGCGCCCATGCTGACCTTGGCCACATAGACATTGCCGTAGGTGGAGAAGATCATGCCGATGTCCTTCTTGGGCATCTTCTTGCCGCTGGCCGCAAACTGAGCCGTGGCTGCCCGCGGGGTGGACTTGGACATCTGACCACCGGTGTTGGAGTAGACTTCGGTGTCAAGAATCATGACATTAACGTTCTCGCCTGAGGCCAGGACGTGGTCAAGACCACCATAACCGATGTCATAGGCCCAGCCATCGCCACCGATGATCCAGACTGATTTTTTCACCAGGTAATCGGCAACCGCCAGCAGACGTTTGGCAACAGGATCATTGGAGCCACTGAGTTTTTCTTTCAGTTTGGCCACCCGCTCCCGCTGTTCTTCGATCTCGGCCTGGGTCTTTTGTGAGGCTGTCAGCAGGTCATCGGCCACCTTCTTGGTGATCAGCTTGCCGGCCAGGGCCTCGTGCGTCAGCTCATTGGCCTGGCTGCCCAGTTTGTTGACTGAGGCACGCATCCCGAGACCAAACTCGGCATTGTCTTCAAACAGGGAGTTGGCCCAGGCAGGACCACGACCGTCCGCGCGTTTGGCATAGGGGGTGGTGGGCAGGTTGCCGCCGTAGATAGATGAGCAACCGGTGGCGTTGGCGATCAGCATCCGGTCACCGAACAGCTGGCTGGCCAGTTTGATGTACGGGGTCTCACCGCAGCCGGCACAGGCGCCGGAAAACTCGAACAGGGGCCGCAGCAGCTGGCTGCCCTTGATGGTGGCCGGGTTGATTGCGGTGGGATCGATTTCAGGCAGAGAGAGAAAATACTCGACGTTCTTGCCTTCAACCTTACGGATCTTCTCGGAGTTGGGCACCATCTGCAGGGCCTTGGTCTTGGCGGGGCAGACAGTGACGCATTGGGTACAGGAGCAGCAATCCTCGGTAAAGACCTGGACGATGAACTTGGAGCCTTTGAAGGCCTTGCCCACGGCATCGGCAGACTTGAAGTCCTTGGGTGCCTTTTTCAGGGCCGGGACCAGCTTGGTGCGGATGGCGCCATGCGGGCAGACCAGAGAACACTGGCCGCACTGGATACAGTTTTCAGAGATCCACTCGGGCACATGTACCCCGATGTTGCGTTTCTCGTACTGGGTGGTGCCGGTGGGCCAGGTTCCGTCGCAGGGCATCTGGGAAACCTTGATCTGGTCGCCCTTGCCCTGAATCATCTTGGCGGTGACCTCCTTGACAAAGGCCGGAGCATGGCTCGGGACCGTGGGAGGCATCTCGTGTCCGGTGGTGGAACGGCCCAGCTTGACCTCGACGATATTCTTGATGGCCGTGTCCACGGCATCATAGTTCATCTGGACAACCTTGTCGCCCTTCTTGCCGTAGGTCTTTTTAATGGCATTCTTGATGGAGGCAATGGCCTCATCCTGGGTGAGGATGCCGGAGATCATAAAGAATGCGGTCTGCATGATCATGTTGATCCGGGCGCCAAGTCCCAGGGCGATACCCAGGGAAAGGGCATCGATGATGTAGAACTTGGCCTTTTTCTCGATCATGGCCTTCTGGACAGCTGCCGGCAGTTCTTTCCAGATCTGCTTGCTGTTGAAGGTGGTGGTCAGCAGGAAGGTGCCGCCCTCGTCCAGATTGGCAAGCATGTCGTACTGGTTGAGGAAGGTGAAGTTGTGACAGGCGATGAAGTTGGCCTTGTTGATCAGGTAGGGTGCCACAACCTGGTTCTTGCCGAAGCGCAGATGGCTGGTGGTGATGGAACCGGACTTTTTTGAGTCGTAGACAAAGTAACCCTGGGCCGAGTTATCGGTTTCAGTTCCGATGATCTTGATGGTGTTCTTGTTGGCGCCAACGGTTCCGTCTGAACCCAGACCGTAGAACATGGCCCGATAGACGTCTTTTCCTTCAATGTTGAAGTCCTTGTCATAGTCAAGGCTGGAGTTGGTGACATCGTCATTGGGACCGACGCAGAAATGATTTTTGGGAGCCATGGCAGCCATGTTGTCAAACACTGCCTTGACCATGGCCGGAGTAAACTCGGCAGATCCAAGACCGTAACGGCCGGTGAGAATAATTGGCTGATAGGCTGCAATATTGCTCTCGGTGGCCTCACCGATGGCCGTGCGGACATCCTGATACAGGGGCTCGCCGGCGCTGCCTGGCTCTTTGGTCCGGTCAAGGACGGTGATCCGTTCAACCGAGGTCGGCAGGGCGTTGACCATGGCCCTGGAATCAAAGGGCCGGAACAGGCGGACGATGACCAGACCGACCTTGCGGCCGTTGGCCACCAGGTGATCGATGGTTGCAGAGACCGTCTCGCAGCCTGAAGCCATCATCACCACGACATCTTCGGCATCCGGTGCGCCATAGTAGTCAAAGAGGTGGTACTGGCGGCCGGTGATAGTGGCGAATTTGTCCATGGTGGCCTGGACGATCCCCGGGGTGGCGGCGTAGAACTTGTTGACCGTCTCGCGGCCGGTGAAGTAAACGTCAGGGTTTTGTGCCGTTCCGCGCATGGAGGGACGGTCCGGGGTCAAGGCACGCTCCCTGTGGGCCACAATCAGATCCTCGTCGATCATTGCCTGCATGTCTTCAGTGGTCAGCGCCTCAACCTTCTGGATCTCATGGGAGGTGCGGAAGCCGTCAAAGAAATGGATAAAGGGGATGCGTGAGGCCAGAGAGACCTGGGTGGAGATCAGGGCCATATCCATACATTCCTGGACATTTTTGGAGGCCAGCATGCCCCAGCCGGTCTGGCGGGCAGCATAGATGTCTGCATGGTCGCCGAAGATCGACAGGCCCTGGCAGGCAATGGAGCGGGCCGTCACATGAAAAACCACGGGTGTCAATTCACCGGCGATCTTGTACATATTGGGAAGCATCAGCAGCAATCCCTGAGAGGCGGTAAAGGTGGTGCACAGGGCGCCGGTAGCCAGGGACCCATGCAGGGAGCCGGCAACGCCGCCTTCTGATTGCATCTGGGTGACAACTGGCATGGAACCCCAGATATTTTTCTGCCCGGCTGAGTTCTTGGTGTCGGCCTCAGCTGCCATGGGTGAAGAAGGGGTGATGGGATAGATGGTGATAACTTCGCAGGTGGCGTAGGCAACGTGAGTACAGGCCTGGTTGCCGTCAATGGTGACCATTTGTCGAGACATGCTGGTGGTTCTCCTTGCAGGTTATGGATTGTGGTGTGATTGTATATATGGTTGAGGTCTCCGGGCAAGTCAGTGTCAGGAGACCTGTTGCTGGATCTGTTTTATTTTGAATCTATTTTTTTTTAGGGAGACTACTCAGGTCATCCATGCCCTGGCTGATGATAGAATATTCGCTTCCCATTCCAGCAAGCCTGGCGTTGATGGAGTCAATATTGTGATTGGGGATAATCCGCACGGAAACCCTTTTCTTGCCGGCCGGGGCATCGTTGAATGAGGTGAGGATGGAAAGGACCTTGGCCTGTTCCTGCCTGAGGATGTCAATAAATTTTGAGACTGCACCCCCCGCGTCGCTCATGTCGAGGACATATTGATAGGCGCCGTCCTGGATGCCGGTGGCATGGATAAAGCCGCGCAGAACATCAGATTCGGAGAGCAGACCAACCAGGTTATCGCTCTGGTCAACGATCAGCAGGCCGGAGATCTTCTGGTTGAGCATGACCATGGCCGCCTTTTCCAGGGTGTCGTTATTGCGCATGGTGATGGGGTCGGTGGTCATGACGTCCTTGACCTTCATCTCCGAAAGAAGATAGTACATTTCGTGCAGATCGATGTCGGTCTTGCTCGAAGGTGAGGCGTCTTTCAGGTCCCGATCGGTGATAATTCCGGCCAGTTTCCCATGTGAAAGCACGGGCAGGCGGCGGATATTGTTTTCCTTCATGGTTCGGGTGGCCCGCATGACCGACGTATTGGCATCCACGGTCAGGATCGTGGTGGCCATCCAGTCTTTAATTAACATACAAGTCTCCTTTTTTACGCAGAGTGGGTTGAGGCGAATATTGAAAAACTATAATTGGTTAAAAACAGCAACGCAGTCAATGAATCGGGGTGGAGAAAGAGTAACGGGTCGCAGTGGACCTGAATTGCCATGCTGCCAGTATCAGGCTGTGTGGACCGGATTTTCCTGCAACGCAGTGCTTTTGATCAAGTTTGTCTCGTTCAGTTGGCCAGGTATCGGGGTGAAGGCCAATAGATGCTCACTGAGTTGAGCGAGTTTGATGGAAAGCGATGATCAATAAAAATGATATATTGTGCAAGTAAATTTTATAAATATAGAATATTTTTCATGGCCATGCAAGAGATGAATGGGTAGAATCGGGGCCATATTCGCAGCCGGTGATCTTTTTCCGGTTTGATTATCTCTTTTTTTACCTGATTTGACTGTTGATGGCAATTATTTCCGGCCCAGAGCTTGACCGGCTCCTTGATTTTCTTGAACAGCAGGAGGATGTTGTTTTCCTCGACAGCTCGCGCAATGAGCCAGGTGCTCGTTCCCTGCTGTTCAGTGATCCTGTGGGCCATCTCTCCTGTGATCGGGATGGTGATCCCGGGCAATTCCTGGCCTCCATTGATCAGGCGCTGGCCCAGGGGCTCTATGTGGCAGGCTGGGTGGCCTATGAGTTTGGCTATCTCCTGGAAGAACGTCTGCGCCCCTTTCTTGCTCAGCCCTTTGAGACCGGGCGATCGCTGGCCGAGTTCGGGGTCTATCGGGCGCCTCAGATATTTGAACGACCCGTGGTTTCATCTGTCACCGGTGACTTGAACCGTGAACCCGGCTCCTGCGCGGTCAGCCGGATCAGGCCCAGCCAGTCCCGTTCGGATTACCTGGCCGCTATCCATGCCATTGGCGAGTATCTGGAGGCCGGTGATACCTACCAGGTCAATTATACCCTCAAGCTTCTTTTTGATTTCAGCGGATCTCCGGCCGCCCTCTATCGGCAGCTGCGTCGCAATCAGTCTGTCTCCTTTGGTGCCTTTCTCCGCAGTGGCGGTCGCAGCCTGCTTTCATTTTCTCCTGAGCTCTTTTTTCAAAAAAAAGGGGGCCAGGTCAGGGTTCAGCCCATGAAAGGGACCATGCACCGGGGTCGCTTTGTGGAAGAAGACGCAACCCTTGCCGAGCTGCTCGGCCATGATCCCAAAAACCGCAGTGAAAACGTGATGATTGTCGATCTGCTCCGCAATGATCTTGGCCATCTGGTTCACCGTCTTGGGGGCGGCACGGTTCAAACCCGATCGCTCTTTGATGTTGAACGCTATGAGACCCTGTGGCAGATGACCTCGACGATTGAGGCACAGGTAGGTGCTCAGGCCGCAGCTAAGCTGGACACCGTGGCGCTGTTCCAGGCCCTGTTCCCCTGTGGCTCTGTGACCGGAGCTCCCAAGATCCGGACCATGGAGATTATCCATGAACTGGAGGGACAGGAGCGTGGGGTTTATACCGGGGCCATCGGCTATCTGGCTCCGGATGGCGAGGCGGTCTTCAATGTGCCGATCCGAACCGTGGTCATCGACGGTGATCGTGGAGAGATGGGAATTGGTTCGGGAATCGTCCATGATTCCGTGCCTGAACAGGAATGGCTGGAATGTTTGCTCAAGGGCCGTTTTCTGACGGTTGCCGAGGGCGAATTTCAATTGATCGAGACCCTGCTCTGGGAACCAGAGACTGGGTATTGGCTGTTGGAGCGTCATCTGGACCGGCTCCTGGGGTCGTCCAGGTACTTTCTTTTTGCAACCGTTCGCACCATTGTTGAAGAGAAACTGGCAGGGGCGGCAAAAGAGTTTGCCGGGTCGCCCATGCGGGTCCGTCTGCTGCTGGCCAAAAACGGAGGTATAACACTTACGGCCGTGCCCTGCGGGCCCCCAGCTCTTCGTGCACTGCCTCTGGTGCCGGGAGACGTGGCAGGTGACCTGCCGCGGATCAGGCTGGCGGCTGAGACGGTTGATTCGGATGCGGTCTGGCCCTATCACAAGACCACCCGGCGTCAAATGTATGAGCGGGAATTTGCCCTGGCCCGGAAAGAGGGCTGCATGGATTCGATCCTGCTCAATGAGCGGGGTGAGGTGTGTGAGGGGTGTATTACAAATGTGCTGGTTTATGTGGATGGACACTGGCTAACCCCTCTACTGGATGGAGGTGTGTTGCCCGGGGTGCTGCGGGGCGAGCTGCTGGCCGGGCAGGAGGTGGTCCTGCGGGAACAGGTTTTAAGCGTGGCTGATCTCAAGCGGGCCCAGGCGGTTTATCTCTGCAATTCAGTGCGTGGGCTGGTGCGGGTGAGGTGTGATTTCTGAGGTGAGTGAGGCACTTCGGCGGTTACGATTCGAGTTTCTGGTCGTCTTCCGGGGTGATGGCTGTTGGGGCGATGATCAGATTGTACCGGCTCCCGAGGTGGCGCACCATTTCCATGAAGACGGAAGGCAGGGGGAGCTCCCGCTCGTGGTTGAGCAGACCCAGGGCCTCGGCCTGAACAAGGAGATCAGGTGTGTCCAGCTCTTCCTGCTGGTCGCAGAGGGTCAGGATGCGCAATGTGTCACTTAAGGGATCGCTCAGATGAGGCAGGTCCTGGGCCAGTCCGAGCAGTTCCTGCTCGATTATTCCTCGATGGCTGCGCAGAAACTCCTGGAATCTTGGTTCGGGATTGGCGCATCCGAACAGGGTATTGGTCAGTGCTCCACTGAGCCGGGCCGGAAAGTCAGGGGCCTGTTCAGGATGTTTGGCGCCCAGATGATCGCGCAGCTCTTTGTAGATGATCATCTGCATCACTGCTGCGCCCTCCCGCAGAATCGGGATCAGACGTGAGGCCGGCGGGGTCTTTGTATAGCTGTTATGGGTCATGATCAAAGGACGGTCTTGATGGCAGCTTGCTTCTTGAGCGTTGTGTAGACGTTCAACCGTTCCTCGTCGTCCAGCACTTCCAGCTCGACATTGAGGCTACAGTATTTACCGCCGGAACTGGTGTGCGAAGGGGTAATGCTCTGCGGCGATCGGGGGCAGACAGCGGTTATGGCCAGTTGCATGGCCTTGGCATCTTGGCCAATGACCTTGTAGAGCCAGGTGCAGGGATAGCTGATTTCCGGTCGTTGCCTGGAACAAAAGGGCTTGGGAAAGGGATCGAAGTTCATACGGTTCTCAGAGTTGCCAAGGAGTTGCCAAAGGGTGAAGATTGCTTAAGTTGGGGCTGCGCCTGTTTCCACGGTGGCTGAGAATGTACCGGAACAGGCGGTTTGCGTCAAGTGTCTATGAAAGCTCATCGGAGACCATGACTGGCCATGCCGAAGGAACGAACGTTCATGGTTGGTTGTGGCTGGTCAGGTGTCCAGGGCCTCCCGTACTGCGGCTGCAAGAACCTCGACGTTGATCGGTTTGAGCAGGAACTTCCGGGCACCGCTGTCCAGGGCTTTACGTTCGCTGAGCACTGAGCTGTATCCGGTGCAGATGATGATCGGCAGGTCAGGTCGGAGGGTAAGGACCTGGCGGACGATTTCAATGCCTGAGAGCTTGGGCATGGTCTGGTCGGTAACGACCAGGTCAAACTGGTCCGGATGTTCACTGATGACCTGCATGGCCTGTTGACTGTCGTTGAAGCAGGTCACCTGGTACCCGAGAGAGGTGAGCACTGACTTCTGCATGGCCAGGATCGGTTCTTCATCGTCAATAATCAGAATCCGTTCAGTTCCGGTGGCCATGTTCTCCGGGGTCAGGGTGCTGGTCTGGTCTTGGTCAAAGATCGGGTCGGCCATGGCCGGCAGGGAGACCGTGAAGGTTGACCCCTGGCCGGGTGTGCTCTCTACCTGGATCAGCCCATGATATTCCTTGACGATTCCATGGATGACCGCCAGGCCAAGCCCGGTCCCCCGGCCCTTTTCCTTGGTGGTGTAATAGGGGTCAAAAATCCGATCCAGGGTCTCTTCGGCCATGCCGCAGCCGGTGTCGCTGACTGACAGGATGATGTGCGGTCCGGGCAGACACTCGTCTTTGCCGTTCAGTTCTTCGGCTGAAAACTCTCTTCGTCCAAGCGTGACGGTCAGGGTCCCCTGTTCATTCTCCATGGCGTGGAGGGCGTTGGTGCAGAGGTTGATGACGATCTGGTGGATATGGGTCGGGTTGGCCAGGATCAGGCCGCAGTCCTGGTCGATTTCCTGGTGGATGGACAGGGTTTTGGGCAGGGAGGCCCCCAGCATTTTCAGGGCCTCTTTGACGATCAGGTGCGGGCTGATGGGTGCCGGTCTGAGTTCATCGCTCTTGCGGCTGAAGGTCAGGATCTGCCGGACCAGATCGGCTGCCCGGCGGCCGCCCTTGAGAATCTGCTTGAGATCGTCAAAGACCGGACTGTCAGGCGGCGTGTTGAGCTTGGCCATCTCGGCAAAACCAATGATTGCGGTGAGGATGTTGTTGAAGTCATGGGCGATTCCCCCGGCCAGGGTGCCGATGGCCTCCATCTTGTGGGCCTGTAACAGCTCCTGCTCCAGTCTTTTCTGTGCGGTGATGTCCTTGGCCACATGGGCCAGGTGTAGAATCTGTCCATCCCGGTCCAGGATCGGCGAGATGGTCACCTGGAAGACCTTGTTCAGGTTCTGATGCTCGATGATCTCGGAAGAGGTCTGGCCGGTTTCAAAGGTGGTAAGGCCGGGGCAGTTGGGGCAGGGCTGATCCTGGCCGCGGAAGACCTGGTAACAGGTCTGACCGACCAGATCTTTGTCATTCTGGGCCAGGAGATGAGTTGCGGCGTCATTGGCCTTGATGATCCGCATCTCTTTGTCCTGGATGGTGATCAGGTCGGGAAAGGCGTGGAAGGTCCGTTCCCATTCGTCACTGCTGGCCCGCAGCTGGTTTTCGACCCGGCGCTGGTAGCTGAGATCATGCAGGCTGTAGAAGATTGAGATCGGCTTCCGGTCATTGTTATAAAGAACCTTGACTGTCACCTGAACGGGCTTGCCCAGGGGGTTGCAGGATTCATCGGCCTCAAGGGTGAGAACTTGGTCCTCTTGTGCCTCCAGGGCCTGGCACAGGGCACAGCTTTTATCATTGACACCGGGGGGGTGGATAAGCGCACGGATATCCTTGCCCATGGCCTCCTTTGGGGTAAGACCGGCCATGTTGGAAAAGGCCAGGTTGCCGCGCAGCAAACGATGCTTAAGGTCCACCAGAAAGATAATGTCATCTGAGGCATCAATGGTGATGGCCCACTGTCGGGCCGCATTTTTCAGGGACTCCTCGCCCAGTTTCTGGGCCGTGATGTCGCGGCTGATTCCAATGATACCTTGGGGCGTGCCTTTTTCGTCTAGCAGGGGGATTTTGATGGTGTCCATGGCCCGGCGATCACCTAACGAGGTCTCCTGCCACTGCTGCCGGCCGCGGAATTGCCCCAGCTCTCGGGCGCGTTCATCGCTTTCCACAAATCGATCGGCCTGCTCCGGAGGGAAAAGGTCATGGTCACTGCGGCCGATGATGTCCTCCCGGTTCATATCGTAGAAGGCGGCAAAGGCCTGGTTGCAACTGCGGTAGATTCCTTTTCCGTCTTTGGAGAAGATCAGGTCCGGGATGGAGTCCATCAGGCTTTCCAGGAATGAGGCGGTGGAGCGGTATTTTGCCTCGGCCAGTTCGAGCTCCCGGTTTTTTTGGACCATGGCCCGGACCATCTGGCCGAAGGTGAAGTGGAGGGTCAAAAAGGTCAGCAGGAGCAGGATGGCGCTGAACAGCAGGGTACGAACAAGAAAGTTGTTTTTGTCATTGATCAGATCGCTGATGTCCTGGACGGCGATAATTCCGCAGAACAATTTGCCGTTGAAATCGGAGAACAGTTTGTGGATATGAAAGACATACTGATGATCGTCAATGGAAATGGTGCGCAGATGGGTGACGGCGCCAAGATTGTGGAGATCGGGCAGGTGGCTGAAGAGGCTGTCGGCCGGGGCATCAATGAGCAGGTCGCCGCGGTGCAGGCGCTTGGAACCGGCAAAAGAAGAGGCATCCGGCAGTTCGCCGAGATCGAGCAGGCTGGCCGAGGGGATTTCCAGATGGCGGCGCAGGTAGTCGGCGACCAGGTTCATGGAGATCCCGAACTCCACGGCCCCGATGTAGGTGTCGCCGTCAAAAATCGGGGCAATGACCCGGTAGTAGGTGCCGTGTACCCCAATCTCACAGCCGGTCATCATCTTTTGTTGTTGATGCATGGCCCGGATCATCGGGCGGGAGTCGAGGAGATTATCTCCATAATGATCCGGGTCATGCATGCGGAGCAAGGTGGTTCCGTCCGGGAGATGAAAATGGAGAATCTCGAAATAGCTGTTTTCGGCCCGGAGTTGATTGAAGGCCGGCAGGGTTGCCTGGTACAGGGCCTCGCGGTCGCGGGCGATAAAGGCCGTTATCGCCTTGTTCTGGACTGAAAGCAGGGTCTGGATTCGTTTCTCATAGCCGTCAAAAGCAAAATTCTTGGCCGCGGTGACGTTCTGGTCAATCTGACTGGCAGTCCCTTCCATCAGCAGGTCGATGGACTGATTGTGCTGGCTGATTCCCTGGTAGAGGAAGGCCAGACACAGGAGGGTGACAATCAATCCCACGGTCAGGGTGGCTTTCTGTTCGATACGCATGGCAGAGGGTCGTGGGTCCCGGGGCAGGGATGAAGTTGATACTGATTTGACCGCTGGGGTCTTCTGGCTTCATTTCTTTTTAATCATTACCTGAAATTGAACAGGCTGTCTGTCGGGAATGCTTGATCGGTTTCTGATAAACGGACAAATTTTGACCTGGTTGTTCTTTTTGTGATGAGGAACCAGCATGGTTGGCCATTCTGGTTCGGCCATGCTGATTTATATGAAAGTCCATGGGAGACCATCATTGGCCATGCCGAAGGAAAAAACATTCATGCTTGGTTGCGGCTGGCTATTCTGGTCCAGCTAGGCTGGTCAGTCAAGTTGGGTGACGCCATGGCGGAGGGCGAACTTGACCAGGGCCGGCAGGTCTGAGAGCCCCAGTTTGCCCATCAGGCGGCTGCGGTAGGTCTCAACTGTTTTGGGGGAGAGCCCAAGTTTTTCGGCAATGGCAACGCTGGACAGTCCTTCAACCACGAATTGCAGGACTTCGCGCTCCCGGCGGCTCAGGCGGGCCAGGGGTGAGAGGGGCTCCTGGGTACGGAGCAGTTCCCTGATTTCGTCCATATTGATCTTGCGACTGAAATAGGTCTGGCGGTTGTGGACCGCACGGATGGCCTCGATCAACTCGCTGCCCGCGGATTCCTTGAGGATATAG
>CALENA010000099.1 GCA_937910875.1 uncultured Desulfobulbaceae bacterium | reverse complement strand
TCAGGCTGGCAATCATGGGAGAACCGGCCTCTGCCACCTTGCCGATGGTGATCATAGCTCTCTGCACTTCGGTAAAGGCCTTGCCCAGCTCGATCAGATCGGCCTTTATCTCCGTGAGGACCGGGCCGCTCTCCTTGTCCAGTCTGGCGCTCAGGGCCTCGAGGTGAGTAAGGGTTGTCTCGAGTTGTCCAGGGATTTTCTGTGCGGCCTCAGAGGAGAGGACGGTGCTGAGCGAGCGGCTGATGGTCGCAAGATCGGTGAGAAAGGCATCCATGGGAAAGCGCTCGAGCCTGGAGGTCAGGACTTCCGCCGTGGTGGGGATGGTCGGAATTTCACTCACATCCGGATTGCGGGCCATGAACCGGGCCGCTTTGTCGATATGAAAATCCAGGTCCACGTATAACTGGCCAGTGAGCAGGCTCTGGATCTTGAGTCGGGCGCGCAGGCCCTGTTCCACCAGCTGCTGAATGGTCGTCCGGTCCTGCAGGTCGACCTGTTCGCCAAGGCGGGATTCGACCATGTTGGGTTCGATCTCAATGGTGACCGAGACCAGGAAACGATGGTTTTCCGCATCAAGTCCCAGCTGGATGCGCTTGACCGTGCCCACTTTGACCCCGAGAAAGACTACCGGGGCACCCACCTGCAAGCCCTGCGCCGCGCCGTCAAAATAGAGCATGTGCTGGCGTTTCTCCTGAAACCACTGGCCCCCGGCCAGGAGCAGGACCACCACCGTTCCAAGGATAATGGCGCCAAGGACAAAGGCCCCGATCAGTGTAGGGTTTGCCTGTTTGCTCATGTTGCCCCTCTGGTCAGAAAATGGCGCACTCTGGGGTCTCCTGCAGTCATCGCCTCTCTGGGATTGCCGGTGTTGATCATGGTGTGGGTCTCGCTGTCCAGGAAGATTGAATTGGTACCGATGGAGAGGATGCTGGCCAGTTCATGGGTAATGACCACGATGGTCGTCTCCAGGCTGTCGCGTAATTCGAGGATCAGGTCGTCGAGCCGGCTGGCGGTGAGCGGATCAAGACCCGAGGAGGGTTCGTCGATCACCAGGATATCCGGATCAAGGGCCATGGCCCTGGCCAGACTGGCTCGCTTTTTCATGCCGCCGCTCAGCTCGGCCGGATAATAATCCTCAAAACCGGCCAGTCCCACCAGGGCCAGTTTGAAAGAGACGATCTCGGCCAGGCGACGTGCTGACAGTGTGGTGTATTCCTGGAGCGGCAAGGTGACATTCTCGGCCAGGGTCAGCGAACTCCACAGGGCCCCACCCTGAAACATGATCCCCAGTCGCCGTTTGAGCCGTGCCTGCTCCTCCGGCGTCACCTTCCAGAAATCCTCGCCGTCATAGAGGACGCTCCCCAGGGCTGGGGCTTGCAGGCCGATCAGGGCCCGCATCAGTGTTGACTTGCCGCAGCCGTTCTCCCCCATGATGACAAAGATATCCCCCTTGTTGACCACGAAGTTGAGATCGTGCTGGATAACGAACTCGCCATAGGCCATGGTCAGGTTGCGGACCTCGATGTGAGGGATGGAGTTCATGTTCTCAGATCCCCAGCTGGTAAAAGATGATGGTCATCAGCGAGGCCACAATGGTGATCAGCAGGATGCCGGTCACCACGGCTGAGGTTGCGGCCTCGCCCACAGACTCGGCGCTTCTCCCGCATTGCATTCCGCGCAGACAGCCGGCATAGGCCACCATGATCCCGTAAACGCTGCCCTTGGAGAGCCCCACCAGAAAATGTTTCAGTTTCAGGGCCCGCAGGGTCTCGGTGTAATATTCAAACATGCCGATGTCAAAGATGGTGGCCGAGACCAGCCATCCGGCCAGCATCCCGACAAAGCCTGCGTACAGGGTCAGGAGGGGGACCATCAGCATCAGGGCCAGCATTCGGGGGAGTACCAGGAAATCCACCGGCGAGATGCCAAGTGTCCTGAAGGCGTCGATCTCTTCGTTGACCTGCATGGTACCTAACTGGGCTGCGAAGGCCGCACCGGTTCGTCCAGCAATGATGATGCCGGTCATCAGGGCCCCGATCTCGCGGATCATGCCGACGGCCACCAGATCGGCGATGAAGATCTGGGCCCCGACCAAACGGAGCTGGTCGGCCCCCAGATAGGCCAGGATCAGTCCCACCAGAAAACTGATGACCGAGACGATGACCAGGGCCCGGGGCCCGACCTCCTCGATCTCCCACCAGAGATCACTTGCCCGGAAATGGGCCCGGCCCCGGATCAACCGGCCAAAGGAGGCGGTGATTTCGCCCAGAAAATGGAGCATTTCAGGGGCGCCGCGCCCAAATTCAATGATTGCCTGGCCCACCTGGAAGAACAGGCCCTGTTGGGCGCGGTGGTGAGTGGACGCCTTCTGCTGGGGAGTTGCCGCAGCCAGGGTCAGGAGATGATGCACACCCATGGGCAACCCTTCCTGGTTGACGCTGATGGCACGGGCAGAACAGAGGGAAAGCAGGGTCCGAAGGAAGGCCAGGAAGCCGGTGTCCCAGTCTTTGAGGTGCTCGGTGGAAAAGGACAGGCGCTGGAGATTGTCTCCTGTCGTGTCCAGAACGGCCTCGGCAAGGGGCAGGTCCTGGTCCAGGCACCAGCGTCCACTGCACGAGACTTCCAGCAGTTCGTCGCTCGTGCGGCGCAACTCAAGCTGCCATTGACCGCTGTTGCTGTTCAGGATGCGGGTGGAATTCACTGCTGCACCGTTGATTGTCCCAGGGGACCCCCTCCCATGCTGTGAAGGGGGATCTTGATCATATTTTCAGGATACCTGATGTGGGATACGGGAGTCAAGGAGCGCCCCTTGAATTGCCTGGGGGAAGAATGAAGTGCTGGCCGGGTTGGCAGGGGCAGGGGCAGGTCATCTTCTCATGTACATTGCCTGGCTTTTGCTCTTGCACCGGGTCTTGGAAGAGTGGGTTCTTGTCACCACTGGTTGGGGCTTTCTTGTGGTGGGTTGGTGGCTGGCGTTTATAAGTGGTAGGTTGCCGGATCTTTGAGACCTGCTTCGGCAAAGCCCTTGAGGCGCAGGAGGCAGGCGTCGCAGTGGCCGCAGGGTTTTTCATTGACCGGGTCGTAACAGCTGTGGGTCAGGGAGTAGTCAATGTTGAGCGCCAGTCCCTTTTCGATGATCTCTTTCTTGCTCAGCTGGATAAGCGGGGTGTGGATGGTGAGGGGGGAGTCACCTTGCGTATCTTCCACGCCGGCGCGGGTCCCGAGCCTGGCCATGGTGGTAAAGGCCCGGATGAATTCAGGCCGACAGTCCGGGTAGCCGGAGTAATCGACGGCATTGACCCCGATAAAGATGTCGGTGGCCTCCAGGACCTCAGCCCAGGCCACGGCATGGCAGAGGAAGATCATGTTGCGGGCCGGGACATAGGTGGTCGGGATCTGACTGCTGCCATCGTCCAGGTCACGGTCCTTGGGCACGATCATATCCGTGGTCAGGGCCGAACCGCCGATCAGGTTGAGGTCAAGCCCCAGGATCAGGTGTCGGGCGGCACCCATGGAACGGGCGATGTGCGTCGCCCGTTCCAGTTCCACTGATTGTTTCTGGCCGTAGCGGAAGCTCAGGCAGTAGCATTGATAGCCTTCGGCCCTGGCAATGGCCAGGACCGTGGTTGAATCAAGACCTCCGGAAAGAAGGATGACGGCCTTTTTGCCGTTGTGCATTTGAGTTGTCATGGCGTTGTCTGTTTTGATTGGAGTGAGGAAAAGATGATGGGCAGGCGGCGGGTGGTCAGGGTCTGGGCGAACTTGCGCCTGGGATTGTCCGAGGTGGAGAGATAGACCCTGCTGCCCGGAGTCGAGCAGCCGCGCATGGAGCCGGAGTTCGGGCAATGGGCGGTTATTTCGATGTTGTTGTCCAGGCGGACATCGGCCAAAAAGCGTTTGCGGCGCCGGATCAGGGTGGCGGGGATGATGGGCTGGTCAAATCGCATGGTCGCTGGAGTGGCGCTTTCCAGGGGTTTTCCTGGATTATTCTTTGCCGCAGGTGGGAAAATACGTTATAAGAATAGTAAGGTAGCAGGTAAAGAACAATCTTTGCCATGCCAAAGAATACATCCAGTCGGTACCGGAAGAGGTGCTGATTTTATCTGATATGTTACTCGTATAGGAGAATAGTTGCTATGAAATTAGGGATCAATGGCCTGGGTCGGATCGGCAAGCTTTCACTCTGGCACCATGTCTCGCGGAAACATTTTCCCGAACTGGTTGTCAATGTAGGCCGGGAGATCGGCCAGAACCTCAATGATCTGGCTGCGGCCATTGACCGGGATTCATCATACGGTCGGTTGGGTACCTATCTCTATGGTCACAAGGGTGGCCGGGTGATTGAGAATCTGAATGATGTTGATGGCACCATGCTCATTAACGGGGTCCCGGTCAAGTTTCTGCGCAGTGCGCGGAATCCCAAGGACATTGCCTGGCGAGAGAACAGCGTCAAGCTGGTGGCCGACACCACCGGGGCCTTTACCGATCCCACGGCCGATGCCGAGGCCGTGCGCGGCGCCCTGCGCGGTCATCTGGCGGCCGGGGCCGAAAAGGTCATGCTCTCGGCCCCGTTCAAGATCCAGGCCAAGGGCCTGGATATGCCCGCTGATGCGGTGACCACGGTCATGGGAATTAATGAGGAAGACTACGATGTTGGCCGTCATTCCCTGATTTCGGCGGCCTCCTGTACCACCACCTGTCTCTCCTATATGATCAAACCGCTGATGGAGAGTATCGGCGCTGCCAATTTTCTGAGCGCCTCCATGGTCACGGTACATGCGGCCACCGGCAGTCAGCAGGTTCTGGATCGCCTGCCCAAGAGCGGGGCCACAGATCTGCGCAAGAACCGCTCCATTCTCAATAACATCATTCTGACCACCACTGGTGCGGCCAAGGCCCTGGTTCTGGTTATTCCTGAAATGAAGAATATCGGTTTTATTGCCGAGTCGGTACGTATTCCCACCTCCACCGGTTCTCTGATCGTTTTGGTCCTGAATCTCCAGGATGATCTGGACTCCCCGCTGAACCGGGAGCAGATCAACTCCATCTATCGTGAATTTGCCCTTAATAACCCCTATCTTCAATACACCGAGGAGCAGAATGTCAGTTCGGACATCATCGGGGTGCCGGCCGCAGCCGCAGTGATCGAGGGGACTGAGACCCATACCCGCACCGCCTCAATCCCGGTTAATCTGAATAATATCAAGTCTTGTGCCATCAATGCCGGGGCCGAGTCCATTCTCAATGTCCCGATCACCCAGGCAGTTGTCTATGGCTGGTATGATAATGAACTGGGGAGCTATACCAACATGCTGGGTGACTTGACCGTCCTGGTCGCCGACAAGATGCTGTAAGGGGGAAGAGTGGCTGACAATCATCAGAGGAGCGCCGTATGAAGAGTGTCCGTGACTTGTTATTGGCTGGCAAGCGGGTCCTGGTTCGGGTGGATTTTAATGTCCCTATGGATGATCAGGGGCAGATTACCGACGACATCCGTATTCGCATGGCCCTGCCCACCCTCCGGTATGTCCTGGAGCAGGGGGGCAAATTGGTCGTCTGTTCGCACATGGGGCGGCCCAAAGGGCAGCGGGTGGAGAAGTTCAGCCTGGCCCCGATTGCTGAATATCTGGCCGGACTCATCGGCCGGCCGGTCCGCCTGGCCCCGGATTGTGTAGGGCCGGAGACCGAGGCCATGGTTATGGCCATGGCGGCGGGCGAGGTGATCCTGCTGGAGAATCTGCGCTTTCATAAACAGGAGACCGACAACGATCCGGAGTTTTCGGCTCAGCTGGCCCGTCTGGCTGAGATCTATGTCAATGATGCCTTTGCCGTTTCGCACCGGGCCCATGCCTCTGTGGCCGGAGTCACTGTCCATGTGGCCGAACGTGGCGCAGGCTTCCTGCTCCAGACAGAGATTGATTTTTTTGACAAGGCCATTACCCACCCGGTCAGGCCCCTGGTGGCCCTGGTCGGCGGGGCCAAAGTTTCGTCTAAGCTCGGCGCCCTGCAGAATATGCTCGACCGGGTCGACAAGATGATCATTGGTGGGGCCATGGCCAATACATTTCTCAAGAGTCTGGGACTGAATGTGGGTGAGTCCAAGGTGGAGGATGACTTGCTTGACACCGCTCGGGAGTTCATGGCAACGGCCAGGTCCAGAGGAGTCAAGGTCTATCTGCCGGTGGATGTGGTGGCGGCTGACCGCTTTGCAGCCGATGCCGTGATCAAGAATGTGACCTGCCAGGATATCCCTGAGGGTTGGATGGCCCTTGATATTGGTCCGGCCTCGGTGATTCTCTTTAAAGAGGCCCTGGCTGACGCTCGGACCATTGTCTGGAACGGGCCCATGGGGGCCTTTGAAATGGATGCCTTTGCCCGGGGAACCATGGCCCTGTGTCGGGCCGTGGCCGAGTCGCACGCCCTGTCGGTGACCGGGGGCGGCGACTCCAATGCGGCGGTCAAGAAATCGGGTGAGTCTGATCGTATCTCTTACATGTCGACTGGCGGCGGTGCCTTTCTCCAGCTCATGGAGGGCAAGAGCCTGCCCGGAGTAGACAGCCTGGGTGATGGGGGTGGGGCATGAGTCGTCGGCCGCTTTTGGTGGGAAACTGGAAGATGCATACTACGGTGGTTGAGGCCTGCCAGCTGGCAGCGGCGATTCGCCAGGGCTGCTCAGACCTGGAAGATCGCGATATCATGCTTGCTCCACCGGCCACGGTGCTCAGCGAGGTCTCTCACATCGTTCACGGCAGCGGCATCATTCTGGCGGGCCAGAATGTCTGCTGGGCTGCGGAGGGGGCTTTTACCGGTGAGATTTCACCGGTCATGATTCAGGGCGCCGGCGGCCATGCGGCCATCGTTGGTCATTCTGAACGGCGGCAGATCTTTCATGAAGACAATGCCATGGTCAATCGCCGCTTGTGTGGCGGTCTTGCTCAGGGCCTGCTGATGATCCTCTGTGTCGGTGAAACCCAGGAAGAGCGGGAGAGTGGGCAAACCTTTGCCGTCCTGGCTGAGCAGTTGCGTGGAGCTCTTGATGGGGTGACGCCGACGCAATGCGCACGGTTGGCCATTGCCTATGAGCCGGTCTGGGCCATCGGTACTGGCCTGACGGCCAGTGGCGGGCAGGCGCAGGAGGTACATGAATTCCTTCGTGATCAGGTTGCAACTTTGTATGAAAAAAACATTGCCGGGCATATGAGAATATTGTATGGTGGTTCGGTTAAACCTGACAACGTCGACCAGTTGTTGGCCCAGCCTGATATCGATGGGGCCCTGGTTGGCGGCGCGGCACTTGACGCGGCGTCTTTTATTCGAATTGTGCATTACAAGGCTTGAGCCGAGTTTATGATTACCCTTTTGACCATTCTGCATGTCCTTGTCTGTCTCTTCCTGGTGGGAATTGTCCTGCTGCAGCACGGAAAGGGGGCCGACGTGGGTGCATCCTTCGGCGGTTCCAGCCAGTCCCTGTTCGGCACCGAAGGACCACTGTCCCTCCTGAGCAAGATGACGACGACCGCAGCCGTGGTCTTCATGGTTACATCTGTGGCCCTGGCCTATCTCTCGTCGCACACCGGCACCGGATCGGTGATGAGCGGTGTGGCGGCTCCTGCAGCACCCGTGGCGGAGCAGGTCATTCCGGCAGATCAGGAGACTGCGCCGGTTCAGGCCCAGGAGTTTGGCTCCGGTCCCGCCCCGGTCACGGAAGAAAAGTAAGAGAATTGTTGCCGAAGTGGTGGAACTGGTAGACACACTATCTTGAGGGGGTAGCGGCCAACGGTCGTGCGAGTTCGATTCTCGCCTTCGGCACCATTGAAAAGTAAGGGCTGAATCCTTTGA
>CALENA010000098.1 GCA_937910875.1 uncultured Desulfobulbaceae bacterium | reverse complement strand
ATCGATGATATTGTCACCCTGCAGAATGAAGATAGGCGGATCAAGCGGATCAATGCCGCTGGGGTTAAATTTTTCGAGAAGGATGCTGGAGCGTTGGAGGGTTCAATCTGCTATGAACTCTTCCGGGGCACCAGTGAGCCCTGCCTTGGCTGTCCCTTGACCGATAACTTGGCAGATTTTCATCATTATTCCGCTGAGATTCATCATGAGAGACTGCACCGGACCTTTCTGCTCTCAGCCACTCCTGTCGTCGATCAGAATGGTCAGAACATCGGAATCGCCCATTTTGCCAAAGACATCACCGAAAAGAAAGAAGTGGAGAAGCAACTGCGTCAGTTTCAGAAGCTTGAGGCCATCGGCACCCTGGCCGGAGGGATTGCCCATGATTTTAACAATATCTTAACTGCCATTGTCGGTTATACGCAGTTCCTGACTCTGGAACTGGAGCCGGGCAGCTCGGCGGAAAAGGATGCCCAGGAAGTACTGGTTGCCGCAAATCGGGCCAAGGACCTCGTCCAGCAGATTCTCTCCTTCAGCCGGAGCGGGGAGCAGAGCTTTCATCCCCTGCGGGTCCAGTCCATTGTCAAGGAGGCCCTCAAACTTCTGCGCGCCTCTTTGCCCTCCACCATTGAAATTAAACAGGAGATTGACGAGAACTGTCCTCTGGTCCAGGGTGATGCCACTCAGGTCCATCAGATTGTCATGAACTTCTGCACCAATGCCTATCAGGCCATGCAGCCGACAGGAGGGGTCCTGTCGGTGCGGCTGACGCGGGAAATTCTGGCGGTAAAATCGATTCCCGACTGGCCTGGATATGTTCCCGGTCCCTATGTTCAACTGGAGGTCAGCGATACGGGCTGCGGCATCACCAAAGAAAATCTGGAAAAAATCTTTGAACCCTATTTTTCCACAAAATCAATAGGGGAAGGGACGGGTCTCGGGCTCTCTGTTGTCCATGGGATAGTCAAAATCCATGGCGGTCATCTTACCGTTGTCAGTGAGCCGAGAAAAGGTTCATGCTTCACGGTCTACCTGCCCATCATTGAGGAGCAGGTGGAATTGCCGGTTCCGGAAACGGGGACTGCGACTGCGCAGGGTCGGGAGAGAGTCCTGGTCGTGGATGATGAGAAGATGCTGGTCTCAATGGAGACGAGGATGCTTGAGTTGTTGGGATACACGGTAGATGGCTTTGCCGGATCTGTAGAGGCCTGGGAGGCATTCTGCGCGAACCCGGACCGGTATGATCTGGTGGTCACCGATATGACCATGCCCAAAATGACCGGGCTGGATCTGGTCAGACGTATCCGGGAATTGCGGCAGGATCTGCCGGTCATCATGTGTTCAGGATTTTCAGAACACATTAATGAAAAGGTCCTCCGAGAGGTCGGTGTCCGTTATTATCTGGCCAAACCCATGTCTCAGGCTGAATTAGGAAATATGGCACGGAGGGCTCTTGATGAAAGGCAGAAGATCGATCAAGATGATTCCTGATTGTGGCTGATCCGGCTCACAGGGAGAGGGAACGTGCAAGGTTGAGTTTCTGCCGCGCCCTCGTCTGCGTCCTGGCGTTTTTTATCTTTTTTCCTGCTGGAGCGGCCCGATCTCTGGACCTCATGCTGCCTCTGGTTTATGAGGAAAAGACCGATGTGACTGGCTGGCTGATGAGTGAAAAGCTCGATGGGGTCAGAGGGTACTGGGATGGCCGGAATCTGCTTTCAAAGAATGGGTTTCCTTTTCAGCCCCACCCTGAGTTTGTTAAAAACTTTCCGCCCTTTCCTGTGGAAGGTGAAATCTGGGGCGGGCGTGGGACGTTTGCAGAAACTTCAGGCAGGGTCAGGACACAAAAGGCCACTGCGGGCTGGCTTGATCTGCAGTTTGCAATCTTTGACGCACCTGAGGCCCCCGGTGGAATTGAGGAAAGACTGGCGGCCGTCCGCAAGTGGTTTCAGGCCCACCCTTCCTCATGTGCCTTTGTGATTGCCCAGTCCGCAGTTGAAAATACCGCCCATCTCCAGGCAGAGTTGCACAGGGTTGAAGGTCTGGGCGGTGAAGGCCTCATCCTTAGAAGACCGGGCTCCCTCTATGTCACGGGCAGAAGCGCGGATATCCTCAAGGTCAAAAGCTATTCCGATGCCGAAGCCGTGGTCATTGACGCGCTCCCTGGAACCGGCCGCAATAAAGAGAGAATGGGCTCGCTCCTGGTTGAATTACCGGACACGAAGATCCGTTTCAAGATAGGCACCGGCTTCAGTGATGGCGAACGGGAAAACCCGCCCCTTCCCGGTTCAGTCATCAGCTTCAAATATTACGGCTGGTATGACTCCGGTCTCCCCAAATTCCCGTCCTTTCTGCGAATCAGGCCATAATTGACGCGGGTCACTTGATCACTTTTAGCTGCCAGATCTTAATTCGGCCAGGGAGCGGGCGGAGAAAGAGCACGCGCTGCTGGTTGGCAAGTATGATCAGGACGGACTGGCGTCAGGCAGCGTGCAGGGGATGCTTCATTACTATGTGCAGCGGGAGTTGGGGGAGTAGGTCTTTTTTATAACAACACCAAGGAGTAATCAAGATGACCAAGAATCAATTATACATCCTGAAGGTCGCCTTATCTCATGATAAAAGAACGTGGCGCCGTATAGAAATATTGGGCGGCCAGTCTCTTGATCAACTTCACGAGACAATTTTTCAGGCATTCGACAGATTTGATCAACATATGTATTCTTTTTATCTGACTAAACCAGGGAGTAAAGCGAGAAATCGATTCTCTGAAGCTCCAGAATACACCCATCCCTTCGTTGTAGAAGATGCTTCAGTTTGGGTAGATAAGAAACCACATGATGCATCCAAAACAAAGATTTCCAGTTTGAACCTACAGGTCAAAGGAAAGTTTGAATACCTCTTTGATTTTGGGGACGAATGGTTGCATGAGATCACAGTTGAAGAAATTCTGGATTTATACCCAAAGGGCGAATATCCGAGAATAACAGAAAAAAAAGGAGAATCCCCCCTTCAGTACCAAGATGACGAAGATGACGAGGATGAACACGAAGATTTTGAAGAAGAATGCGACAAAATAAGAAAAATAAATGAGAAGGTCCTGCTTCAATTCAACAACTATCTGGCCTCAAAAAAGCTGTCGCCCAAAACAATAGAAAAACACATTGCCAATATTGAATTCTATATAAACTACTATCTGTTATATGAAGAGCCACTGCAACCGCCGGAAGGTGTGAAGCACATTAATGATTTTCTGGGTTCGTGGTTTATCCGAAAAGCCATGTGGGCATCGGTAACATCCGTAAAAGAGTATATTGCCTGCTTTAAACATTTTTATACGTTCCTGCATGCAATTGGTCAAATTACTGCAGAAGATCTGACAGAAATGAAAAAAGAAATCAAAGAATGCAAGAGCGAATGGATGGAAACCGTTAAACGATACGATGATCCCGATATTGACCTTGAAGATGTCTGGTAGCCAGGCAATGATCATCAGCACATTTCCAGTAAAACATTCAGAGCCCCCCTTTCTTCAGGGAGATCAGGGAAGAGGGGTGTCTGGAGCTTGAAATAATAAAATAAATCGAATGATTCTCTTAGCCTGACCGCGAGAACGGCGACGGCCTGACGGACAAGTTTGGTGGCGCGGCAAGTAAGCTTGAAGGTCTATTGGGGCAACGAATGCGACTGTCCCGACAGGTTCATCCTGATGTAATTTTCACTCACCTCTTACCGTCACCTCACTTGGCCGTGATCAGGAAAATTCCATAGGTGGCACGGCAATCAGTGAGGAACCGGACAATATTTCCCTTTTCCTCATGGTGATGGTTGTTGATCGCCACCTCCTGCATGATCTCCGCGCCGATGGTTGCGATAAATGTCCGGAAATCCTTCATGGTCACCACCCGGATATTGGGGCTGTTGTACCACTCATAGGGGAGATGGTCGCTTTTGGGGGCCAGGCCGGTAAAAAAGAGTTGGGCGCGGATCTTCCAATGGCTGAAATTGGGGAAACTGACGATCACCTTGCTGCCGATGGTCAGGAGAGAGCGCAGTAATTCATCCGGCTTGTAGACCTGCTGCAGGGTCTGGCTGAGGATGATGTAGTCAAAATGGTTGGCCGGGTAATCAAGGACCTCCTCATTGAAGTTTTCCTGCAGGACTGACAGGCCGCGGCTGATACAGCTGGCGGCCTTTTTTTCATCAGATTCAATCCCGATTCCCTTTACCCCCTTCTCGGTCTGGAGATAATAGAGAAGATCTCCATGGCCGCAGCCCAGATCAAGCACCCGGCTGTGCGGTTCAATCCATGACGAGATGACCTGCAGATCAAAGCGCATGCGAATCTCCACCATTGGTCATCACTCCATTCAGGAAGCCGCTCACCATCTCCTGCAACCGCTCGTTTTCAATGAGGAAGGCATCGTGGCCACAGTCGGCCTTGATTTCACAGAAGCTGACGTCCATCCCCCCCCTCTTCAAGGCCCGAACCAACTCTTTTGATTGATAGGTGGGATAGAGCCAGTCCGAGGAGAATGAAATCACCAGAAAGCGAATGTCGGCCTCGGCAAGTCCGCTCATGGCAGCCTCCCCGTTGCCGGTCAGATCAAAATAATCAGCAGCCTTGGTGATATAAAGGACAGAATTGGCGTCAAAACGGCGGACAAATTTGGCCCCCTGGTGGTGGAGATAGCTTTCCACCTCAAAATCACTCTCAAAATTAAATGAAAAATCACTGCGCTCCTGGAGTCGTCGGCCAAATTTGCGGCGCATAGCCTCGTCCGAGAGATAGGTGACATGGCCGATCATCCGGGCCACGGACAGCCCCAGCTCCGGCGGGGTGCTGCCATAGCGGCCCTGATTCCATTTGGGATCGGCCATGATGGCCTGGCGGGCAATTTCGTTAAAGGCAATGGCCAGGGCTGAATGGCGCATGGTGGTCGCCAGAGGAATGGCCGAACAAACCATCTCAGGATAGCTGATACACCATTGCAGGGCCTGCATGCCCCCGACAGAGCCGCCAATAACTGTCAGAAGGCGGCTGATCTGCAGATGGTCGATCAGGACCTTTTGGGCCCGGACCATATCAGCAATAGTGAGCATGGGGAAATCAAGGCCGTAGGGGGCACCGGTTCTGGGGTTTTCAGACGATGGCCCGGTCGATCCCATGCAGCTGCCCAGGATGTTGCTGCAGATGACAAAATAGCGGTCGGTGTCAATGGCCTTGCCGGGACCCACCATGGTTTCCCACCAGCCTGGCGCTCCGGCCTCCCCCTCCTGGCCTGGATGAGAGGCGACATGGGCATCGCCGGAAAAGGCATGGAGGATGAGGATGGTGTTGTCCCCTGCACCATTGAGCTGGCCATAGGTCTCATAGGCCAGAGTGACCGGGCCCAGGTGGCTGCCGTTGTCAAGCTTCAGACCTTGGCCATCATCGCCAAAGGTGAAATATCTCCTGCCCTGGTCCTGCACGCGTGTCACCGATTAAGCTGCGGCCAATGCCTGTTCGAGATCCGCCAGGATGTCATCGATATGTTCAATACCAATTGAAAGGCGGACCATCGCCTCTGACAGGCCGGCCGCCTGCAGCTGTTCCACACTCATCTGAGAATGGGTCGTCGTGGCCGGATGGATGGCCAAAGATTTGGCGTCTCCCACATTGGCCACGTGGGAGAATATTTTGAGCCCTTCAATAAATTTCTTGCCGGAAGTGCGGCCCCCCTTCAGGCCAAAGGCCACCATGCCTCCAAAGCCGTTTTTGAGATATTTTCGGGCCAGGGAGTTGCCGTCTAGTCCTGGGTATTTGACCCACGCCACCTTGGGATGCTTCTTGAGATACTCGGCGGCCGCATAAGCATTAGCGCAATGGCGTTCCATCCGCAGCGACAGGGTCTCGATTCCCTGGAGAAAGGTCCAGGAATTATCCGGAGAGATGCAGGCCCCCAGGTTCCGCAGCGGAACCAGGCGCATCCGCAGGGCAAAGGCGACCGGGTTCAGATCGCCCAGGTCATGGCCATAGCGCAGGCCGTGGTAACTGGGATCCGGTTCATTGTAGAGGGTGAATTTGGGGTCAGTCCAGTCAAAGCGGCCGCTATCAACGACAATCCCGCCTATGGCCACCCCATGGCCGCCCATCCATTTGGTGAGTGAATGGACGACGATATCGGCCCCATGCTCCAGCGGGCGCAGCAGGCAGGGCGGGGTAAAAGTGGAGTCAACGATCAGGGGCAGATGATGCTCCCTGGCAATTTTACTGACCGCTTCCAGATCTGTCATCTCAAGGCCCGGGTTGCCGATGGTTTCACAGTAAAGGGCTCTGGTTTTTTCGTTGATCGCCCTGGCAAAATTGGCCGGGTCACTGGGGTCGACCAGGCGAACCTTGATCCCCAACTGGGGCAGGATGGTGTCAAACTGGGTGTAGGTGCCGCCATACAGATTATTGGCGGCCACCACCTCATCACCCTGGCTGCAGATATTGATGATGGAGTAGAAGATGGCCGAGGTCCCCGATGCCAGGGCCAGGGCCGCAGCGCCGCCCTCCAGGGACGCCACCCTCTTCTCCAGGACATCCTGGGTGGGATTCATCAGGCGCGTATAGATATTGCCCAGTTCTTTTAAACCAAAGAGATTGGCCGCATGCTCGGTATCACGAAAGAGATAAGAGCTGGTACGATAAATCGGGACCCCGCGGGAGAGGGTGTCATGATCAACCGTCTGACCGGCATGCAGGGCAAGTGTTTCAAATTTCAAAGTGTCCATTGAGAATTCTCCTTTAATGAGAAAGGTCTTGGAAGCTGCCATTGACTCTCCCGCCAGAGGGTGAGAAAGCAACCGGTTTTTTCAGTTAAGTGTGTACGTCAGTTAAGTGTATCAGTGGTGTCGGGCAAACATCAAGGTTTCCTGTACGAAAATCTTTGTTTTGTATGAAAATCCAGTAACAGCTGCAGCGCGCTCTGTCCGGAGCGCCAACTTTTTCACGAGTAACAACCTTCAGGCATTGCCTTTGTTTTTCATAACAATCTGGTGGTTGTGGGCAAAATCCATCATTCTCTGAATGGGGACCAAAGCCTTCTGGCAAATCTCGTCCGCAATAATGATCTCATGGGCGCCAGACTCCAGGACCTGGGCCAGATTCCGTAAGCCGTTCATGGCCATCCACGGGCAACGCCGGCAGCTCTCACAGCTGCCGCCAAGACCGCCACTGGGAGCCTCAAGGAAGGTCTTGGCAGGAGAGGCCTGTCGCATTTTGTAAAAAATTCCCGGTTCGGTAGCCACGATAAACTCCTGGACCTCAGGGTTGAGGGTGGCCTGGATCAGACCGGTGGTCGAGCCAACCACATCGGCCAGGGCCACCACTTCGGCAGGGGATTCGGGGTGGACCAGAACCTGGGCCTCCGGATAGCTTTTCTTCAGCGTTTTGATCCCTTCGGCCTTGAACTGCTCGTGTACTACACAACTGCCGGGCCAGATCAGCATGTCCACTCCTGTTTCCCTCTGAACATATGAGCCCAGATGACAATCCGGAGCCCAGAGGACCTTCTCGTTTTGTTCGGCCAGGTACTTGATGATCGGCAGGGCGATGCCTGAGGTGACCACCCAGTCGGCCCTGGCCTTGACTGCCGCACTGGTATTGGCATAGACCACACTGGTGTAGTCCGGGTGTGCATCACAAAACGCTGCAAACAGGTGTGCGGGGCATTCCAGATCCAGAGAGCAGGTGGCCTGGACATCGGGCATCAGGACCCTCTTTTCCGGATTGAGGATCTTGGCCGTCTCTCCCATAAAACAGACCCCGGCCACAATCAAGGTGGACGCCGGATGTTCATGACCAAAGCGGGCCATCTCCAGGGAGTCGGCAACAGTACCACCGGTATCCTCGGCCAACTGCTGCAGATCGTCAGAGGTGTAGTAATGGGCCACCAGGACCGCATCCTGCTCCTTGAGGAGCTGTTTGATCCTGCAGCG
Source organism: uncultured Desulfobulbaceae bacterium (assembly GCA_937910875.1). Taxonomy (GTDB): domain Bacteria; phylum Desulfobacterota; class Desulfobulbia; order Desulfobulbales; family Desulfocapsaceae; genus Desulfatifera. The sequence continues at coordinate 753 of CALENA010000098.1, read as the reverse complement.
CAGGTCCTCTTGTTCTCCCGGTTCATAGGCGGCCTCCTGACGTGCCACCTCAGCCCAGGCCTGATCCAGAAGGTCCTGGCCGATGGGATCAAGGGTCGGGAGTATGATTTTCTCGCTGCAATTGTCCATATTCGATCCTTGGTCCTTCACAAAAACCTTAATTCTTCAGAGTACTCTATGGTGACACAAAGTGGTACATAATACAAGATTGCACTCTTTTTGCACGCTTCTTTTTTGACAGCTCAAGGTAAAAAGTTATGCGCGGAGAGGTGCTGATTTCCGTGAAAAAAGCAGGCTGACTTGAGAGTTGTTTTGTTATGAAAACCCAAAAAAGTAACTGTTCACAAGCAGTCCGAACACTATTGCTCTGACCTGAACTGGAAAGAGGTGGGAACAGGAAGGTCCCTGACCGGCGTATCTGAGCCATGGGCGACGGAACGTCGTTCATGGCTCGGGCGGAGCGTAGCCGGCCAGGGACCTTCCTCTTCCCACCGGGCCAAGCTCACCGTCATAATCCTCTCTTTTGAAATCTCGATAAAAGAGTTATCCAAGAAAAAAATAAATACGGGGAGATACCAGAAAGGCCCGTTATGTAAACCATAACGGGCCTTTCTGATACAAATAATACAGCAAAAGTAACGTGAAAAGAAAAGACGCCCAAGAGGACCCCAAGAAAATCTTTTTCCTCACGTTCTTAACTTGTGTCTGTCCATAAATGAGCAATTTTGGTCAAGATCAAGGCATGCGAAAAAA
>CALENA010000097.1 GCA_937910875.1 uncultured Desulfobulbaceae bacterium | reverse complement strand
GATGACCAGTTACAGTTCCCGGTTTATGGCTATTCCTGGGCATTACGGTGAATAGGTACATCCACAATAACTCAATTCAATCGACATGCGCCCCAGACCGGACAGATCATGATTCTCCCGCACGGCCCCACCACTCAAGCACACCTGTTTTTTCACCTAAAAAATATCAATCTTTACAGACAAAATGACGGATTCGGCGACGCTCACGCTTGTCGGGCTTCCCAGTTGGGACCCTGCCCGCAAACACGGTCAGATCACGTCGAAGCTGTGCGGCCTCTTCCCGGGCCCGAATCGATCCCTCTGATTCCTCATAGAGCAATCTGGCCTCAACGGCCGGTCGACGAAAAGAGGAAAGGCCAAGCACCCTGATCTGGAACCGCTCCTCGCCCCGACTGATGGCAAGCTGATCTCCACACTCCAGGATACGGGAGGGTTTGGTCCGATTGCCATTCACATGGACCCTGCCGCCGCTGACGGCCTGAGCGGCCAGGGAGCGTGTCTTGAAAAACCGGGCGGCCCACAGCCACTTATCAATCCGGACCTGCTGATCCCCACTCCCCATCTCCATCTCCAAAGGTCCCAATCCGTCACTCAGTTTCACCAGGTGTTCCACCCCTGCTGCACCTGCAAGGCGAATTGATAAATATACTATGAATCAATCTGGACTGCTTGAAAAAATTTCCCCGGCAAACTCCATACTCCCAATACACCATTGCAGTACTGCTCTCTTGCTGCAACTGGTGTCCAGTCGTAACTATTCAGCTGCACTCCATCTGAACAGTTACATTTTGACAAGATATCCGGAACATGATAATTTCAAATAACTCTTTATCTCCTCACCAACCCCTGCCACATTTTCTTTGTCGCGCAATTCATTGAAGGTATCCGTCGATCACCATGAGCAGCAAATGGAAAGTCATCATCGCCATCATGCTTCTGCTGGCAGCCACGTGTGGAATTTTCACCTATTTGATTTTCCAGCACCACCGCCTTGACCAGGAGCAATCCATCAGGGCCCAGACCAGCAATATCCAGAGCATCATCAACCTGACCATTGATCAGGATCATCAACAGTACCTGCAACGCGTCGCCGCCCTCGTCAATGGCCAAATCAACCCGGGCAGACGTCCGTTGCTGGAGAGTTTTGCCAACCAGGACAGGGCTGGTTTATTGGCTGCCTCTCTCGCACTCTTCAAGGTCCTCCACCAGGAAAACCCCTACGTGGTCTCCATGGGATGGATTCTCCCGGACAACACGGTACTCCTTCGGGCCCATGAACCGGATAACTTTGGTCAGGACGTCACTCAAACTCGTCCCGACATCGTGCTCACCAACCAGACGCTGCAACCCAACTCCGGTTTCCATATCGGCCTCTACAGCATGCAGTTCCGGATTGTCTGTCCGGTTTTCCTTGACGGCCGTCATCTTGGGGCCATTCAAGTCGGCCTTGACGCCAGCCAGATTCTCGACCGGCTGACCCAACGCCTCAACACCTCTCTTTTCCTCTATATTCCAGAGGGACCATTCAGTAAAATCAAAGATCCCGAGGAATTTCTCCGGCGCTCCGCCTTACCAGCCATCCTCTACCAGAAAGGGGCGGCCATCTCCCTCGACCGGGAACATCTGCAGAAATTACTTGCACACACCGACATCACCCGCGACCGCCAGGAAATCGCGTTTGATACATTTGACTCTATCCTGGTGCGCACGGCCGAGTTGAAGGATTATGCAGGGGTAACCCACGGCGCCATCTTCACGAGCATCGACATTGCCGAGCAGCGGGCAGCCACACGCCGCATTCTTATCGTTATCATCCTTGTCACCCTGACCATTCTGACTCTGTCGTTTTTTATCTTGTATCTGAGTTATGGGCGGCTGATCCAGAAAATTGTTGATCTTAACAGTTCCCTGACTGATCACAACCTCAAGCTGGAAGATCGGGTTCGAATCCGGACCAGCAAGATCAAGCAGGAAATTGAGGCCCGGCGCTCTACGGAAAAATCATTACGCCAGGCCAAGGAACAGTGGGAAAAAACCTTTGATGCCATCAGGGATGTGATCACCATCCAGGACACCGAGATGCGCATCGTCATGGCCAACAAGGCGGCCGAGCAATTTTTCAAACTCCCCCAGGACAAACTCCTGGGACGGAAATGCTATCAACTCCTGCTCCAGCGGGACACCCCCTGCCCGGACTGTCCCATCAAGGCCACCCATGAAGACCATCAGCCGCACGACTCGGTCGTCAAGTACCCCCAACTGAGCAAGACCTTCAACATCTCCTCATTCCCGCTTTTTGATGATAATGGTCAGCTCCAGCATGTCGTCCATGCGGCCAAGGATATCACCCTGCAGACCAGGAGTGAGGAAAACCGGATCAGGTTGTCCGCGGCCATCGAACAAGCCTCGGAGACCGTGGTCATCACCGACCGCGACGGTGTCATCCAATATGTCAATCCGGCCTTTGAAAAATGTACCGGCTACTCCCGTGAAGAGGTCATCGGCCGCAACCCCTCCCTTCTCAAAAGCGGACACCAGACAGAGCGATTCTACAAACTGATGTGGAAGCAAATCAGCAGCGGCCACGTCTGGAGCGGTCAGTTGACCAACCGCAAAAAAGACGGGACTTTGTTTGAAGAAGAGATGACCATCTCCCCGGTCCTTGACGCCTCGGGAACCATCACCAACTTCGTAGCGGTCAAACGTGACGTAAGCCGCGAAATTGCCCTCGAAAAACAACTCAGCCATTCCATGAAGATGGAGGCCATCGGCACCCTGGCCGGCGGCATTGCCCACGACTTCAATAATATCCTTTCGGTGATTCTTGGCTATGGCAACATGATTCTGGCCGGACTTCCGCCAGACAGCCCCCTGCGTGATGATATCAGCAAGATCATCGAGGCCGGCAACCGGGCCACTGACCTCGTGCGACAGATCCTGACTTTCAGTCGCCATGGAGAAGAGGCCTTCCGTCCGATCAAGATCCAGGACATCGTCGGCGAGGCCATCACCTTTCTGCGCTCCTCACTGCCGAGCACCATTACAATCACCAGCGACATTGCCCCGGACTGCCCGCCGGTCATGGCCAATCAGACCCAGCTCCACCAGGTGATGATGAACCTCAGCACCAATGCCAAACATGCCATGGGGGGCCAGCCCGGCACCTTGACCATCAAGCTGAAGAGCCTGACCATTGAACAGGAGGGACAGATTGAAGAGTGTCCTGCCCTGACTCCGGGACCTTACCTGCAGCTCTCGGTCATTGATACAGGGGCCGGCATGGACCAGGCCCAGATCGAACGTATTTTTGACCCCTTCTACACCACCAAAGAAAAGGAAAAAGGCACCGGTCTCGGACTTGCCGTGGTGCATGGGATCATCAGCAAACACCGGGGAGAAATCAGTGTCCACAGCGAACCTGGCCGGGGCACATCATTTCACATCTATCTGCCGGTGGTCGGCAGCCACACCCCCATCGAGACAGATGAGGTCAAGGATGAAAATCTGAAAGGAACTGAAAACATCCTGCTGGTGGACGACGAACAGATCGTCCTTGATGTGGAGCAGCGCATCCTCTCCTCACTGGGCTATCAGGTCACCACCTGTTCCAGCCCCATTGAGGCGTTAGAGCTGTTCCAAAAGTCCCCGGACTCCTGGGATCTGGTCATCACAGACATGACCATGCCGGTTCTGGCTGGCTCGGCCATGGCCCAGCAGCTGCTCAGGCTCAGGGCTGATATCCCGATCATCCTCTGTACCGGGTTCAGCGAAAACATTGACGAAAAGCGGGCCTATCAGATTGGAATCAAGGGGTATCTGACCAAACCCTTTGAACAACTCAAGCTGGCCACTCTCATTCGTGAACTGCTGTCACCGGAGCCATCAACCTGATTTTTTCATCAAACCCCATTACTCCCATGCACCCAAAAACTGTATCGCAGCATTTGCATTCAACCATGAGATGACATAAAATCAAAAGAGGCTGAGGGCAGATCTGACATGACGGACCTCATCACACTGTTGATTCTCTCTTTTAATACATTGGCGCCCCTCCCCTCCGGCACCTGGTTCTCATCCCGGCAAAAACCGACTGGCCACGGCCATCCGCAAGGTTCTTGACCGATAGCCGTGGCCAGTCAGTCCCGTGAGCTGCTCTCGTGCACGACTTGCCTGTTGTCCCGCCCGGGTTTTTCCGGTAAGGTCATCCCCAATGAGCCACATCATACTTATCAAAAACAGACACATCTGTTCGAACTTTCGTTGCTGCCTGCATCCATGACCCTTCTGCCTCGTCTGCCTCGTCTGCCCATCCTCCTCACCGGCTATCTGGCCACCGAGATGCTGGCTCCATTTTTTGCCGCCTTTCTGATCATCAACAGTGTCTTCTTTCTGGTCAGGCTGATCCCCTTCCTCAACGTCGTCGTTGAACTGGGGATTGACAGTGCTGATTTCATCCGTCTGACCAGTTACCTCCTGCCCAACATGTTTCTCTACTCAATGCCCATGGCGGTCATGCTGGGGGTGATCATTGCCTTTGCCCGCCTCACGGCCGACAGTGAAATTCTGGCCCTGAAGGCCGGGGGCGTCAGCCTCGCCCACACCCTACCTCCACTGATCATGGTCTGTCTGGCCATCTCCCTGCTCACCGCCTATTGCTCCATGACTCTGATTCCGGCAGGAGAAATAGCCATGAAACAACTGATGCTGCAACTGGTGCGTGACAAGATCAACCAGGGGATGCATGAAAAACAATTCACCGACAGCCTGGGCGATCTCGTCATCCATGTGGAAAAAATTGATCCCCAAAGCGGGGAATGGCAGCAGGTATGGGTTTCTGACAGGCGCGATCAGGACCAGCCCTCAATCACCATGGCCGAAACCGGCAGCATGAGTATCAACGAAACAACCATGCAGGTGAGCCTGACCCTGAACCACGGCAGTCTGCATCGGCCTGAGGGAAACACTTCACAGATCATCTCTTTTGAACGGTATCAGGTCAACATCCCTGTGCATATCCCAACCAGCACCGACGGGGATGATCTGAGCCAGATTTCCGCCTGGACCATGAGCATGGACCAGCTCCAGCAATCTGCCAGCCAACTCGGGCGCGACACCCGAGAGGGACGCAACCGGTTGATCCACTATCACAGACGGCTGGCCCTGCCCGCCGGCTGCTTCGTGCTCGGCCTGCTCGGCCTGCCTCTGGGGCTCCAGTCCGGTCCTGGCCGCAAGGTCGGCGGCATCCCCCTGGGTCTTGCAGCCTTTATCTCCTATTACATCCTTTTCACCGTGGGCAAGAACCTGGCCGAGAGCTCTTCTCTCCCGGTCTGGCTGCTGCTCTGGCTTCCCAATCTGATCCTGCTGAGCTTCACCATCTATTGTATTCGGAGAGTGATCAGCGAGCACCCCCTGTTCCCACGCCGTGTCCGGCAGATATTCTCACCCCTCAACAGTAAGGGACTCGGCAAATACTGATGTACCTGGATCGCACCCGGATTTGGGTCAGGTTGGGTTGCGCTTGAGGCGCGACCCAAGATGGCCCGAAAACGGGATGCGTTATGGTATGTCAGTAT
>CALENA010000096.1 GCA_937910875.1 uncultured Desulfobulbaceae bacterium | reverse complement strand
ATTTTTTTTGCGGGTAATGTAGGCTCGTTATTTGCATGGAGGTGATGGGGCGTTTTGGTGACACAGGGATACTCTGACGGGTGGTGGATGTCGTTAATGAGAATAAGTCTTCGGAATCATGATTGGTTGCAGCCAGGGGGAGTCCTGTTGCTCGCGCTTGTTGCCGGGGTGCTGGCTTCAGGGATTGGTTCTGCGGTCGCAGCCGAGGCAAAAGATCCCATTCATATCGAGGCTGATCGCATGGTCTCGCTCAATACGAGCAACACCATTCTCTTCAGCGGCAATGTTGACGCCCGTCAGGGAGATGTACGCATCCTCAGCGACGAGATGACGGTTTATTATAAAGACGACAGCGGGCAGGAACAGCGGGAGATCGACAAGCTTCAGTGTATTGGTAATGTCGAGATGACTCGGGGCGACTGGCGGGGCACCGGGCAACGGATGGATTATCTGGCCGATGAGCGCAAGGTGATCATCACAGGTGATGCCAAGGCCTGGCAGGGTGAAAATCTGGTAGCCGGGGCGACCATGCATTATTACCTGGACCAGGGGCGTTCCGAGGTCTTTGGCGATCAGCAGAAGACGCCGGACGGCCAGGGTGGCGGCCGAGTCAAGGCCACGATCATTCCTCGCTGAACAGAGATCATGGCCCAGCTGGAAACAGATAATATTGTCAAGCGTTACCGCGGACGAACCGTGGTCGACGGGGTCAGCCTGCAGGTGCGTACCGGCTGGGTGGTCGGTTTGCTTGGACCCAACGGCGCCGGCAAGACGACCACATTTTATTCCATTGCCGGGTTTGTTCGTCCGGACCAGGGCCGAATCCTTTTGGATGGTGAGGACATAACCGGTCTGCCCATCCATAAACGGGCCCTCAAGGGCCTCTCCTATCTGGCCCAGGAGCCGTCGGTCTTCAAGAAACTGACCGTCGAGGAGAATGTCCGTATCATACTTGAGCCCTTGGGGGTGCCGGCCGAGCAGATCAATCAGCGGATTGATGAGTTGATGGCTGATCTCAAGATCGAGTATCTGCGGCACAACAAGGGCCATGCCCTGAGTGGCGGCGAGCGGCGGCGGGTCGAGATCATGCGGGCCCTGGCGACCAGGCCCAAGTTTATCCTCCTGGATGAACCCTTTGCCGGGATTGATCCCCTGGCCGTGGCCGATCTGCAGAAGATTATTGTCGGGCTGCGGGACAAGGGGCTGGGAATTCTGATTTCTGATCACAATGTCCGCGAAACCCTTCAGGTCTGCGACATGGCCTATATCATGAACAACGGTCAAATTCTGACTCACGGGGTGGCCGGTGATATTATTGAAAGTGAAATTGCCCGCAAGATGTACCTGGGTGAGAATTTTCGCATGTAAGCGGTTGATCATATGATGATGGAACTGAAACAGCAGCTGAAATTAAGCCAGAAACTGGTGATGACACCTCAGTTGCGCCAGGCGATCAAGCTCCTGCAGCTGAATCGCCTGGAGTTGAGCGATGCCCTGCAGGCCGAGATTGAGCAGAACCCGGCCCTGGAAGAGGATTTCGATTACCAGGATCTTCGCGAAAATCCCCAGAGCCTCTCCTCGACCACCGAAGCCGGGGATAATGGACTCGAGTCACCGGTGACCCGAGAGCTGTCTGCCACCAGTGACGCCCTGCCTGACACCAACTGGGAGGACTATTCCAACACCTTTGATTCCAACTTTTCTTTTGCCCACGAGACCCCGGCGGCTGATGCCCCGAGCCAGTTTGACTTTATCTCGGAAAAACCCGGTCTGCTGGCCCATATCCGCTGGCAGCTGGCCCACAGCGATCTGGACGTTCGGGAGAAGGAAATTGCCCTGTTCATTGCCGGCAACCTGAATCGCTATGGTTTCCTCGAGGTTGAACTGCCGGAAATCATGGCCCTGACCGATTGTGACCGCGATGAGGCCGAGTATGTCCTGGAGGTGATTCAGGATCTGGACCCGCCAGGCATTGGCGCGCGCGATGTCTCGGAATCTCTGGTGCTGCAGCTGGAACGGCTGGGAAAGGGCGATTCTCTGGCCGCCGATATTGTCCGACATCACCTGGATCATCTGCAGACCCGTAACTACAAGGCCATGGCCCGGGCCCTTGGCTGTCGCCAGCCCGAGATCATGCGGGCCATCGACTTTATTACCAGCGAATTGACCCCCTACCCCGGCCTGGCCTTTAACCAGGATGCCGTCAACTATATCGTCCCGGATGTCTATATTCGAAAGATTGACGGGGAGTTTGTCATCTATCTCAACGAAGATGATCTGCCCAAGCTGAAACTTTCAACCGTCTATCTTGAACTCCTGCAGGATGAGCAGTTTAAGGAAAAGGAGTCGAACAGCTACATCAAGGACAAGGTCCGGAATGCCGAGTGGTTTATTAAATCCATCTATCAGCGGCAGCGCACCATCTATCGGACCATGGAGAGTATTCTCCACTTTCAGCGCGACTTTTTCGATCAGGGCCCCAAATATCTCAGGCCCCTGATTCTTCGGGATGTGGCTGAGGATATCGGGATGCATGAGTCGACCATCAGCCGCGTGACCTCCAATAAGTATGTTGACTGTCCCCAGGGAATTTTTGAATTGAAGTATTTCTTCTCCACTGCCCTGAGTCGGGACAATGGGGATGACGTGGCGGCCGAGTCCATTCGTGAACGGCTCCGGGTGATGATTCAGGAGGAAGATCCGTATAAACCACTGAGTGATAATACCCTCTCTGAGATGCTGGCGGCAAAGAACATCCAGGTTGCCCGGCGCACCGTTGCCAAGTATCGGGAACAACTTAAAATATTGCCGGTCAAGCATCGCCGCAAACCTCGCCGGTAATGCCCGTGGCACCCCCATTGAGCCATGAGTGTCCTTGAGCGTGTCTATGTTTTTCATCAGGATCTGAAAAACAAACGCTATCCCAATGCCCCTGGTCTGGCGGCCCGTTTTGAGGTGTCGCTGGCCACGGCCCGTCGTGACATCGCCTATCTCCGGGACCGTCTTCTGGCCCCTATCCTTTTTGATCAGCACAAAAACGGTTTTTATTACAGCGAGGAAGGATTTTCTCTGCCCTTTGAGCAGAGTCCGCGGATTCTCCTGCTCCTCAGCCTCCTCAATAAGCTGGCCGAGGAGGCCGGTCTGGTCGATCTGCCGGAGTTGAAACGGCTGGAAAACCGCCTGGGAACGCTGCTCATCCCTGGTCACAGTCGTCTGGTGGAGAGTCTTTACTGTGAGTTTGTCGAGGTCGAGCCAGTGGCGCCGGCCGTTTTCGAGACGATGCTTCAGGCCATGGCCGATGGGCAGATGCTTTGCTTTCAGTATCGTTCGGCCCGTGGTGAGGTCAGTGCCCGGAAGGTCGGGCCTTTGCGGCTCGTCAATTACCAGGGGCGCTGGTATCTCTTTGCCTGGTGCGTCCTGCGCCAGGCCCCCCGCCTTTTTCACCTGGCTCGAATCAGCGCAGCCGTGCTTGATTCGGAGAAAAACCTCCATGATCAGGCAACGGCTGACGCCTCACTGGCCCAGTCTTTTGGTATCTTCAAGGGCGAGGTCCTCTATGAGGCCGAACTCCTTTTCACCGGGACTGCCGCCGAACTGGTTCGTCATCAGCGCTGGCATCGGGACCAGCGCCTGGAGGAGCGGGCGGATGGCCTGCTCCTCAGTCTGCCGGTCAGTGATGATCGGGAGGTGGTGATGAAGGTCCTGCAGTATGGCGCCATGGCCCGGGTGGTCGGCCCGGAGCATTTGCGTCTCAGGGTGGCCCGGGAGATTGCGGCCATGTCTGGGCTGTACGGGGAGCTTTGACTGGACACTGGTAAAAAAAAAATCTGTGAGCCGGTAATTTTTTCAGGGGGGTAGTCACTCTGTGAGTACCCATGCCGTTTATCCTTGGTTTAAGAACAACAAACCTTGAGGAGGTGCGGTATGGAAAAGAAGATCAGATTGGTGTCCTCTCCCTTTGGCCAGGTGGTGATTCCGGTTACGGGACGAATGGTGGTGCGCGAGGCGCACTGGCGGTTTATGATTGGAGTGTGGCTGCGATCCGGTCCCGTTGAAAAACTGGCGGCAGGTGCTCTGGCCGGGGTAATGGTTTTTTACGGAGTTGGCTTGTTTCTGGTTCAACTGGCGGAATATGGCTGGTAACGGGGGGCGATCGTTGAAGAAAAAACTGGTGGGATTTGGCCGTGCAGATTGATGGAGAAATAAATGAAGACCTTGCCCAGACTTGAGTTTGCCGATCTGGCCCGCAGCGGTCATGTGACCCGCTGGCACAGTGTGCGCACGACCCGTAACCAGACCCTGGCCGAACATCACTATATGGTGACCCGCCTTTCAAACCGTCTGGCCAAGGAGATCCTGGGAGGGGCCCTGGATGATTCCGGTCTTCTGCGGATCATGGACTATGCCTCTCTCCATGATACCCCGGAACTGCTCATGGGCGATCTGCCCAGCCCCCTCAAGCGTCATATCGAGGCGATCAGCGGTGACAAGAATCCCATCCGGATGATTGAGAAGGAGATTGCCCCCTGGCTGGGTGAGATGCGTGAGGAGATGCGTCGTCGTAATCCCGAGCATCTGCTGATCGTCAAACTGGCCGACCTGACCGATGCCCTTCTGTTTATCGAGCATGAGGGCATCGGCATTCACGCCCGCGAGGTCGGTCGGGGTCTCAGAGAGATCTTTGCCGCCAAACTGGCCGAGGCGGCGCGGGAGTATCCGCAGTATACCTGGTCGGCCGCTGAACGGCTCTTGGACGAATTGCTGCACAATCGGGTGGGGACCAAGATCGCCTTTGAAAAGGCGTGAGCGGGTGGACTGCAGGAAACTGTGCGTCCTTATTTCTGCGGCTGGATTGCGCTGAGCACTGTTACCATGGCCCGGGTGAGCTGACGCAGATCGTTATTGCTGATGATGTAGGGCGGCATGATGTAGACCAGTCGGCCAAAGGGCCTGAGCCAGACACCCTGGGCGATGAATTCCTGCTGCAGCCAGGCCACATCCACCTCGCGCAGCATCTCCACTACCCCGATTCCCCCCAGGACCCGGACATCTTTTACCTCAGGCAGGTCACGGAGGGGTGCCAGTTCCTCGGCCATGATGGTTGCCATGGTCTGGATCTGCTCCTGCCAGGGGGAGTTGAGCAGGAGTTGGATGGAGGCGCCGGCAATGGCACAGGCCAGCGGGTTGGCCATGAAGGTCGGGCCGTGCATGAACAGTCCAGGCGGGTTGCTGGAAATGGTCTTGGCAATATGGGTGGTGCTCAGGGTTGCGGCCAGGCTGAGATAGCCGCCTGTGAGTGCCTTGCCCAGGCAAATGATATCCGGGCTGATTCCTGCATGTTCACAGGCGAAAAGTTTACCGGTGCGGCCAAAGCCGGTGGCGATTTCATCAACAATGAGCAGGACTTGAAACTGGTCACAGAGCAGGCGGACTCCGGCCAGAAAGTCGGGGTGATAGAAGCGCATGCCCCCTGCCCCCTGGACAATGGGCTCAAGGATCACGGCTGCCAGCTGCTGGTGGTTGTTCTCGATGAGTTCGGCAAAGCCGGTGAGGGCCTTTGGGTCCCAGGGATCGGCAAAGCCGCAGGCCACCAGTGGGGCGAACAGGTGTTGGGGCAGGACGTCCCGGAAGAGGTGGTGCATACCGCTTGTCGGATCGCACACGGCCATGGCCCCGAAGGTGTCTCCGTGGTAGCCGCCGTTGATGGTCAGTAAACGGTTTTTTCCCTCTTCCCCCCTGGCCTGCCAGTATTGCAGGGCCATCTTGATCGCCACTTCCACACTGACCGACCCAGAATCGCAGAAGAAGACCTGCTCCAGTCCGGCCGGACTCAGCTCCACCAATCTTCGGCCCAATGTGACCGCGGGTTCGTGGGTCAGTCCGCCGAACATCACATGGGACATTTTACCCAGCTGGTCGATGGCGGACTGGTTGAGCTGCGGGTGGTTGTAGCCGTGGATGGCCGCCCACCATGAGGACATGCCGTCGATCAGCTCCCGGCCATCGGCCAGTTGCAGCCGTACTCCCCGGGCCGCCACCACCTCATGGACCGGCAGAGGCTTGGTCATGGAGGTGTAGGGGTGCCAGAGATGTTTTCGATCAAATGCGAGCAGGGATGACATTTAGTAACGTGGAATCCTTTACTCCTTCCAGTCAGGGCGCAGATACAACTCGGTCAACTGCTTGCGGGCCACTGAGGCCGGGGCATCAGTCAGCGGGCAGGAGGCCTTCTGGGTCTTGGGGAAGGCGATGACGTCACGGATCGAATCGCGGCCGGTAATGATCATCATCAGTCGGTCAAGACCGAAGGCCAGGCCGCCATGGGGCGGTGCGCCGAGATCCAGGGCCTTCAGGAGGAAACCGAACTTGTCATCGGCCTCTTCGGGCGTGATCCCCAGGACGCTCAGAACCTGATTCTGGATCTCTTTCTGGTGGATACGAATGGAGCCACCACCTATTTCAGTGCCGTTCAGGACCAGGTCGTAGGCCCGACTCAGGACAGCGGCCGGATCGCTTACCAACAGCTCCAGGTCTTGTTCCCGTGGGGCTGTAAAGGGGTGATGCAGGGCCTGGTAGCGTTTCTCCCGTTCGTCATATTCCACCAGGGGAAAGTCGGTGACCCAGATAAAGTTGAAGGTTCCGG
>CALENA010000095.1 GCA_937910875.1 uncultured Desulfobulbaceae bacterium | reverse complement strand
AGTCGTGGTAAACAGACTGAGCTGTATGACCTGATCGTCGGGAGTGACCGGGTTCTGACCTTTTAAGCCGTTTAAGGGTGGGCGGGAGTACTGCATCTGACCATGACCTCACAAGAGTATGGGGCAGGGGTGGGCGAGGTGGCTGCTGGCAAGGCGGTCTCATCCCCGGTTGAAGCCCTGCACAACCTGGAGACAGAGGCTTTGGCGGTCTAGTCCGCCACAAGATCAACGATCATGGTCTTGCCTTCATACTGTTTCAGGTTGAACTGGTCCAGGAAGGAGATCTTCTTGACCAGACCGTTGACGACCTTGAGGTTCTTGATGATGTTTTCCAGTTCTTTGTGAGTCTCTGTACCTGGGTCAAAGTCATCCTGCAGGAGTTGGGCGCTTCCCAGGACCACCTGGAGAGGTGTGTTCAGTTCATGGGCCACGGTCCCGCAAGAGGCCCATGACCACGGCCACGACGATGAACAGGATCATTTCCAGAATCTTGGCAAAATCGTCGGGGGAGAACGCCTGCCAGTGCATGAGGACCAGGGGCAGATACAGGGCGCTGATCGAGAGCGAGGTGGCCAGTCCACCCTGGAGGCCGAACCAGAAGGCCCCGAGCAGGATGGGGAGAAAGTACAGTTCCCGCAGGACAATATGATCATAATATTGATTTTCCTGGGTGACAAAATGGAGCCAGGTGGTGACGCCCACCATTAGGGCCGTCACGATCATTCTGGTAAAATCGATCTTGGTTTTTCGGGTCATCTCACTCTCTGTTGTCTGCAGACTACCTGGAGTTGAAGGTAATACGTGTCTCCTGGGTCTGGGAATCTGTTTGCGCTGCCGGGTGTTGACGCCTGGGCATCATTCAATCTGATCCGGGCACCCTGATCATGTTATAACACTTCAGGCTTGCATTGGAGTTTTTTTTGAAATGATTGCGCTTTTGCCAGGGTTGATCAAAAAAAAAGGATTCAACCGATAAAAACCGGCTGAATCCCAGGAAATGGATGACACACCGTTTATGCCGGTGAGAAATTAATATCCGTATCCACGGCCATTGTGCATGTAACCACGGCCCGGCCCGCCAGAAAAATTGTCGTTGTTACGTGTTACTCCAGCCCCCTCAGCCTTGTCCTGGATGGTTGTCCTCAGGTCAAAGATATCGCCAGCCAGCTTGGCTGCCCGGTCTGGATCAGGATTGTCTGACTGCATCAGGGCCAGGCGTTCGCTCTGTTTCATCAGGATCTCCTTGCGCAGTCCCTGGGTCTCTTCAAGAAAGTTGTCGGCCTTGGCCTGGTCCTCAGCACTCAGCTGGGAGAAACCAGGTCCGCCCTGTGTGTACCCAGACTCTGGACCACCACAGAATCCCGGGCCAAAACCACCCTGGCCCCAGTTGGCTGAAGCCTGCTGCAGACCCAATATACCAATCCCTGCCACCACTGCTGTTACGATCAATGCTTTTTTCATATCAAACCTCCAAATAGAAGAAAGAGGGCCTGTTGTGCCCCTGAGTGTGTCACCGCCACATCGGCTGTTGT
>CALENA010000094.1 GCA_937910875.1 uncultured Desulfobulbaceae bacterium | reverse complement strand
CCGTCGAACAGGCACTTGCCGTCGCTCAGGTATCTGTCGCACCAGGTCTGATCCCAATGGCCATAAAACTCTTTGGGTTCGCAGAGTACACTCTTGTGCAGGAGCTGGCTGCAGTGAAAGAGAAAGATTTGGATATCGCTGCGCCCTTCGATGATGTGGGCCAGATGGTCTGCGGCAAGCATTGACGGCAGGCCCCCATCCACCGGGACCAGGATGTTGGCGGCCTTTACCTCCCCGTCGATGAGCCAGACGGGGACTTCATGACAGTCCTGGACCAGGGTTCCTGATACTGAGCCCATCAGGACTGAACTCAGGTAGCCCAGGCCTCTGCGGCCAATGAGAATGGCGTCAACCAGGTTTTTCTGGGCCGTGAGCTGGATGGTGGCCGCAAAATTGTACCCGGAGATGACGGTCTCCGTGGTGATTCGTTCCGTGGCAATTCCCCGGCGGATCAATTTTTCCCGGGCCTTGTGCAGATAGTCTTCCCCAGGGCCCAGTTTCTTGCCCTGGCCTTCACAGCCAGGAATCAGACTGTTTGCCTGGTCTGCACTGCTTTCAATGATTCCGCCGCCGGAGGTAACACAGTTGATGATGTAAAATGAGATATCCTGGTCGTTGGCAAAGATCTTGGCAATATAGTCCAGGGACTGGCTGGAGTAGATGGAGCAGTCTACGGCGATGAGAATTTTCTTTTTCATGGTCAACTCGATTGAGGTGTGGGGACCTTGTGAAGAGAGGCTTACCAGTATTGTACGAACCGCGGTTGGTGAAAGTCAATGAAAAAACTGACTGTTTCCATTTGTGAAACTGGTATGTTGGATGAGTAACGTGCTTATTTGCTGATTGATTTTGTTAAGTCCGCAAGCCCTTGGGAAATCCCATGGTGATGAGATGGAGGATAAAGGGAGATGTTGCGAGAAGATCAGAGCGAGTGTTATCGCTGCGGGACCTGCTGTCGTAAAGGGGGACCGGCCCTGCATGGTCCGGATCTGGAGTTGGTGCGGAGTGGTCGTATTCCACGGAAGGACCTGATTACCCTTCGGCGCGGGGAACTGGCCTACAACCCGGTGGTTGACGGGGTGCAGCCGGTGGCCGTGGAACTGGTCAAGCTCAGGGGGGTGGGGCGTGAGTGGTCTTGCTGTTACTATGATACGCTCAGTCGTGGTTGCATGATTTATGCACATCGTCCTGTTGCTTGCGAGACCCTGAAGTGTTGGCGACCAGCGGAGAGTCTGGCCCTGGTGGAACAGGATTGCCTGAGTCGGCTTGATATCCTGGGGCTGGATGATCCTTTTCGAGCTCTGGTCATAGAGCATGAGGCGAGCTGTCCCTGTCCGGATCTGCTGGCGGCGGCGAGAAATATGGAAGGAGAACCTGAGCAGACCTTGATCCGTCTCCAGCAACTGGTGGATCGAGACCTGGCCTTCCGGCAGCGGGTCTTGCATGAGGTGAAACTGGATCGGGATGAGGAGCTGTTTTATTTTGG
>CALENA010000093.1 GCA_937910875.1 uncultured Desulfobulbaceae bacterium | reverse complement strand
TGAATATCTCAATGAGGCCCAGGTGACTGTGCCTAAAGTTGCCAATGATCTTGAGATGATGCAGCAGCCGGTTCATTTGCAGGATCTGGCAGCGACCCTGGTCGAGTATGAAAAAACATTTTATCAGTTCAAGGAGACCTGTGCCCTTGTCCGCGATAATGTTGAATGTCCGACTCGCGATGAGTTACGCAGTCTGGGGCAGGATCTTGTGCGGATCACCGAAGATCTTGTCTTGTTTGAACAGGGGAATTTTAATAATTTTATTGCCAATTTTAAGGTCCGCCTGGCCAAGACAGTCCTGTTGCTGGTGGTTTTGTCAATTTTTACCTTGGCCCTTCTCTATTTCTCGATCATTATCCCGCTGAAACGGGTTGAGAATGCGGCCATCGATATTGCCAACGGCACGTTTTCTCGAGTGCCGGTCGATGATAAGAAGGGCGAGGTACGCAGTGTCTTGCGGGCCTTTAATAAAATGGTGACGGACCTCGAGGAGAAACAGGAACAGCTTTTTCAGGCCAAAAAACTGTCGTCCATCGGAACTCTGGCCTCGGGGACTGCCCATCAGATCAACAACCCATTGAATAATATTTCCACATCCTGTCAGTTGGCCTTGACCGATGTTGATCGCACGCAATTTCCATTTACCGTGAAAATGCTCGAAACCATTGCCCAGGAAACCGAGCGGGCCGGAGAGATCGTCCGGGGTCTGCTGGAATTTTCGCGGGCCCAGACCTTTTCCCTGCAGTTGATTCCCTTGGTTGGTGTCGTGCAGAAGGTGATGCAACTGGCGGCCAGTGAAGTCCCGGCCGGGATCACGATTACCACGGATATCCCGGAGGATTTGATCCTGAATCTTGATGTGCAGAAAATGACAGAGGCCTTGCTGAATCTGGTGCTCAATGCCATCCAGGCCATTGAGGAGCCGCCGGGGGTTATTGCCATTAGTGCCCGCGTGGATGGAAAATCCGGACAGGCTGTGCTGACGGTGGCTGACACCGGAATCGGCATTGAGAAAGATGACCTGCCGCGCATCTTTGATCCCTTTTTTACCACCAAGAATGCTGAAAATGGGACGGGCCTGGGGTTGGCAGTGGTGTATGGAATTATCAAGAAACAGAGTGGTTCAACCCGGGTTGAATCCATAAAAGGTCAGGGAACCAAAATTATCATGACCTTGCCCCTGTCTCGTGATCTGGCCGGGAACAAGTCGTTGAAACATATTTAGGGAGAGCGGGTAACAATGATCGAAGAGGAAAAGATCACAATCCTGCTGGTGGATGACGAGATTATCAATCTCGAGAATGTCGGCCATTTTTTGATGCAGAAAGGGTATGAGGTGACCACGGCCGCGAGCGGGTCCGAGGCCCTGGTTTTGCTCGGTAACGCACATTATGATCTGGTGATCACTGATCTGAAACTGGGCGACATGGACGGGGTCCAGGTTATGAATACGGCCAAGGAGTTTCATCCGGAGGTGGAGGTGATAATCGTCACCGGCTATGCCACGATCAATTCGGCAGTGAAGGCCATGGCCCAGGGGGCGTTTTATTATCTGCCGAAACCGATCAAGCTTCAGGAACTTGAGGCGCTGGTGGTCAAGGCAACGGAAAAGACCCTGTTGAAACGCAAAGTCATCCATCTGAAACAACGGATCAATGCGCAGCAGGGAGTGACGCAGTTTATCGGTCAGAATCCCGAGATCCTGAAATTGAAGGATGCAATCGCCCATTTTGCCCAGCTGGACTGTAATATCCTGATTACCGGTGAGACCGGGACCGGCAAGGAACTGGTGGCCCGGACTGTGCATGAGCTGAGTCCCAGATCCGGGAAACGTTTTCTACCCATTAACTGCGGGGCCATGAGTGAAGATCTGATGCTCAATGAACTCTTCGGGCATGAAAAAGATGCGTACACCGACGCCGGCAAGATGCACAATGGTCTCCTGGAGTCCGCCAACGGCGGGGTTGTTCTCTTTGACGAGATCGGGGAGATGCCCCTGATTACTCAGGTCAAGTTATTGCGGGTCCTGCAGGAGAGAAAGATTATCCGTCTGGGTGGAACCAAGGAGATTCCCATTGACGTGCGGATACTGGCGGCCACCAATCGTGATTTGAAGGACGATGTCAAGCAGGGCCTGTTTCGACAGGACCTCTATTATCGCCTCAATGTCGTGAATCTCCATATTCCGCCCCTGCGGGAGAGAAAGGACGACATTCCGTTACTGGTCAATTATTTTCTGGCCAAATATTCGGTGCAGGACGGGACCACCAGGACCATTTCCCAGGAGGCCCTGAGTCGTTTACAGGACTATGATTTCCCCGGCAACGCCCGTGAGCTTGAAAATATTATTGAGCGTTCTCTGGCCCTTTGCGGTGGCTCAGAGGTTCAGGTGTATCATCTGACACCGGAGGTGTATCAGGGGGCGCATCTGTCTGTGGCGCCGGTTCGTGCAGAGAATGGGCGTCCGGGGCAGAATCTTGAGGAAAACGAGCGTGAATTTATCCTGTCCGTGCTCAGGAGTGTTGACGGAAACAAGACTCAGGCCGCTAAAATCATCGGAATTGACAGGGTCTCTCTCTGGCGGAAATTGAAAAAGTACGAAAAAAAAGGATTTCTGGGAAAGTGATTGAGGCGCGTCCGGTTTCATTTTCCAGGAACCGCTTGGCGGGCAATGGCCAGGGACAGTCCGGAACTGGCGTGGCCTGACTGACAACTCATGGCCGTGTCAAAAAAACAATCGGGTTATGAGCTGGGCAGTGTCCTTGCTTCGTCTGTCTGCTTGCGGGGCAGGATGATGATGAATTCGGTGCCCTGACCTGGGTGGCTGTTGGCTGTGATGGCGCCGTGATGGCGGTCGAGGATTTTCTTGCAGATGGACAGGCCGATCCCGCTGCCGTTGATCTCCTCCTGACCGTGCAGTCGTTGGAAGATATCAAAAATCTTTTCCGTATACTTTGCTTCAAAGCC
>CALENA010000092.1 GCA_937910875.1 uncultured Desulfobulbaceae bacterium | reverse complement strand
GCCCACCAGGAAAAAAGTCATCAGGATGATCAGGAGCCGCCATTGGCTGACGTATGCAGACGGCACGTTCGGTCCAGTCCGAACGCTGGTGACGATGGCCGCCAGCATGCAGAAGGCACCGATCAGGACCAGAATGGTGGTGAGGATATGATAATTGAGCATTGCCAGGAGGTTGGTCAAAGGGTGAAAAAAGAAGGTGCACTCCCTTGAAGGGTCTATGGTAAAAAAAGAGAAAAGTCAAGCTGGAATAAGAAGTTATTTGGTGATGTTGCTCCTGGTGATGGTGCAATAAACCCGGCCACTCACCTCGTAGCGGCCGCTGGCCAGATCATAGGAGAGGCTGGAGCCCTGGAGTTCAAGGCCTGGGGCCTGGAAGTGAATGGGCCCGGGGCTGACCAGGGTCTGTTTGAGGGCGTCATAGTGAAGAAGATCGCTCGTGAGCTCATAGCCCTCACTCTGGTTGACGATCTTGGCCTGGTCGCTCAGGGTCAGGAGGCGACTGGTCTGCAGGTAGAGTCCCTGGCGGGCCGTGATGCGCAGGTGTTGCTTGCGTCCATTGGGAATGGTGGCCGTGACCATGGTCAGTTCCAGTTGGTCCGGGGCAAGAGTGGCGGCCTGCTGGGCGGTGATCTCGCTCTGGTTGGTGGAGTTCTCGCTGGTGATGACCCGGATCTGGTCCAGGACAAAATTATGAGCAAGGGCTGATTGCGCAGGCTGGGTTGTGGGTTGAGCAGAAGGCGGCTTGAGAAAGGCGGTCACCGCTGGTCGCCACAGGGGAAAGGTGATGATGAGAGTCAGGGGGGCAAGCCAGATCAGATTACGCCGGCAGATCATTGACTCAGGTAGCGTTGGAGGAGTTGCTGGTCAAGTCCCTGGGCCCGGATGAGCAGATCGCAGAGGTCGCGCACCGCTCCCTGTCCGCCGGTTCGAGGGGTGGTGTAATGGCAGGCGGCCTGAACCTCGGCCACGGCGTTGGCCGGGCTGACGGCCAGCCCCACCCGAACAAGCAGGGTGAGATCGAGCCAGTCGTCACCCATGTAAGCGATTTCAAAAGGTTTGAGTCCTGTCTTGCGGCTGATGTCGCCAAAGGCATCAAGCTTGTTTCGGATTCCCTGGTAAAGGTGGTTGATTTTCAGTTCAGCGGCCCGCCGGGCCACGGCTTCTGAGGTCCGGGCGGTGATGATTCCGGTTTGAATCCCGGCTTCGTGCAAAAGACGCAGGCCAAAGCCATCCTGGGTATGAAAGGCCTTGGATTCCTGGCCATTGTTTGAATAGAGCAGGGTTCCGTCGGTCAAAACCCCGTCCACATCCAAAAGCAGCAGTTTGATCTCGGACGCCCGGGCCAGCAGGGCCGGATCATCAAGATGGCGTGGCACCCGATCCCTGGCCAGGGTCCGCAGGCCATCAAGGACTTCACAGTCGGAAGGGTAGGTGCCGGGGCGTCCGGGTGGCGGGCAGGAATCGCTCATGGCAGAATCAGGTAACGGCCAGGCGGATGGCGAGGAGTCGGGTGAGCAGGGATTCGACCTGGTCAAGTGGCAGGGAGTTGGGGCCGTCACACAGGGCGCAATCCGGATCGGGATGGACTTCCAGAAAGAGGCCGTCGATCCCGGTTGCCATGGCCGCGCGCGCCAGCGGGGCGACAAATTCGCGCTGGCCTGAGGAGGTCGTGCCCGACCCGCCAGGCAACTGCACCGAGTGGGTGGCATCAAAGATGACCGGACAGCCAAATGAGCGCATGATCACCAGGCCGCGCATGTCCACCACCAGATTGTTATAGCCGAAACTGGCGCCCCGTTCGGTCAGGAGGATGTTTTTGCACCCGGACTGGCGCAGCTTGGAAACGGCGTTTTTCATGTCCCAGGGAGAGACAAACTGTCCTTTTTTGACATTGACGGTCTTGCCGGATTGGGCGGCCGCCACCAGCAGATCGGTCTGGCGACAGAGAAAGGCAGGAATCTGGAGGATGTCCAGGACCGTGGCGGCCTGGTCTATCTGGTTTGCAGCGTGGACATCTGAAATGACGGGTACCCTGAACTCGTCACGTATGCGGCCCAGGATGTCCAGGCCGGCATCCAGGCCCGGACCGCGATAGGAGTCAAGTGAGGTGCGGTTGGCCTTGTCGAACGAGGCCTTGAAGACGTAAGAGATGCCCAGGCGCGAGCAGATTTCGGCCATGGTCCCGGCAATTTCCCTGGCCAGTTCTTCAGATTCCAAAGCACAGGGTCCGGCCATGAGGAGCAGGGGTTGATTGCTGCCGACGCTGATGGGCGCCTGGCCGGGGCGTGTGATCTGAACCGGGGTAACCTGGGTCATGGCGACTGATTCAGCTCAGTTTCTTCTTCAGGGCAGCGGCGATAAAGTCGCGGAACAGGGGATGCGGTCGCATGGGTTTGGACTTGAATTCGGGGTGGAACTGGCAGCCCAAAAACCAGGGGTGGTTATGAAGTTCAACGATTTCCACCAGGTTGTTGTCGGGTGAGGTTCCTGAGATGATCAGACCGGCTTCTTCCAATTGTGCCCGGTACTCATTGTTGAATTCGAAGCGATGGCGGTGCCGTTCCGAAATCTCTTCGGTCTCGTAGGCCGTGCGGGCCAGGGTGCCGTCGCGCAGGACGCAGGGGTAGGCGCCCAGGCGCAGAGTGCCGCCCATGTCTGAGGTCTCATCGCGCACCTGCATGATATTCCTGCGATAATCGAACCACTCCTTGATCAGATAGATGACCGGGTGAGGGGTAAGGGGGTCGAGTTCTGTGGAATGGGCCTTGGCAAGGTTGGCGACATTGCGGGCGTATTCCACCACGGCCAGCTGCATGCCGAGGCAGATCCCGAAGAAGGGAATCTGGTTCTTCCGGGCATAGGTGATGGCCCGGATCTTGCCTTCCACTCCGCGCTGACCAAAACCACCCGGGACCAGGATGCCGTGGCAGCCGTCCAGCAGGGGGGCGGGATCATGGCCTTCCAGGTCTTCGGCGCTGATGTAGCGCAACTCGACTTTGATGTTGTTGGCCAGGCCGCCGTGGACCAGGGATTCGTGCAGGCTCTTGTAAGACTCGGTCAGATCCACGTATTTGCCGGGGATACCGATAGTCACGGTGTCGACCGGGTGTTTGATCCGATAGGCCAGGTCCTGCCAGGGTTTGATATTGGGCTGGCCGGTCCAGATGTTGAGCAGCTCAAGAATCTTGCTGTCCAGTCCTTCCTTGTGCAGGTGCAGAGGCACGTCGTAGATGTTGTCGACATCGATGGCCGTGATGACCGCATCGGTGGGCAGGCTGCAGAACAGGCCGATCTTGCGTTTGAGGTCGTCGGTCAGGGGGACCTCGGTCCGGCAGACCAGGATGTCGGGCTGAATGCCGTCGGCTCGCAGTTCACGCACCGAGTGCTGGGTGGGCTTGGTCTTGACCTCGCCTGCGGTCTTGATGTAGGGGACCAGGGTCAGGTGAATGAAGAGCGTGTTCTCGCGCCCAAGATCGCCGCGCAGCTGGCGGATGGCCTCGATAAAAGGCAGGCCCTCGATGTCGCCCACGGTCCCGCCGATCTCGATGATGGCCACGTCGACACTGCCCTCGAGCTGGCGCACCGCCTGTTTGATTTCATCGGTGATGTGGGGGATGACCTGGACCGTACCACCGAGGTACTCGCCGCGCCGCTCCTTGGTGATGACCGAGTAGTAGATGCGGCCCGAGGTGTAGTTGTTCTTCTGGGCCATGACCGCATTGGTATAGCGTTCATAATGGCCCATGTCCAGATCGGTCTCGGCCCCGTCATCGGTGACGTAGACCTCGCCGTGCTGGAAGGGGTTCATGGTCCCCGGGTCGACGTTGATGTAAGGGTCAAGCTTCTGGAAGGTGACGGTCAGGCCGCGGCTTTC
>CALENA010000091.1 GCA_937910875.1 uncultured Desulfobulbaceae bacterium | reverse complement strand
GGGTACACGGACTTTGATGTCTGGTCAGAGAAAATGATCCAGGAGTTTGGCCCTGGAGTAGAGCCTTGCCTCGCGGACATCCTGATCAGCTCGCAGGAACTCCAGGGCCCTTTGGCCGAAAACATATTTGCTCAATTGCAGAAAACCATGCGGCGCTTACTTGTGCCCAAGAATGTCCTGGTGGTTGACGACGAGCCAAATATCGTATTATCACTCAAATTTCTGATTGCACAGGAGGGTTATGATGTTCGTACCGCTGGCAGCGGGGTCGAGGCATTGCAGGCAGTGGCTGAACAGGTGCCGGATCTGATCCTCCTTGATGTCATGATGCCCAAACCGGATGGTTATGAGGTCTGTCAGAAAATTCGTGCCACACCGGCATGGAAAGATATCCCGGTCATCTTCTTGACCGCAAAGGGGCGTGATGTTGAAATACAAAAAGGACTTGCCATGGGGGTTGATGCTTATATTACGAAACCCTTTTCAACTCAGAATCTGATCACCAAAGTCCTGGGGATTCTGAGGGAGGAATAATTTCTCCGTTTCGGTCTGGAGGAGGAAGATGCCTGAAATAAAGCGTCGTCAAAACGAACGGTTGGTCGTCATACTGATTGTCGGTGTCATTGCCCTGAACTATCCCATCCTGTCTCTCTTCAGTAAGGTCAGGCTGATTTTCGGAGCCCCTGTGCTCTATTTTTATCTCTTTACGGTCTGGACGGTTTTTATCGGGTGTGTCGCCCTTGTTCTGGAAAAAACCACATCTTCCCCCTTTGTCAGTTCTCCCCCCAAAACCTGAACAACCAGAGTAAGATGCTGCAAGAATGGGTCATACTGCTCGTTTCCTTCTGTTACCTGGGAATTCTCTTTGCTATTGCCTACTACGGTGACAAGCGGGCCGATGCCGGCCGCTCCATCATCAGTAATCCGTATATCTATACCCTCTCCATCGCAGTATACTGTACCGCCTGGACCTTCTATGGCAGTGTCGGTCGTGCTGCAACGACTGGGGCCGGTTTCCTCCCGATCTATCTGGGGCCGACGCTCATGGCTGCGCTGTGGTGGTTTGTCCTGCGCAAGATCATTCGCATCGCCAAGACCCATCGAATCACCTCGATCGCTGATTTCATTTCCTCGCGCTATGCCAAAGATCCCCTGATTGGCGGAATTGTTACCATCATCGCAGTCGTGGGAATCCTGCCCTATATCTCCCTGCAGTTAAAGGCGGTTTCCGTCAGTTTTAATGTTCTGCACACCTTTCAGGCGCCAGCGCCACTGGTTCCGGCAGCGGATTCAATCTGGAGTGACACGGCCTTATATGTCACTCTTGCCATGTCTGTTTTTGCGATTCTCTTTGGTACACGGCACATCGATGCCAGTGAACGGCATGAAGGCATGGTGGCAGCGGTGGCCTTTGAGTCGGTCGTGAAACTGGTGGCCTTCCTGGTGGTCGGTATTTTTGTCAGCTATTATCTGTTTTCCGGGCCGGCTGAATTGATCCACGATGCGGTGATCTCACCAGAACTGTCAAAATTAATGAATATTGAGGCCCTCAGCGGGGGGTATGTTAACTGGTTTACCCTGACCTTTCTCTCGATGATGGCGATTTTGTTTCTGCCCAGGCAGTTTCACATTTTGGTGGTTGAAAATGTCAATGAGGAGCATGTCAAAAAGGCCAGCTGGCTGTTTCCTCTCTATCTGCTGGCGATCAATCTCTTTGTCCTGCCGATTTCACTGGCGGGTCTCTTGCTGTTCCCGGATGGATCGGTTGATCCGGATATCTTTGTCCTGGCCGTGCCCTTGTACAACAATCAGGAACTGGTTGCCCTTTTTGTCTATCTGGGTGGTTTGTCTGCGGCGACGGGAATGGTCATTGTGGCCACCATAGCCCTGTCGACTATGGTCTGCAATGACCTGGTCATGCCGGTCCTGCTGCGGCTCAGGTCCTTGCAGCGCAGTGACTTGAGCAGTGTCCTGCTCACCATCCGTCGCGGCAGTATTTTGGTGATCCTGCTTCTTGGCTACGGCTTCTTCAGGTTGATCGGTGAATCGTACGCCCTGGTCACTCTGGGTCTGGTTTCATTTGCCGCTGCGGCCCAGTTTGCCCCGGTGATCCTGATTGGCATCTACTGGAAGGGCGCCAGTCGAAGAGGCGCAATTACCGGACTTCTGGCCGGTTTTGCAATGTGGTCTTACACGCTGCTTGTTCCCTCTTTTGTCAAATCAGGCTGGATTGCGACATCCATCCTGGAATCCGGTCCCTTTGGGATTGAATTGCTCGGGCCGTATCATCTGTTCGGGCTGGCCATGTTCGACCCGTTGACCCATTCGGTTTTCTGGAGCATGCTCGCCAATATCGGCTGTCTGGTCTGTGTGTCGCTTTTTGATCGGCAGAACGCCATGGAACGACTCCAGGCCGCACATTTTGTGGACGTGTTTCGGCACGAAGATATTGATACCGGTCTGTGGAGTGGGACGGCCACCGTGGCTGAACTCAAAGATCTGGTCGCCCGTTTTATCGGCAGTGAGCAGACCGACAAGGCCTTTTCTGAATATGCAACTGAACATGATTTCGATGTAAAAAACAAGGCACAGGCCGATGCCAATCTTGTCGGCTTTGCCGAAAGGAGATTGGCCGGGGCCATCGGCTCAGCCTCGGCCAGGGTGATGATTTCTTCAGTGGTCAAGGGGGAGGAGATCAGTATAGAAGGGCTCATGAAAATCCTTGATGAGACCTCGCAGGTGATTGAATACAGCCATCGCCTGGAGGGAAAATCCCGTGAACTTGAGGAGGCGACCGCTGAATTGCGGGCAGCTAATAAGAGGCTGACGGAGCTTGATCGTTTAAAGGATGAGTTTGTCTCCACGGTCACCCATGAACTTCGTACGCCCCTGACCTCAGTCCGGGCGTTTTCAGAAATCCTGCGTGACAATCCGTCACTGGCCCTTGAGGAGAGGCATAAATTTCTGGATATTATTGTCAAGGAAAGTGAGCGGCTGACCCGTTTGATCAACCAGGTCCTGGATCTGGCTAAAATTGAATCCGGCAGTGCCGAATGGAGCCAGGATTGTGTCGACCTGAACGAGGTGATCGAAGAGGCCTCACGCTCGTTAAGCCAGTTGTTTCATGAAAGCTCGATCATGCTGGAAAAGGAATTACCGGCAAGGACTGTGTTGGTCATGGCTGACCGGGATCGCCTGGTCCAGGTGGCCATCAATCTGCTCTCCAACGCGGTCAAATTCTGTGAACCAGGAACAGGGCAGGTCACTGTCCGCCTGAGCACACCCCGGGGAAAGGTCCGTGTGGAAGTGGCGGACAACGGACCAGGGATTCATCCTGACGAACAAAAGAGAATTTTTGAAAAATTCCATCAGTTAAAAGGAATCCGTGACGAAAAACCCCGAGGGAGTGGGCTTGGGCTCACCATCTGTCATCGTATCATCAATTATCATGGTGGGTCGATCTGGGTCGAGAGCCGGCCGGGAGCAGGCGCCAAATTTATCTTTGAACTGGCCCCTGCAGAACGAAGCAGCACAGACGGCCAGGCGTCCTGATCCAATCCGGTCTGGACAAGGGCCTGCTGACGTCGTCATCAGGCCTGGCCCCGGGCAATTGTCGTACGGTAATCCGTGTCGTTCTCCAGGGGGAAAACCGAGACGTTTATCAACTCCTGCAGGGAGAGTGAACTATGGCAGATACCATTCTTATCGTTGATGATGAACCCAACATTGTCATTTCCATCGAATATCTGATGAAACGCGCCGGATATGAAGTCGCCATGGCCTATGACGGTCAGCAGGCCCTGGATTATCTGGCCGACAATCGTCCTGCTCTGATGATCTTAGATGTGATGATGCCCAATAAAAACGGTTTTGAGGTCTGTGCAGAAGTTCGTTCTGACCAGCGCTTTGCTGAGATGCCGATCCTGATGCTGACCGCTAAGGGGCGGGAGTCTGAGATGAACAAGGGGCTTTCGCTGGGGGCGAGCGCCTATATCTCGAAGCCTTTTTCCACCTACGACCTGGTTGAACGGGTTAAGGCCCTGTTGCAGGTCTGAGGAGAGCAAGGGACATCATGGACGAGAATCAGGAGAGAAAAGATCAGGCAGTCAAAGAGTTAAGGGATCATTTCCTCTCTTTGCAGACAGAGGCAGGCCTTGGTGAAATGCCGCTCAGGAGTCTGATCCGTCGGTGCCCTTTGGTTTTTGATCCCGGAACCACCCTGCAGGAAGTCTTGACGGCCCTGAATCAAGCCGGAACAGATGCCGGGGTGGTTGCGGAAAATGTGTGTCAGCCCCTGGGCATCGTCACACTGCGTAATCTGCTTGATGCCATTACCCTGCAGGGTGGCAGCCTCGATGATCCGGTTATCTCTTTTATGACTGCTGCGCCGATCAGCCTTCCGGGTGATGCCCCTGTGCATCGGGCTCACGTCCTGATGACCCGCGGACGTCTCAGCCATTTGCTCCTGAGCGGGGCCGCCGGACGGATCCAGGGCCTGGTCGCACCATCAGACATTCCAGGGCACGGTGAGGGCGGGGCCGGGGAATTGACAGCCTGGATCAATGGTGCAAGAGATATCAATTCCATTGCCTCTGCTGCCGCTGCAGTCAGAAAACGCGGGGCCGAACTCTTTGCAGGTGGCATGGGGGTTGAGGCCTTGTGTCAATGGATGTCGGGGCTTAATGATCTGATCGGCATGCAGGTAATCGAGCAGATTGCCGATCAATTCGATCTGCCGCCGATCCCCTGGTGCTGGATGGTATTCGGGTCCGAGGGGCGCCTGGAACAGACCTTTTCCACTGACCAGGACAATGGTCTTATCTTTCAGGAGGACAACCGGGAAGAGATAGAAAACAGACGTCAGGCCTTTCTGCCCTTTGCCCTGGCCGTGAACCATGCCCTGGACCGATGCGGCTTTGATTTTTGTAAGGGCAACATCATGGCCAGTAACCCGGCATGGTGCTTATCCGTTGATGAATGGCAGGATAGATTCAGTAATTGGCTCATGACTCCCGACCCGGAGGCGATTCTGCACGCAACGATCTTCTTTGATTTCCGACCACTCTATGGCCAGCACGACTTGGTGGACGAGTTGCGGGGCTGGTTGCTGCCCCGGCCCTCTCAACATCCACGGTTTCTCCATTGTCTGGGGGAACAGGCTCTTGGCTGTCCCCCCTCCTTGGGTTTTTTAGGCAGGTTCATCTATGACGGCGGCAAAGAATTTCCCCATACCATCGATTTTAAAAAACACGGTTCCAGGCCCTTTGTCGATGCCGCTCGGATCTGGGGTTTGAAGCATCAGGCCTGGGCAACCAGCACAGTTGACAGGTTCCGCTCAGCTGCCGTGGCCATGCGGCGTTCTCTCTCCGATACGGCAGCAACGGTCGAGGCCTTTGACTGCAT
The DNA here is from genome assembly GCA_937910875.1 of uncultured Desulfobulbaceae bacterium. GTDB lineage: Bacteria > Desulfobacterota > Desulfobulbia > Desulfobulbales > Desulfocapsaceae > Desulfatifera. The sequence continues at coordinate 2,055 of CALENA010000091.1, read as the reverse complement.
TCAACGAATTCGGATTCAGCAGCAGTTATCCTGCGGAGAATCAGAGAGGGCAAACCGGGTAGATCCCAGACAGTTAAACGGCCTGCAGAAAATGATGATCAAGGAGGCCTTCAGCCAGGCGAAAGGCATACAGTCGAGGCTCCGGCTGGAGCTTGATCTATAAAGAGGCCTATTGGGAATTCCTGTTGGAAGGGGACTTCCACCTTTCACTTGTCAAAAATTTCCTGGGTTTTCTCAGGTACCTCCTCTTCTGCGGGGACGGTTTTGCGGCGCTCAACCGGGTTCTTTTTTTGCTGTTCCTGATCTGGGCGTTGCTGCTTGTTTTTTTGGATCTGCTGTTTCGGCTGGGCACGGTCAGACTGTTCACGCTTTGGTTTGTCACGCTCGGAACGGTCACGTTCTATCGGTGCCTGCTCCTGTTTATTTCTTTCAAGTTGTAGGCGTTTCTGCTGGGTACGATCGATTATTATGCGATCATTCCGACTCTTATCCATGTCCTGATTTTTTTGTACAGGAAATCTGCGAGTATCTCGCCTGACTTCCCTGCTGTAGCTGGGGGCCTGGCCATATTTCCTGGCGGTGTTTTTGTCCCGGTATGCGACACCCCTGCGATGTAAAGGCACGTGATTCCAGCGACCTGGGTTTACGCCCCAGCGGTTATTTCGGACATATCTTGGTCTGTTTTGGACATTGATATAAATATATCGGGAGTTCCAATCAAAATAACTCCAAGCGCCGAAGTTAAACCCGAAATGAAAGGCGGGCCAGTAGAACAGGGTGGGGCCAAGTATTACCCCTGGAGGGCCCCAATAATATGGGTGGTAGGTGGGATATGCCCATTGTCCATAAATGTAGCGGGTATCATAGTACGGCACATAAATAACCCTGGGGTCTGCCGGTTCTATGATGATTGTCTCTTTTTCGACAATAACCTTTTGTTGGGACGTGGTGGTAAGGTTGCCCTGAGTATAGGCGTCAGATCTCAGTTTCTGGACCATGTCCATGACCTCGTTCTCTTGGGCGAGAAAGGCATTGCCGAGGTTTGTGGTTTCTGTGACCCGATCACTCATCAGGGCCAAGATTGAAGGAAAGTGACAGATCGCCTTAATACTGGGATCCCAGTTCATTTCCAAGAGCGCCGCATCAAGGGCTTCATCTTGCACATCCTGATTTCTCTGCACCCACCGGTCGGCCTCGATCACCTCAATAGGATAGGTCGCTGCCATCAGGATCTGAGATAAGAGGGCATCAGGATAAAGGGCGATGGGAGCAAGCATCTGAGCGAGTTCTTCCCGGCTGTATTTTTCAGATGACTCACTGTAGCCACTTTCTTGAGCCTGGACTTGCGGCGGCTGTATGCCAAGGCAAGAAAGGGCAATCAGTCCTAGGGCCAGATGGAATAGGTTGGTTGTCTTCATAATACCTCCTGATAAAAACCTGAGTGGTACGGCATGATTTTGTGCTTGTGGAAGATGGTGACCGGGAAAAAAGTTTTTGTGTCCTGGCTGGAAAAGAGGGGCGGATGAACTGCCGTTCATCGGTCAAGGTCACTTGCTCCGCCAATGAACTTGCCATGTAACTCCGCTGAGATCAGTCGATGCCAAGTGAGCCGCCTGGTTCGGTTCTTTGGTCAATTTTTTCCCCCTAAAGCTAAAGCAAGATTTGTGATCCAGCGAGAATGACCATAAGTGTACTTCTTTCTTTCATCCAGTGAATTGGTCAACGTTTCAATAATATTGATAAATGATTATTGCTCCTGCATATTCTTATTGTGAAGGAGTGACCTCATGAGACCAACAATTGTGCCCATAATGAAACCAATTAATGGTTGTCGGTTTTGACCTGATTCATGCAATGAACGGACCATATCCTGCTGTTATTTTATAATGACATGATCTTCATAGATAACATTAGAGAATGTCTTGGCTGGGTATTGGTTTGTTGTGTATACAAAGCGGAAAAAATACCCAGCTTTGGCTGAGGGTGGGTAAATAGGAGGCAGTCAGGAGAGATGGGGAGGGCAATCGTGGCAGCTCGGCGCCACGAGTAGCTTGC
>CALENA010000090.1 GCA_937910875.1 uncultured Desulfobulbaceae bacterium | reverse complement strand
AAATGGGCCGCTCGATTCCAGTCTTTCTGACCGTGGATGAGGTCTTCAGCCTGCTGGAGGCGCCCGGGGAACAGGACAGCTTTGCAGCTCGGGATCGGGCACTGCTCGAACTTCTCTATTCAACCGGAATGCGGGTGGCGGAGCTGGTTTCCAGGGATCTGGCCGATCTTGATTTTGATTCCGAGATGCTTCGGGTGAGGGGAAAAGGCCGGAAGGAACGGTTGGTCCCGGTGGGACGGCCGGCGCAGGAGGCGGTGCGCGCCTGGCTGGGATTGCGGGACGAATTGACCGTAGCTCGGGTTCGGCGGGGTCGTCTGCCTGAACATCAGGCCCTTTTTCTCAACGGCCAGGGAGGTCGTCTGACTGCTCGCAGTGTTGAGCGACTGATCCGCATGTACGGAGAGCGCGCCGGATTGATCCAGGCCGTGACTCCCCATGCCCTGCGACATTCCTATGCCACCCATCTTCTGGAAATGGGCGCAGATCTCCGTTCGGTTCAGGAACTGCTCGGTCATGCCAGTCTGTCCACAACCCAGCGTTATACCCATCTGACCCTTGATCATCTGGCCGAGGTCTATGACCGGGCCCATCCCCTGGGTGGGGCAGAGGGCGCCCGGAAAAAATGAACAACCCTGTTGCACGCGGCAAGGTGTCTTGAATAGCAGGGAACGCTCACAAAAGGTGAGGTTTTCAACCCAGGCAGCTCCACAATTCCGCCACAATTTCATCCGCACTCGACTTTCGTTTCCCTGCTGTTTAAAGAGAAAGATTATCAATTTCAGCCCTCTGGGCCTGCCAATCTGCCGGGCAGAGTAAACACTTCAAAAAAAACCAGACCCGAAAATAATTTCTTGACAGAGTCGGCGCCTTCGTTGTAAGTAAATACATACTCACTCTTTTTCGTATGGAGTGAAATGTAGTCGGTGGCCCCCTTTTTTTATCCACAGATGTAAGTGAGCCTTTACCCACAAAGGGTGGCGTGGATAACAGAAACGCATGATGACCAGAGGAATTTTCATGAAAAAGAGAATGAAAAATTATTTGGCATTGATCAAAAGTATGCAGACCGGTCTTCTGCTGCTGACCGGTATTGCCGGGTATGTCAGTGCCAATTGTCCAGTCATGAGCTGGCAGTCCCTGCTTTCTCTGGCCGGCAGTCTGTTTCTGGCCATTGCCGGAAGCACGGTTCTCAATATGGTCTGGGATCGTGATATCGATGCCAAAATGACCCGTACTTCCCGTCGTCCACTGGTCACCGGAGAAACCACTCCGGGCGAGGCGCTGACTCTGGGTCTGCTCTTATCGGCCCTCGGCCTCTGGTGGTCATTTTCCATTGCTCCTCTTTATGGTGCAGTGGTTTTTGCCGGACTGTTCATTGATGTCGTTATCTATACCATGTGGCTCAAACGACGAACCGCCTGGTCCATCGTTTGGGGCGGCGTCTGTGGTGGAATGCCCATTCTTGCCGGTCGAGTCCTGGCCATTGGTGAAATTGATCCCATCGGCATTCTCTTTGCGCTTTCAATCCTCTTGTGGATTCCCACCCATATCCTGACCTTCAACATCCGCAGCCAGAAAGATTACAATCGCGCGAATATCCCCACTTTCTCACAGAAATACGGACCTCAGAATACACGAATAATTATTGCGATTTCGAGCATCTGCGCGGCGGTTGCCATTGGCCTGGGCGCAAGTGCCATCGGCCTGTCCTGGGGCTATTTACGCCTCATTTCCGTTATGGCCATCGGGATCATCGGTCTCTCGGTCTTTTCGGCCCTCAAGCCCTCGGACAAGATCAATTTCAGTTTATTTAAATGTGCATCGCTGTACATGATGGGAGTCATGGCGATTATTACTTTTGGAGTTTTGTAGCGCCAAATTGTTTCAGGGGAGATTTGGCTGAGAGAAAGAAAAAACACAAACAGGAGGAGTGAATGGACAGTAAGTCAAGTGAAAATCAAAGAAAGATCATGGCCGTTGCCGCTGTCGCAGCTGGTTTATGCATGATCTACGTGTTTCCGGAACAGGGGATGAGGACGCTCAAAATTGCCCTGGAAAATGTCATGGAGAGATTGATCCCATTTGACCCGGATTTTTATCCGGCCGTACCGATTTTGGGGGCCACTTACGCTGCCTGGATGATCATTCTTTATCTGGCGGGCGCCTGTTGTCTCTGCCTGGCCCCGGCCGTCTACAAGGGTGAGGAGTGGGCAAGAGCTACACTCATGGGGCTTACAGCCGTCCCGGCTGTGGCGGGAATGACCATGCTGATTCCATGGATGGTGCTTGTGGTGTCTGATTATTCCAACGGACCTGTGGCCGGTATCCTGCCTCCACCGGATAATGTCTCCATGCTGCCGCCAGTCCTTTTCACCATGCTTATTGGTCTGGCCTTTTATTATGTTTTCCTCTTTTCTGATCAGGCCACTGTCAAAGAAAAACTGATCAGATTTGTCCCCTATACCTTCCTGGGTATTGTAGCAGGTATGGTCTTCATGAATGGTCAGCACGGGGTTCGGTATTTTATCTTTCTGCCGGAATATCTGACGGAAACATCTTCTCTGACTCCATTGGGCAATTTATTTACCAACCTCGATCACTATGATGCACTTTCTTTGACTAAGATGTCCCAGCAGCAGATCAATGCCGGAGAGTTAATCAAGACCACGGAGGCGATTTATAATCCCAACACCTTGTTGCTTCTCCTGGGCGGTTACATGAACTATGCGGCGTCGTATCTGATGGTCTTGTCTGTACCGTTTCTGTGGATGAGGAATAAATTTGGCTATTACACAGTCATGACTGTTTCTCTGGCCACTGGCCTGATTGGATTTAACGGCTATTGGGTTCGTCATTCATTTGAATGGGGTGTTGGTGGAACCATGTCCATGCTGCTCTTTACAATGTTCTTGATCCCTGTCTTCCGGAAACAGTTCTTTCCGGTAAAAACAGCAAAGTGACAGCAGGACGAAGGCGTTGAATTTCATTATCCATACGTGCAGTTATTTGTTTGCACCTCATACAAAGGACTCTGATATGAAAAAGAAATTAGTATTATCTCTTTGTGGTACTTCTTTATTGCTGGCCGGTCAGGCCATGGCCACAAACGGAGACCAGATGCTGGGCCTTACGGCTATGCAATGGGCAAGGGGCGGGGCAATTGTTGCCTCTCCGGTTGATGCCCCCAGTATCATGTACAATCCGGCAGCGGCGGGTGAATTGAATATTCAAGACATCGGCTTTGATCTGGGACTTGGTCTGTTGCACGCTGAACGATCAATTAGCAATGCTGCAATCAGTACGGACAGTGATTCGGAAGAGTATTTAGGCCTTGGAACCGGTGTTGTAAAGAAGATCAGCGACAAGATGTATTTTGGTCTTGCAGCCGGTGGCGTGGCAGGACTCGGGACAGATTTTTCCAGAAGTGTGGCTGACACTGCGGCAACCGGGGTGGTCACGACCAAGGGGCTTTTGAAAGTAGCCCCTACTCTTTCCTTTAAACCCAATGATAAATTGACCATTGGTGTTTCGGCCCAGCTCGGTTACCAGACCATGGCCATGGATACCGCAAAATTTTCTCTCCCGCAGACCGGTGAATTCGGTTTTGGTGGCGCCATCGGTGCGATTTATCATGTCTCACCAGCCGTGCAGATCGGTGCCTCGTATATCTCGGAAATGGATATTGCCGAATATAAATTTAACGGCAGTCATGATGCCGACGGCCTGTTGCCGGGTGCTACGTCCATTCCCGGAGTCTATAGTTTTAATATGGATGCTCCCTCGTCCGCAGCTTTTGGTGTAGCCTTTAAACCAACATCCAAGTTGCTGATAGAAGCAGACGTGAAACTGTATGGCTTTGCTGATGTCATGAAAGAGGAATACCTGCGCGATTCAACAGGGGCTGTTGTTGAAACCCTGGCCTTTGGTTGGGAAGATCAAACCGTCTATGCCCTTGGAGTGCAGTACGCTGTATCGCCCAATCTTACGGTCAGGGCTGCATACAACTATGGTGAAACAGGGATTGATCCGGAAGACGTTCAGTACAACCTGGGGTCGGTTGCTACCATCGAACATCATTTATCGGTGGGTATCACTAAAAGCTGGTCGCCCAATCTGCAAACGACCCTTTCCTATACCCATGGTTTTGAAAATGATGTGACAGGCAACGTCCCCACACCTGGTGGCATGGTCAGTCATACCCTGGAGGCATCACAGGATATCGCTTATTTTCAGCTGAGTTATCGGATGTAGGACTACATCATAACAGAAAGTGCCCGGTAGACGCAGAGTGCTTCCGGGCACTTTTTTTATTGCATGGCTTGGGATTCAGACCTCGCCCCTTGCGGCGTTCCCAGCTTTCAAAGATACCCCGCTGTCTGCGGCGGGGTTGTTCATTTTAAGAACGAGAGAGAATCGACATGATAAAAATATCATTATTGCTTGTGTCATTGTTCTTTACCTGTACTACTGTTATGGCTGCGCCTCTGCA
>CALENA010000089.1 GCA_937910875.1 uncultured Desulfobulbaceae bacterium | reverse complement strand
TCCAACGAGAGATGTCCCCAGCAGGTCTCACCACTCCAGACAGGCAGGGCCACCAAGGTCTTGATCCGGTTACTGGTGAACCAAGCCAGATCTTCCGGCAGGGAACCAGAGTCCATAACCAGGATATGCTCCCCCTGGACAAAGGCCTGCAGCCACCACTCCAGGCCACACTCCGCAAACGGAAACAAAGCGCCTGCGATGGGAGCAAAACGCGACTCCTGGGCAGGTGCCCACCATTCACAGTCGACTATGGCCGTCACTCCACCACCATCCTCAGAGGACTGATGACGAAAAACCCTGATGCGGCCGACCTGGAGGACCTCGCCCAGTCGTTCGATCAGCCCCTTGACAAAGACCTGCCACTGACGCTGCAGCAGGAGTTTGCTGGACATGGAATGGAGAATGGCCAGGATCTGCTCGCGTCGCTCAAGGGCCTCCTCCAGAAGCTGCCTTTTTTTGAGATCTGCTGCCAGACGCAGATTTTTATGATCCAGGTCCCGGACCAGCTCCCTGTTCTGATGAATCAGACGATACCGCTCCACAGCCAGACCCAGGATGTGCATCATCTCTGATTCCAACCAGGGTTTGCGGATATAATGATAGACTTGGGCCCGGTTGATGGAGTCGATCAGATCATCGACATCGACATAGGCCGTGAGCATGATCCGCACCATATCCGGATACAGATGCATGACCTTGACCAGGAACTCGACCCCGCTCATCCCGGGCATGCGCTGATCAGCAACGATCACCGCCAGATCAGGATTGGCCCTGACCAGCTCCAGCCCCTGCCTGCCACTGGAGGCGAGCAGGACCTGATAGGCGTCACCGACATTTATCCTGAAGTTGATCAGGTTGGTCGGCTCATCATCCACATACAAAATTTTGGTGTCGCTCATGCCCACTCCTTTTGCCCCAGGGACGCCCCGGGCAGAATCAGAACGACACGAATTTTGTAATTGATTTCAGAATGAACCATGGACGATTCCCCATCGCTTGGAGAGCAAGAAAATGAGCAGTCATGGGCAAGAGTCCCCGAATGAAAACCTGACAGACATCACTGTTAGACTGACACGAGAGCAGGTGAAAAACAAGGGGAGCTGGAGAAAAATATTGCTGAACAGGGCGAAACAGGGGGGCTTCAGTTCAATAACGTGTTGAACTGAAAAAGGAAATACACAGAGGAAAGGACTGGTAAAAATGAATGGGCCACCGCTTGAGCGACAAAGAAAGGATGAGACAATCAATACGCCTGGATCTTGTAAACAAACGGCCTTGCCCGCTCTCCTCGCGGCAAACACGTGAGCAGAAAGGGGGCAGTTGCCCTGGCACCCTTCCTGAAAAAAGACTTAACCGGAGCCTGATGATCAATCAAGGCCTGGCTCCAACTGAACACAGTCCGGGCAAGCCTCTCAAGGCCAGCCCGGACCAGAGCACTTCTCTTGCAGGAAAAAAGAAAGGATTAATGTTATTCAGTGAGGTTTTAAGATAGAGCCTTCATGTGGTGAGCTTGGCCCGGCAGGAACAGGAAGATCCCTGTCCGGCTATGCTCCGCCCAAAACATGAACGACTTATCCGTCGCCCATGTTTCAGATACGCCGGTCAGGGATCTTCCTGTTCCTGCCTCTTTCCTTTCCTGGTCAGGTCCTGGTTAAGATTAACAGGTGGCGCTGAATAGTTGCGGATTAATCAACCTTATAAAAATGTTCCTTTTCCGCCCCACATTTGGGACAAACCCAGTCGTCCGGAAGATCTTCAAACTTTGTTCCCGCCTCAATACCGCTCTCATAATCTCCTTCTTCCGGATCATAAATATACCCACACGGACATTCCCATTTCTGCATCATGACCTCCTTTCTATTCTTTTTTGATGAAATAAGGAATAATTCTCATCTAAGAGTACTACAGCAAAACAGTTTGTCAAATAAAAGTTGAGCCACAGGTCTGTCAACCCCGGATCATCACAATGCATGTCTGCTCCTGGCCAGATGAAACAGACAATGCACACCGGCTGCAGCCCATAATTCCTCTTTGACAAGCGCGGGTGTTATCAACTATACTTTTCCTATCCTGCTTTACCCCCTCACCATTCTTTCAACCCGGGAGAAAATCATGCGCCTGACCACCATCCTGACCGCCGCCCTTATCGCCCTGCCCGTCCTGGCCCAGGCCCAATTCATCGAAATCGCAGCCGGTGTCTGGCAGCAGGACCCTGATGGAAGCATTGGCTACAAACTGGCCAATACCACCGACCAGATCGACATCGGCAGTGAGGCCGGCTGGGACAAAGAGACCCGGCCCGTGGTCCGCATCAAGATCGAGACCCTGAGCATCCTGCCCAATATCTACGCCATGGCCACCCCCATGGAGTTCAAGGGCAACGGCTCCAAAGCGGTCAACTTTAAGTTTGGCGACCAGACCTATGATGCCAATGTCGCCTTTGACTCCAAAGTCTCCATGGATCATTACGACCTGGGGTTCTACTGGAGCGTACCCCTGCTGCAAACCGCCACCCTCAATACCTTCAACATCGACTGGGGCATCAACGTCCGCTTCCTGAAATTTGACGGCACGGTCACCCAGGGAACCACCACTGAAACCGCCTCTGAAAATCTGGTGGTGCCCATGCTCTACCTCGGGGCCCAGTTCACTCCCATTGACTGGCTGACCCTGGAAGCTGAATTCCGGGGTATCTCCTACAGCGGCAACAGCTATTATGATTATCTGGGCCGGATCAAGTATAAACCCTTTACCCAGTCTCCCCTCTTCCTCACCGCCGGTTACCGCAGCGAGAGTGTTGACATCGACGAAAAAGACATCCGGGCAGACCTGACCTTCAAGGGCCCCTTTGCCGAGCTTGGCCTCCAGTTCTAATAACGCCATCAGGCCAATGAGTCACTTGCATGATTGTCGTTCAAGACCAAGGTGTGCGGAAACTTTTACATCGAGTATCTAACTTATATTACTAGGTTAAAGGTCTATACATACCGCAGAGACTGGACGA
>CALENA010000088.1 GCA_937910875.1 uncultured Desulfobulbaceae bacterium | reverse complement strand
AACACCATCATTGAATCCATGACCGCGGCCCTGACCCGAGGTGAGAATATCGAAATCCGCGGCTTTGGCAGTTTTGTCATCAAAAACTACAGTTCCTACGAAGGCCGGAACCCCAAAAGCGGCAAAAAAATCAAGGTCAAGCCAAAGAAACTGCCCTTTTTCAAGGTCGGCAAGGACCTGCGTGAGCGGGTCAACAGCGGCAGCTGAGACCCACAACGCCAGAAAACTGATCTCTTTGCTCGCGGCACAGCTCTGATTGTTTGCCATTCCACGCAAGTGGCCCCATCCACGTGGAATGGCAAACTGCTTTGAGCAACATTTCCGCCCCGCCTGGTCGGCCGGCTCGTTGCACCATTGGCCGGGGGACCCACTGATGCGTCCTTTCAGGCGCGCCCCACAATTTCACCCACAAGATCATAAATCTGGGCTTCGCTGATGCGCACCTGGACGATATCGCCCGGATTGGCCTCTCCATCGGTGATATAGACACAGCCGTCAATATCCGGGGCCTGGAAACGGGTCCGCCCCTCCAGCAGGAGATCACTCTCCCGGCTCAGCCCCTCCAGCAATACCGGCTCCACCCGCCCCACATAGCGTTGCTGAATTTCAGCTGAGACCTCACTCTGTACCGCCATAATCCGGGCCATCCGCTCTTCTCCCTCTTCCGCGTCCACCTGGCCGTCAAACTGTTCCGACGGTGCTCCCGGTTCATTGGCATAGATAAAGGTCCCCACGTGATCGATACGCGCTGTACGGAGAAAGGCCTCAAGCTCACGCACATCAGCCTCTGTCTCCCCCGGGAAACCAACCATCATGGTGGTGCGCAGGGCCACCTCAGGCAGGTACCCCCGAATCAGATCGATCATTGAGTAGAGGTCCCCGGTGGTGTATCTGCGGTTCATTCGCCGCAGCACGGTCGAGCTCACATGCTGCATGGGGATATCGAGATAGGGCAGGATTCTCTCTTCGCGGGCCATGAGCTCCAGCAGGCGCTCATCAACCCCGGTGGGATAAAGATAGAGAAGCCGCAGCCAGGGCAGCGAGGTCCTCTTTAAAAGAACTTCAAGCAGATCAGACAGGGTCGCGCCTGAAACCAGATCATTACCGTAGGCCGTGAGATCCTGGGCAATCAGACTGAGCTCACGCACCCCGCTTTGCTCCAGACGTACGGCCTCAACTAGGAGATCATCCATGGACCGGCTGCGCAGATCACCGCGAATCGAGGGGATCATGCAATAGGAACAGCGATTGTCACAGCCCTCGGTGATTTTGAGCCAGCTGCGATAAAACGGGGTTGAAATCCGGCGAGGCAGGCTGCTGTCCATAAGAAAACGGCCCGGGATCCAGACCCTGTCCTCCACCTTTCCCTGGCGCAGGGCCGTAATCCTGGCCACAATATCAGGCACCGCCTCTGTCCCCAAAAAAAGGTCCACCTCGGGCAATTCAGCCATAAGCTCAGCCCCGTAACGCTGCACCAGACACCCGGTCACCACCAGCGACTTACCCGGGTCCTCTCGCTTCACCTCTGACAATTCAAGGATCTCGTCAATGGCCTCTTCCACGGCTGACTGGATAAAACCACAGGTATTGATCAACAGCAGATCGGCCTGGTGGGCATCTTCGACGATCTGCCAGCCAGCCTGCTCTAGGAGCCCTAGCATCAGCTCGGAATCCACCAGATTTTTCGGACAGCCCAGGCTGACCAGATGCAAGCTAACCATTCTCCTGCCCTCCTGAAGGTTGTTTTGAAAAATCTCCCGCAGCCATCGAGGCCAGCAATTGGAGAATCGTCTGACGCAGTCGAGCCTTGAACTCAGGACGGCTGAAGCCAGGCGTCCACTCCTTCTGCCAGATCTCATCCGAGATCACAAAAAGCCCGGCCAGTTCCACGCCACGAAAGGCGGCAACGCTGCACAGGGCTGTATACTCCATATCCACGGCCACAATGCCATGTTCGTCCTGCAACTCCTGCAGCCGGGGACGCCCTTCACGATAGGGGGCATCTGTGGACCAGACCCGCCCTTCCTGACAGGTCAGCTGCGCCCGGCGCAAGGCATGACGGAGCAAGGCACGCAGGGCCAACGAGGGCTCAGGCTCGGGTTCCGCTGAGTAATAGGCAGAGGTTCCCTCTCCGGACAGGCCCCGACCGGCCAGCAGACAGTCACCGATCGCCAGTTCCGGGACCAGGGTCCCACACCAGCCAAAAAGGACAATGCGTCGGGCACCAAGAACAATCAATTTTTCCAGGGCCATCACCGCCATGGGCGACCCCACGGCCGGTCCAGCCACAAAAAAATTATTATCCCGGCTCACGGTGAGAGTGCTGTTAAAGAAAAAGCGCTTTGTCCCACCCTCGGCCAAAAGCTGCTCTCGGGCCACAGCCGCATCCTGGGGATTGGCAAAGAGACATCCCACGGGGGGTAACTCTTTTTCCTTTTGCCCTCGCGCCGGCTCAATCACCATCTCGCCGCCCCTGTTCTGATCCATCACTCTCCACCTGTCAGGCTGTATTGTACCATAAGCGGTTTCACAAAACAGCCATCAGTCCTGTGCTCAGGCACAAGCCTTAATCAATCAATGAGAAGCTCACTGAAACAACCATGAACGTTCGTCCCTTCAGCACAGCCAATCACGGTCTCCGATAAACGCTCATGAAAAACCTCATCACGTGAACCAAACGCAAAAAGGCTGCAGATTGCTCTGCAGCCTTTTTGCGTCGATTCAGCGAATCGATTTGATCCAATACTTAGCCAATCAGCGGATTTGCATAGAGCAGGATCAGAGAGATAACCAGACCGTAAATGGCAACAGACTCAGCAAGGGCCATACCGAGGATCATGAAGGTCATCAATTTGGGCTGTACTTCGGGATTACGGGCAAGACCCATGGTGGCACCCTGACCAACATTACCAATACCAATACCAGCACCCAGACCGGCCAGGCCGATAGACAGAGCAGCACCAATACAAACTAAACCAAGCATCAAGTTACTTTCCATTGTTTTTCTCCTTGTAGATTAAATGGATTTTTTTGGCCTTCTTCCAATAAACTTTATTAATCCCGAAGGCGCCTAAGTCAATTCACCCAGAAGCCTTCAGGGAGGGGGTAAACCGAAATCAGTGGGCGTGCTCGTTGGCCTGGGTAATATAAACCACGGTCAGCAGCACAAAAACCATGGCCTGAACCAGAGAGACCAGCACACCGAGGATCATGATCGGCAGGGGTGCGAAAAAGGCACCAGCCAGCATGAAAAGAATCCCGAGCAGGGTCTCCTTGGCCATGATGTTTCCGAAAAGTCGAATGGACAGAGAGAGCAGACGGGCAAAGTTACTGATCAGCTCGATGGGAAGCATCAGCGGAATCAGGATGGGCATGGGGCCGAGGAAGTGTTTAATATAGCCAATCCCGTTGGCCCGAAGACCGATCACGTGATGGGTGACCCAGACGATGATGGTCAGGGCCAGGGTGGTGTTGATGGATGAGGTCGGAGACATGAAGCCCGGAATCAAACCAATCAGATTGGCCACTGCGATATACAGGGCAAAGGTGGCAATCATGGGAAAGAGCTTGTCGGTCAGTTCGCGACCCATGTTCTCGACAAAGAAGTCTTCCATGCCGCCGATCAGGATCTCCCAGAAGTTCTGGCCTTTACCCGGAACCATCTCCAGATTTCCAAGGGTCATCTTGCCGACCACCACCAGGAAGATCATGGTGAACCAGGTATAGGTCATGTACGGCGCGCAAATCTGCTCGAGGAAGCCATGTCCGACCGGCCCATGCGGAATCGGCAGCCCCAGCTTCTCCAAAATAATTGAGATGAACAATATCGGATGTTCCATAACCCCGTTACCTCCCGCTGATAAAATAGCGTCCGGCCGCACTCACCGTGGCGAGTATGATCGTAAACACTACAGTTGACAGCCCCAGCAGCAACCCAAAGACATTGGCCCGGCCACTCTTGATGAGCAGCAGCAGGACCAGGCCGATGAGGGCCAGCCGAAGCCAAAATTTAATAATATATTTTGATTTCCCGATTTTCTTGGCCTGCTTCATGACCGTTGTTTCGGCCTCGATTTCAGTCTCAGCCTGACCCTGTTCAACAGCTTCAGGACGGGGCAGATCCAGGGAATTCATGAATCCCATGACATCCCGCTGGGTCGAGAGAAAACTCAAATTGGCCAAGACACCCCCGGCCGCAACCGACCAGGCAAAATCAAACGAAGACATAATGTACCAGGAACCGGCCGTCAGGACCGCCAGACACAGCCAGCTCAACAGCTGGATCCTCTTCAGGGAAATCAGTTCATCCAGCAACAGTCACACCAACCAAAGTCAATCCCGGTTCTGATATTTGACAATGTCATACAGGCTTTTAAAACCTGCGGCAATGCCAAACGCCAGACCGATAAAAGTAAACCAGGGGGCCGTTCGCCCGTCAAAGACCTTCTGGTCCAGATAAATGCCCAGGCCCATGCCGATAAAGATGGCCGCGACAAAGGTAAAACCGATGTGGCCATAATTCCCCAGTAAATGAATCATTTCCTTACTGAGTTTAGACATGATTTATACCACCTCTGCCTCTCGGCACAACTTCTTGGTGAACGATCAAATTTGTTAGCATGGCCACCAGTCAAAGTCAACGGTTTTTTTACGCATCCGCCAATTTTTTGAATGACCATTCAGTCATTTCAAGGGCCTTTTGCAACTGCTTATCACTGTGTGCCGCCGAGATAAATGCGGCCTCAAACTGGGACGGAGCAAGGTATATTCCCTGAGAAAGCATCTGGCGATAATGGCGGCCGTAACGATCCGTATCAGCCGTCATGGCCGAGTTGAAATCAATGACCAACGACTCAGTAAAGAAACCGGTCATCAACGATCCAACCCGGTTGAGTCGGACCGGAATTCCGACCCGCTCCGCGATCTCATTGAGACCTGCGGCAAAGCCTGCGGCCTTGGCATTGAGCCGGTCATAGAACCCATCCTCACTCAGAAGCTTCAGGGTGGCAATACCGGCGGCCATGGCCAGGGGGTTACCCGACAGGGTTCCGGCCTGATAGACCGGTCCGTCCGGGGCGATCTGGTCCATGATCTCGGCCTTACCGCCATAGGCTCCCACCGGCAGCCCGCCACCGATGATCTTGCCCAGACAGGTCAGATCAGGGGTCACACCATAGTACTGCTGGGCCCCGCCAAAGCTGAGACGGAAACCGGTAATCACCTCGTCAAAGATCAGGACAATGCCCAACTCGGCGGTCAATTCACGCAGGGTCTTGAGGAAGGTGGGGCCAGGCGCAACGCAGCCCATATTCCCGGCCACGGGCTCAACAATGACACAGGCAATCTCAAGCGCCGGGTCGCGCAGGGTCTGCTCGAGGGCGGCCTCATCATTATAAGGAATGGAAATGGTATTCCTGACGATCTCGTCAGGCACGCCAGGACTGCCGGGAATCCCCAGGGTCAGGACCCCGGAGCCGGCCTTGACCAGAAACGAATCGGCATGACCATGATAACAGCCGTCAAATTTGATCACCACCTTGCGGCCCGTATACCCACGGGCCAGACGGATGGCACTCATGGTTGCCTCGGTGCCCGAACTGACAAAACGGACCTTTTCCAGCGACGGCAGGGCATCGACCACCCGCTCAGCCAACTCGATCTCCGAGGGGGTCGGCGCTCCGAAACTGGTGCCGTGCTCCATGGCCTCACGCAGTGCGGCCAGAACCGTCGGGTGGGCATGACCAAGAATCATCGGGCCCCAGGAACAGACAAAATCAATGAACTCATTGCCGTCGACATCGGTCACGGTCGAACCGGCTGCTCGCTCAATAAAGAGCGGATCACACCCCACTGCCCGACAGGCCCTGACCGGACTGTTGACCCCACCGGGGATCACCCGCTGGGCCGCTGCAAACATCCGTTCGGAAATACTCGTCTTCATCCTTGACTCCTCTTTCACTCCCACCAGGCCCTGGCCCCAAAAGCAATGGCGTGTACCAAGCGCGTATTATTGTCAGATATACAAAGCAGATCAATGGCCTACCTGAGACCATCCACCCGTCGCAAAGGAGCACTATAGCACGCCCATCAGAAGGATGTCAAACACCTTCACCACCGGGTCGACCAGCCAATCTCCTCATATTTTCCTTGTCATGAAAAAGGGCAACGGTTACACTAACCAAGCCTTACCTGTGCCGATACGACTCCGGGCAGGTGCCGCTCATGAAACGGCCCTGGAGATCTCCTGAAACAGGACCAGATAACAAGACAAGGTAAATTGCCCGGATTAAACCGGGCAGTGCAGCACGACACAACCAACCACAAAACAACACTCTACGGACTCATTAATAAAGAGGAGAAGACCATGGCAAGTGACAAAATAAAAGCAGTCAATGACGCCGATTTCGATGCCACCACCGCTTCAGCCACTCCCACACTGGTGGATTTCTGGGCCCCCTGGTGTGGCCCCTGCAAGGCCATCGGCCCGGTGGTTGAAGACCTGGCCCAGGAGTACGCGGGCAAGGTCACCATCCTCAAGATGAACGTCGATGACAATCCGGCCACCCCTGGCCGTTTCGGCATTCGTGCCATCCCGACCCTGATCCTCTTCAAGAGCGGCGAAGTGGTCGACCAGATCACCGGCGCCGTGGGCAAGGCCCAACTCTCTGAGCTGATCAAAAAGGCCCTTTAATTCCCACCATTCCTGTCCGGACATCACTGTTCCGGACAGGAATGGCCTCCCCTTATTCCGCCCCCTGAACAACAATGGCCAAAACCCATTACCAGCTGATCATCCTGGGCGGCGGCCCCGCCGGACTGACCGCAGGTCTCTATGCGGCCCGGGCCCGTCTTGACCACCTCCTCATCGAAAAAGGGGCGGAGGGCGGCCAGGTCCTGCTCACCGACTGGGTCGACAACTATCCCGGTTTTCCTGACGGGCTGTCCGGCTTTGAGCTCTCTGAAAAGATGGCGGCCCATGCCAAACGCTTTGACCTCCAGACCCTGACCGCCAATGTCACGGCCATGGACCTGAGCGTGTCACCCAGACAACTGACCCTGGAAGATGGCTCCACCCTCAGCTGCGACACCCTGATCATCTGCACCGGAGCCCGGCCACGTCTGCTGGACGTCCCCGGGGAACAGGAGATGGCCGGCAAGGGCGTCTCCTACTGTGCCACCTGCGATGCCCCCTTCTACCGTGGCCTGCGCGTGGCCGTGGTCGGCGGCGGCAACACCGCGGTCCAGGAGGCTGGTCATCTGACTAAATTTGCCGAGCAGGTGACGATCATCCACCGCCGGGACACCCTGCGGGCCACCGGGATCATCCAGGAAAAGGCCTTTGCCAACCCCAAGATCGATTATATCTGGAACAGCCGGGTCACGGCCATCAGCGGTGAAAAGGGCGTTGAACAGCTCAAGCTTATCAACAATGACGGCCAGGAATCAACCCTGGACGTGGACGGCATCTTTGTCCTGGTCGGGGTGATCCCCAACAATGAAATGCTCCCGCTGGACCTGCTGACAGCCGACGAATATGGCTTTATCCCCACCGATGGCGAGATGCGAACGGCCGTCCCCGGAGTCATGGCCGCCGGTGACATCCGCAGCAAAGACGTCCGACAGATCATCAACGCTGCCGGCGAAGGGGCAACCGCTGTTTTGGCCGCAGAACACTACCTCAACTCAACGATTCAATAAGCAGACTCCTATGCGCCTCACTTCTCCCACCCGTCGATCGCCCCTCTCTGTTCTCTGTATCGCCCTGCTCACCCTTGTCCTTCTGAATGGCTGTGCCAAAATGGAGAGCCTGTTCGACTTCAGCTCCAGCAAACAGGAGACCCGGGAGGCCGTTGACAGCCTGACCCTCAAAGGCATGGACGAGTACAATGTCGGCGCTTATTTCAAGGCCCTCCAGTACTTTACAGAGATCCTGGAGAAATACCCCTTCAGTAAACAGGCAATGCTGGCTGAACTCAAAAGCGCTGACTGTAACTTCTACCTCGACCATTTTCCCGAGGCCCAGGCCCTGTACCAGAGTTTTGAGGAGCATTATCCCACCAACGAGGCCATCCCCTATGTCATGTACCAGATCGGGATGTGCAGCTATCAGCGCATCGACCGCATCGATCGTGACATCTCAGGGGCCACCGCCTCCATCCGTGATTTCTCACGCCTGCTGCGGACCTTCCCGGACTCGCCCTATACCCCTGAGGCCCAGGCACGCATTCGGGCCGCCCGGGAATTTTTGAGTAATCACGAATACTTCGTGGTCCAGTTCTACCTGCGTAACAACAAACTCGACCAGGGCGTACGACGCCTCAAGTACATCATCGCCGCTTATCCGGATGCCGAAGTCACCCCCCGGGCCCAGGAACTGCTCAACCAGATCGAAGGCGGCAATCCTCCCAAGGGTGGCCTTGCAGCCTGGTTCTCCGAGCTCTCTCTTCCGGACTGGCGCACCTGGCTGCCCGGCAAATAAGCCCTTCCGACAGACAAGCTTTTTGCAGTTCAAGGCAGGAGATCCTTGAGGGCAGATACGCTCAGCCAGAGACCTCTTCTCCCTCCAGATTCTCCATTCCCCAAGAGACCTCCATGGCCCGCACAGGGCAGATGGGGACACATTGACTGCAGCCAGTACATTTCTCAGGATCAAAAATAACCGCCATATCCGGCCGATGCAGCGACAAGGCCCCAACCGGGCAGACCCCGGTACAGGCCCCGCACTGGAAACATTTCTCATCGTCCCGACGGATACTGGCC
This sequence comes from uncultured Desulfobulbaceae bacterium, assembly GCA_937910875.1. Taxonomy (GTDB): domain Bacteria; phylum Desulfobacterota; class Desulfobulbia; order Desulfobulbales; family Desulfocapsaceae; genus Desulfatifera. Next base: position 2,734 of record CALENA010000088.1, on the reverse strand, counting down.
GCCAGTCGCTCGACCTTCACCCCGAGGTCGGCCAGATAGGTCAAACCATTCTTGACATGATCCCTGGGTCCTTTGAGTTCAAGGATCATCAGGCCCTCGCGCTGAGGCAGGATATCGGCCTTGAGAATATTCACCTCAACGTCATACTGCTTGACCAGACGATAGACCACAGGATCATTGCTGGTCTCCTTGGGAAAACGAAGCAGATAAATTCGATTGTACACGTGCAGCCCCTTGTTCTTCTCTTAATCGTTCAGCGAAAACCTGTTCGCTCCCCACAAAAGCGGAATATCCCACTCCTGTCTGCCCCAGACCATCTCTTGCCACAACACGGTATTCATCCTACCTCAGCTGCCATCTGCCGCGCAAGCCCTGACACCAATTGAGCCAGTGGTCGATTGGTGTCAATGGTCAGCAACTGCCCGGGCAAGAGCTCATCCGGGGCCTGAAACCTGACCTTCTGCCGCAGATAGATCTCCCAGCGGCCATCAGAGATCGCACTGGGGTCCTGAGCCCGCTGATCCATGCGCTGACGCATCACCTCTTCGGCGCAGACACAGTGGACAAAAAGCAGCTGGCGGCCGGGCCGTTCCAGACGGGCCCGAAGCAGATCACGCTCGGCCAGGCTTTGATAAGAGCCGTCCAGAACCACGCAGGCCTGAGGGTCGGCCGCGAAATGGGTCGATGCCAGATCCAGCAGTCGATCATAGGTACGACGGGACGACTTGCTGCTGTAGATCCCCTGATCCATGGACTCACGCTGCCGGGCCACTGGCTGTATCCCGGCCATCTCCTTGCGCACCCGGTCAGAATTATAATAGACACAGCCTCGAGCCTCCGCCCAGGCCGCAGCCAGGGTCGACTTGCCGGTGGCAATCATCCCGAAGAAGACCAGCAGCCGGCCTTGCCCCTCTTCAGTCTTGGCCGGCACGGGCATATCCATGGGCCAGTTCAAAATAACGGCCCGCCTGGGCCAGACAGTTCTTGCGCACAGTTCCATCGACCACCGGGTCGGCGGCCGTAAACAAACCAATCTTACCCCGAACATAGGCCCGGTAACATTTATAAAAATTGAGCATCTGCAGCAGCCCCGCATCCTCTGAACGGGCGGCAAAACGATCAATAAACAGCCGCGAGAGCTCATTCAGACCATGGAAGTCCAGATCCATGGCCAGAAAAGCCACGTCGGCTGCCACATCCGAATAGCGGAAACGGTCGTTGAACTCGATGCAGTCAAAGATATGGATCTGACCGTCCAGACAGATATTGGCCGAGTACAGATCACCGTGACAGTCACGAATCCGACCGGCCAGAATCCGCTGTTCAAAAAGGTCTTCCCGGGCCAGAAAACGACGTCCGTATTCGCTGATCGCCTGAAACTGAACCCGACTCAAGGCACCCTGATCAACAAAACCCTCGGTCTGCTCAAAATTTTCCAGGACATTGACAGCCACGGCCTGGGCACGACCGAATTTCCGGATCGCCTCAGAGCCATCGGCCTGCTCGTAAAAAGGGACCAGCCGGTCAATGATGTGATCAAGATCGGACTCCCGCAACTTGCCTGCCGCAATGACCCGCGACATCATCCGCTCCTCGGGCATCCTGGCCATCTTCACCCCATACTCCAGAACCTCACCCGAACCGTTCAGGGCCAGAGCGCCATCTCCTCGGTTGATGGTCACGGTCTCAAGGTAGATATCAGGACACAGACGGCGATTCAACTGCAGTTCCTGCTCGCAGCAAGCCTTCCGCTTGGGCAGGGTGGAAAAATCCAGAAAACCAAAATTCACCGGCTTCTTCCATTTATAGACATACTCCCCGGCCACGGTCACAAAAGAGATGTGGGTCTGGATCAGCTCGACCGTCTCCACCGGATGGGGATAAACCGCTTGATCAAGTAAAAACGTTACATATTCGGGAAGTTGTTCAATGGACATCAGGCCCTCCAGTCATAGGGGATGAAAGCAGTTTTTCAGGCAACCGGTACAACGGAAACACTGACCACAAAAATGGTCGACCAGCCGCAACAGCGATACACTGTACCAGAATCAGATTCATCGGTAAAGCATGACAATTCCTTGTCCTTCACCCCTGAGCATGCTAGAGTTCTGCTGCTGAGTACGGAGCAAAAACCACTGCCCCCGTGCACGCATCACTGACCGGGAACACAGCATCTTTTGCCGGTGATCCCGGCGGTAGCAGAGGAGTTTTCAGCAAGTCGCATACCCCAGACACCCAGCCCATTTCCGGTAACGGCCCCGGCCATTTTCCCCTACCCAGAGAACCCTGCACATGGACCAGACAACCCTCCATCAGCTCCTGACCCTGGTCCAGAACGGCCGCTGCAGCGTGGCCGAAGCCGAGGCACAGCTCTGCCATCTGCCTGGAGAAACCCTTTCAGGCGCCTGTCTTGACCACCAGCGCAACCTGCGCACCAACCTGCCCGAGGTGATCTACGGAGAGTCCAAGAGCTGCGAGCAGATCATCACCATTGCCCAAGCCCTGCTCCTTCGCTCCGGCCCGGTCATGGCCACCCGGATTGCCCCGGACAAGGCGACCTCAATCCAGGACCAAGTGCCCGAACTCCATTACCATGCCCAGGCCCGGATGCTGACCGCAAGACCAGTCAGGCTCGACCCTGCGCAGGTACGCGGACCTATCGTTATTATCTGCGCCGGGACTTCGGACATGGCCGTGGCTGAAGAGGCCCGGGTCACCGCAGAAACCCTGGGCC
>CALENA010000087.1 GCA_937910875.1 uncultured Desulfobulbaceae bacterium | reverse complement strand
CGAGCACCAATTCCTTGAGCCCCCGGATAAAGACCGGATCTGTATTAAGCCCGGCACTGGACTCCAGGCGCATGCCCAGGGCACGGGCCTGCTCGCGGTAGAGCATGTTGATCTCGTACAGGGTCTCCACGTGGTCAGAGACAAAGCTGATCGGCACCATAAGGATGTTACGGCAGCCCTCGGCGGCCAGGGTCTTGAGCATGTCCGGGGTCGAGGGGGCGAGCCACTCCACCGGCCCGCTGCGGCTCTGGAAACAGAGGCGACCCGGGAGGTGGGTGCGTGCCTCCACTGCCTGGATGGTCTGCTGGATGTGGTCGACATAGGGATCACCCTCGTCGATAAAGGAGACCGGCAGGCTGTGGGCACTGTAGACCACCTGGAAGGGTGCATCACCGAACTGTTGGACACCGGCCAGGATCTTGTTGCTCAGGGCCTCGATGTAGGAAGGCTGGGTGGGCCAGGAGTCGATGGTGTGCAGGGCTGGTGGATTGGGGAGTTGGGCCAGGCTGCGCTTGAGATCATTGATGGAGGAGCCATTGGTGGCCCGCGAGTAATGGGGATAGAGGGGCAGGGCGATCAGGTGGTGGATCTGGCCGAGATCAAGCCTGGCCAGGGTCTCTTTGCTTCGTGGCTGCCAGTAGCGCATGGCCGTTGTGACCTTAAAATTCCCGTCACCGGCTAACGCCTCTTGCAGGGCCGCTTCCTGTTCCAGGGTGATCCGGGTCAGTGGTGACCCTCCGCCGATCAGAGCGTAGGTCTTCTGGCTCTTGGGTGCCCGCCGCCTGGAGATAAACCAGGCCAGTGGCTTCTGCATGAAACAAGGCCCCAGCCTGATAATTTCCCGGTCTGAAAAGAGGTTGTAGAGGAACGGGGCAACATCATCCAGTTGCTCCGGTCCTCCCATGTTGAGGAGGATGATCACACAGGGTGGGGGAGACATGGTTTTGTGGTCAGTAGTGTTTTTGTGAAGAATCTATTGATATTGCTATATATCTTTAGTATCGGCAAGGAATGTCTATGCGGTATCACTCTGCAAGTTTTTTGATAACTCTCGCAGGATTGCCAACGATCATACTATGTGCCGGCATGGATCTCATGACAACTGCTCCTGTCGCGACAATGCTACCGGTACCAATGGTGACTCCTGGCCCAATCATTGCTCCTGCACCTATCCAAACCGAATCTTCGATTGTAATTGGTGCGCCAATGAGACTTTTAGACCAGTCTTTCCAGTTCTCAGTATTATGTGTGCTGGTTATAAAGACTGCACGAAATGCAATACCCACATTCTTGCCTATTTTAATCTGATCATAGGCATCGAAGAAGACTTCTCGGTTGATTATCGTATGAGAGCCAATAGTGATGTGCTTTAGATTACCGTAAAATATTCCTCTACGTAACTGAATATTGTGGCTGCACTTAAGGCCGAGGATTTTAGCTACGAACACTCTCAATTGGCTTGAAATGCTGTCGTCCGGCAGCATGTTGATAAGCAGATTGCATAAGCTTATCCTGAATGATGTGATAAACGATTTTATTATTTGCAATATTCTATTCATGGAGTGTTATTGAGTGTTATTGAGTTAACTTCTGCATCAGAGAAACAAAGTTTCGCTTGAGTTTATTTTTCGAGAAACAGCCAGTAGGTTTCAGTGTTTTCGTCCAAGTTAAAGAGATACTTTCCTTTCCAATAGATTGAGAGAAGTTTTTTCTTTGCTTGTGATTTGTCCTTTCTGTAAAGTTGCAATCCTTCAGGAGCTTGTATGGTAATCTGGCCGTGAACTGGTTCAGAGAAAAAAGGCAGTTTGTTCCCGGGGGCCGGTGTAGATCTAGCACCTAAAGAGATCAAAAGTTTTTGGGACTGGTTGATCGGTAGGTTGTCCAGACTTTGAACGGCCACTGTGGCATTTCTGGTTGTGATTCTGATGTTGATATCTGCAAGTATGATGGATTCACCGCCAATCCATCCCATTGCCGCCTGTGTAAAAGGGGTGTTAATGGTGAATATCCCTTTATCCCAGTTCCGTTTGAGTTCACCTGTATCCGAAAAAACTTCTAGGGCGTCAATCTCAAGTAGACTCTGACTCGGGTCAGTTATGATAATTGAATCCTGGGGAATTGCTCCTGGTTTTAGCCAAGCAAGTTCTTTTGTTTTGGGCAGGGCAATGAGCAGTTTTCCTTTTTCTGCAGCCGTGCGCAAGGCGATAGAGTTGGCGGGGGACACTGGCTGTGAGAAAAACTGTTCATGTCCCAAGTCAAGAGTGTATGTAGTTGAGGCTTCCTGAACATGTTTTTGTCGGTATAACAGGGCGGCAGCCGGAAGCGTGGACATGAGAGCTGGATCGTTGAAGGCGTTCCAGTTGGATGGACTGCCCGAATTGTTGAGCGGGGCTTGGCTGTATGCATATTGCATTAAGGCATCCCAGCCCTGGTGGCTGGCAGAACTGGCGATATAGAGTGGAATTGAGTGACGGTCAGGGGTTGGAAAAGGTGAAACATTCCATTCCGTGATGCTTATGGGTTTGTCAACAACCTGACCTGCGGCCATCCAATGCATCATATTTGCTGTGATGAGCGGATTCTTCTCCAATTCTCCAATCTCTCCATAAGAATGGACATCGATCAGGTCTCCGCTGGTCAGGGCAGGCAGTGAACTGAGAGGATTGCCCCCCCAGGTGTTGGTGGTGGCAATCGGCACCCTGACTCCAAGCGCCCGGAGGTGGTTGATCATCTCCCTGTTAAATTCCTGCTCCAGATCGTTGAGGAATATCTTTGAGGGACCGTGCTCCCAGGAGCGCCAGGTCTTGTCCTTAGAAAGCCTGTTGTGTTTTGCGAATTCCTCGGCCTTTTGCATGTAAATTTTGTTGTGTGCAGGGACCTTCTTGTCCGGGAGCAGGGCATTGCCGAAATGATTGGTTATGTCATTTTCATTGGTGATCAGCATGGTGGCAATGGCTGGCTCATTTTTGTAGCTCAGGCCGGTGTAGGAGTTTATGTGAGTGACATAGTCTTCATTGAACCGTTTCATCGCCTGTTTGATGCTCGAGTTGATGTAGTTGTAACCTTTTAAGTCGACTTGTGGCTTACCTTTGGATATTTCGTCGAAATTACTTATGTGGTCATCAATTTTGAGGGTCCTGCCCACATGTAGGTCAAGCCAGACATAGATGCCCTCATCTTTGAGGCACTTGATCCACCAGTCTATCTTGTCGAGTGATTCTCTTTCGAGATGTTGGGTGTTGGAGTTTTTAGCATTTCCAAATATGTTTGGGTTAACCCAAATGGAATCATGGTGGTGAAGACGGACCAGATTGAAGCCTAATGATGAAAGTCGTTTGGCTTGCACTCTGATTTGATCTTTTGGTGTCATGAAAAGTGTGTAGGCCGTGATATTTGTTCCCCAGAACTGAATCGGGGTTCCATCTTCAAAGACGAGGCCATCACCTCGGGCCTGCACAAAACCTCGCCAGCCAGCTGGTTTTTCAGGTTTGTTTAGAAAAGAGAGATCAACAGGCGAGTCGTTCCAGTCCAAGATGTCCTGAGACCATAGCGTGGCGTCATCCGTGCCAAAGCGTTCGCTTGGTATTGGCGTAATAGAGAAATGGTTCGGGATGGTTAAGGTGGCAGTATAGTGTTGCCTGCCTTGAGGGACTATTCCTTGATAAAAAAAAGCTCGTAGTTCTGCTTTGTTCCCTTGCTCGAAATATACTGAAGCCAGAGCTGGTTCAAATTGCATTTCAATGCGGTTATCTTTGTCTGTTCCCCACGTCCATCCGCGATTATTGGGGAGGAGTTCAGGTTTACCAAATTCAGGGCTAAAAGTAGCTGGATT
>CALENA010000086.1 GCA_937910875.1 uncultured Desulfobulbaceae bacterium | reverse complement strand
CCCGAACTTGAGGCGGAAACCTTTCGCTTCAACCCTTTTGATCTGACCAAGGTCTGGCCCCACACAGATTATCCCTGCCAGGATATCGGCGTCCTTGAGCTCAACCGCAATCCAGAGAATTACTTTGCCGAGGTGGAACAGGCCTCCTTCAGCCCTTCCAATATCGTCCCGGGGATCAGCTGGTCTCCGGACAAGATGCTTCAGGCCCGAATCTTTTCCTATGCCGACGCCCATCGATACCGGGTGGGGACTCATTATGAGATGCTCCCCATCAACAGACCGCTGGCTCCGGTCAACACCTATCACATGGACGGTTCCATGCGTCTTGACGCACCTGGCGGCCCTGATGCCTATTATGAGCCCAACAGCTTCAGCGGCCCAGCTCAGGATGAGAGCTTCCGTGAACCGCCCTTGCGGATCTCAGGAGATGCCGATCGCTATAACCATCGCGAAGGGAATGACGATTACAGTCAACCAGGCGATCTTTTCCGGCTGATGAGCCCAGACCAGAAGAATCAGCTCTTCCAGAATCTGGCCGATGCCATGCAAGGAGTCCCTGCCGATATCATCCAGCGTCAGCTCGGCCACTTCCATAAGGCCGATCCTGCCTATGCAACCGGTGTTGCCGCTGCCCTGAACATTTCTTTTTAAGGATAATTTCCCAAGAGATTCCCCTTAAAACCAAGAAAGGGAGAGACCAACGACACGGTCTCTCCCTTTCTTGCAATTTTTCAACGTATTCTCAAAACGAGACAGACAGTCCAGCATAAACAACATGACCGCCCAGACCCTGACCACAGATGAAGAAAAACGCTATGCCGAACTCCAGTTCATGGCCCTGGAGATGGCCAGGTCAGGTGAGACGAGAGAACTTGAAAAAATGGTCATGGCCGGCCTGCCGGTGAATCTCCAGGACAACAAGGGCAATTCCCTGCTGATGCTGGCCGCCTATCATGATCAAGCAGAGACTGCCGCCATGCTCCTGAGACACGGCGCTGAAGTTGACCATCGGAATGACCACGGCCAGACCCCACTGGGCGGGGTTGCCTTCAAAGGGAATATGGCCCTGCTCACCCTGCTGCTGACTGCCGGGGCAAATATCAACGCCGATAACGGCGGCGGCAGGACACCGCTTATGTTTGCGGCCATGTTTGGCCATCGCCAGGTGGTCGAATATCTGCTGCAACAGGGGGCAGACCCAGATGCCCAGACCCTGCTCGGAGTCTCAGCAAGAACCCTTGCCCAATTGACCGGGGCAGTTCGTTCACTGGGCTCTTTCTTCACAAAATAAAGCAATCAGCACTTTTCCACGTTGTCTCTTGGCCCGGTCTCTGGCCTCTGCTCGTCATTTCATCAATGCAAGGTCAGCCCGCTGATAACTCAGGCCAACACGATCTCAACTCTCTTTTTCATCAATCAGCCAGCTTGACTCCACTGGCATCAAGAACAATGAGTCGTTGTTTATAAAGGGAGCCTATAGCCTTTTTAAAGGTTTTTTTGCTCACCCCAAACAAGGCGTAGATCTCTTCCGGGGGACTTTTATCCGTCACACCAATCCGGCCGCCAAGCTCTTTGATCTGGTCAAGGATATCTTGGGAGATGTCATCGACTTTGCCATAACCGGGCCGCTGCAGGCTCAAATCTATTTTGCCGTCTTCACGTATTTTCTTGATATATCCCTTCATCTGCTGACCGGCAAGCAACGTCTGGAAGACCTCATTGCTGTAAATCATTCCTCCATGTGTGCTGTTGACGACAGCCTTATAACCCAGGTCTGTCTGGGCATAAATGAGAAGATCCACCTCTTCGCCCTCTTTAAAATCCGGGGGCTCCAGACCAATAAATTTCTCCAGCTTTGAAGAAGCGGTAATGCGTTTTGTTTTCTCATCAAAAAAGACAAAGACGACATACGACCTGCCCTCTTTCATGCTCTCCTGCTGTTCACTCCTGGGCACAAACAGGTCCCTGTCCAATCCCCAGTCCAGATAGACGCCAGCCATTTTACTGGCCACGACCCGCAAGAAGGCAAACTGACCTACTGTGACTCTGGGGCTTTTGACTGTTGCCCGCAGATGATCCTCCCGGTCCGCATAGACAAAGACCTCAAGCTCATCACCTGCCCGGCATGACTGCGGGACATCCGTCAGGGGCAGGAAAATCTCCCCGGACTCACCGCCATCCAGGCAGGCACCATCATCCAGTATTCGTATAATTATCAGTTTATTTATCTGCCCGATCTGTGCCATTTTCTTCTCTCTCTATACTTGCATCATCCCAGGAAGCCGGGTCTTCGAGTGATTCCAGATGAGTCAACACGGTCGCAGTCGGCAACACCTGATGAATATCGGCCTCTAGAGTCTCCATCAACTGATGGCCGCGGTGTACTGTCCAACGACCGGGAACCAGCACATGCAAAGAAACAAACTGCCGCGCCCCCGACTGACGTGTACGAAGGGCATGGTATTGAATTCCGCTCTGGACATAGGGCTCCAAGGCGTCGCGCAGCTTGTCTTGATCTTCAGCCGGCAAGGCCGTATCCATCAGCCCCAACACAGATCGACGGACGATACCAAATCCAGACCAGACAATATTGAATGCCACCAGACAGGCCACAATAGGATCGAGTCGTTCCCAACCGGTAAGGGCCACCGCCCCGACCCCAACCAACACGCCCCCCGAGGTCCAGACATCCGTCATCAGATGATGGGCATTGGCCTCAAGGGTAATCGACTGATACTGTTTGCCGGCCCGCAACAAGACCCGGGCGACAAACAGGTTGATCATCGAGGCAGCCACTGAGACAACCAGTCCGACACCGACCTGCTCGAGCGGTACAGGGTTGATCAACCGTGGGATCGCCGCGGCGATAATACTGGCTGCGGCCAGCAGAATCAACGTCCCTTCAACGCCACTGGCAAAATATTCGGCCTTGCCGTGACCATAGGCATGATTCTCGTCGGGCGGGAGGGCAGCAATGGTCAACATCGCCAGGGCCATCAAGGCGCCAACAAGATTGACAAGAGACTCCAGTGCATCTGAAAGAAGCCCCACCGAGCCGGTCAGTTGATAGGCCAGGCCCTTTAAGACGATGGTCAGGATAGCCGCGACAATCGAAAGCCAGGCAAACCGGGTAAGCGATGGGTTATTAATGGTCTTTGAACTCACCACGCCCCCCCCTACACTCCAAACTCTGCTTCATACCCCACAATATACTGGCTGGATGTATGATTGCGAAGGGTCAAAAAACCCCCATTCTTTCTCGAAAAGGGACAACACGGCATGGAACAGGGCGCAAATCCGAATTTCTGATAAAAGCCGGGATCGCCTAAGACAAAAAGTGTTTCTTCCTTGATGACATCCTGCCGCAGGGCAAAACGCAACATCTCGGAACCTATTCCCTGCCGTTGAAACTCTGGATTCACCGCCAGGGGTGCCAGATGCAAACCGACAACAGCGGAACCGTTATAGGCATTGGAGAAGGCAATATAGGAAACAACCCTGTTGATATGAATCCCCACCCACTCATGGACCACCTTGCCATTCCTGCGTAAATTTTCAACTAATCGTTCTTCATATGTACTCCCGGGAAAGGCCTGCCGCAACAGGGCAGATGCCTTGGGCGAATACTCTTTTGTAACCCTTCGTATTTTCATTATCCTGATAACAAGCTAAAAAGTGGGGATTTTTATCCAGACGCGAATCTGGACAAACCAGCAGGGCTGGAGCTAAATGGCCAACCATAAAAGTTCGTTACCCCGGCATGGCCAATCATGATCTCTGATAAACTTTCAGATAAACTGCCTCAGGGTCAACAAGTAATCCTGCTAATAATTTGCCTGAGACGAAGACGGGCAATATCGATCTCAGCAAGGCAGCAAAAGGCCCTGGTCTTCTCGGGTTTTGCCAGATCAAAACCGCTGCGCAGGGGATGACGTCCCAAAAGTGCGGTCAAAAAGGCGCGGGCCAGTCGATCATCGGGCTCATCAGACTGATCGGCATCCGGCAAATTATACCAGTCCTGAACCCCAGGTTCAAGCAAGGCCCGACCAGCCTCTTGCCGGAGTCCCATGGTTGCCGCAAATCCATGGCGAAACAGATCTGTTATATGCCAGACATACAACAGGTCTGAGGCCTTGGCCGCCACTTCGTTGTCGTCCTCTGGAAGAGCGGCGCCCGGCCCGGCCAGCAATGACTCAAGCCCCAGAGAAAGGGTATCCCGTACTCGCTCGGCAATATCGGCTATCTGACTTGTATCCTGAACCGTTTCACCATAGGCGATAATCGCGCTGTTAATGGTCCAGACAATTTCCTGCTCCAGGCTGGAGAGGAATTCCTGATCGGTAATCAGTGACAAGGCCCGCTGCAACAGCGTGGTCTCACTCAGAGGAACGGCATAGATTGACGGTATCCGGGTCAGTACACTGTCGAGCGGTTTTTTCGGTCGCGTCTGGGGCTGACGAACATCGGGCCGGGAAAAGAGAACAGCCGCCTCGTCAGGTGATGCAAAACCGAGATCCTGCATGCGACCGTTGCGAAAATGCAGGGCCTCTTCTTCAATCTCTGTCGGCAACCCCACTCGAACCTCACTCAAGAGCTGGTGCGTGGCCGGCAGGTCATATTGATACAAAGCATCCAGGACCGTAAAAGGATGGATTCTCAGTGACCGGGAGGTTTTCAATTCAAGGAGATAAAAGCCATCCGGAGTCATGGCTCGGGACGATTCACGTCCCTTTTTTTCCTGCGGGACCTCATCCGTATCAGCATCATACACAATGACGGACTGGCTCAGAAAGAGGAGCTGCACTACATAATCGAGGGAGAAAAAGGTACTGGCCAGAGTCTCAGGGCCGTCGAGGGAAAACGCCGTCAGCCATTCAGCAAAACTCTCCAGGGCAAAGTCATACCGATGCCAGCAATCCAGATCAACACATGCCCCCAGCTGTTCAGGGCTCAGATGAAGAATGACGGACAGGGCCTGGTCCAGACCAATCTCTCTGATAATGTAATAGGCCTCCAGGGGCTCAAGAGCTGCAACCTCATCAGCCAGGTCTGTTGCCGCCAGAAGCCGCTCAGCCCGGCGAACCAGGGCACGGGTCAGATCGGCGCGAAACGGAGTTAATTCTATGATATTCTTTTCAGCCATGTTCTCTTGTCAGTCAAAATTGATTATAAGAAGGACTTATCCAGCAGCACCAGCTTTTTGCCCTGGGCGGGAGAGTCACACAAGGGCAGCTTAATCGTTCACAAAACCCTACTGTCCCCAATTGACCCCGCCTGAAAGCGTAACACCCTGCCAGTGGACCAGCGTCGCTGTCGTGTGTCACATGTAATCGAAGAAAACAAAGTTCGCGAGATAATCGTCTGATGAAAGTGATTATAGCAGAAAAACCTTCCGTGGCTCGTGATATTGCAAAGGTCCTCAAGATACAGGGCAAGAAGAACGGTTACATCGAGGGACGGGGCTGCGCGGTCACCTGGGCCTTCGGCCACCTGGTAACCCTGCAGGAACCCGGTGCGTATGATCCGGCACTCAAACGCTGGTCACTTGACACCCTGCCCTTTGTCCCGGACGAATTCAAACTGACCCTGATTCAAAACCGCGGGGTGGACACCCAGTTTGCAATTATCAAAATGTTATGCGAACAGGCCGAGGAAATTGTCTGTGCCACTGATGCCGGGCGGGAAGGTGAGCTCATCTTTCGTTACATCCTGGCGCTGTGCAACTGTGAAGACACACCCATTCGCCGCCTGTGGCTCAACTCGCTGACACCTGATGCGATCCAGGCAGCATTCAAGGACCTCAAGGACGGACACGACTACGACGCCCTCTATGCCGCTGCCAGATGCCGCAGCGAGTCTGACTGGATCGTCGGCCTCAACGCCACCCGCTATTACACCGTTCGACACGGCCAGATCGGTGGGAAAGGCGATCGGGTGCTCTGGAGTATCGGCCGGGTGCAAACGCCGGTTCTGGCAATGATCGTGGAGCGTGACGACATCATTGTCCAGTTTTGCCCCCAGCAGTTTTGGGAACTCACCACCCTCTATCGCGAAGTGGTGTTCAAATATACAGGCCCGCGTTTCGAACAACCCGACAAGGCCCAGGCCCTCCTCGATCAAGTTACAGACCAGCTGTTTGTGATCACCAGCATGAGCGGTAAAAAGAAGAACGAGCTGCCGCCCCAACTCTTTGATCTCACCACCCTGCAGCGTGAGATCAACAAACAGCATGGACTCTCGGCCGCCGATACCCTTGCCGCCACCCAGAACCTTTACGAAGGAAAATTCGTCACCTATCCCCGAACCGATTCACGCTACCTCAGCCATGATCTGAAAACTCGCATTCCCAAAATAATGGAGCAGCTCAGGGCCACTTATCCGGAGGAGATCGACCGCCTCAACCTCGAAAAACTCGCCTTCAGCAAACGAATCATCGACGATAAAAAGGTTACCGACCACCACGCCATCATCCCGACCGGTGTCATCCCGCGTACCATTGGCGCCAAAGAACAACTGGTTTACGAGACGATCGTCACCCAGTTCATCGCCGCATTCTCGCCGATCTGTATCAAGAAAATAACTACGGTTGAGGGGGTCAGCCAGCAGATACAATTTCAGGCCAAAGGGACTCAGGTTATAGAACCCGGCTGGACCACTCTCTTTCCCAAAAAGATAAAGGCCCAGGAGAACCACGAAGAGCAGCCCCTGCCTCTCTTCAAAAAAGGCGAATCCGGACCGCACGAGCCGTCTCTGCGCGAAGGAAAAACCAGCCCACCCAATCACTTTACCGAGAACTCTCTTTTGGGCGCCATGGAAGCAGCCGGTAAATTTGTCGAGGACGACACCCTGCGTGAAGTTCTCAAGGAGCGTGGAATCGGCACGCCGGCAACCCGGGCGGCAATCATCGAGACCCTGCTGCGTCGCAACTATATCCGACGGGAAAAGAAACAGCTGCTCTGTACAGACATGGGCCGTTGCCTGATCGCGCTCATCCAGGACCCCCTTCTCAAATCACCGGAGCTGACCGGGACATGGGAGGAGAAACTCAAACAGATCGAGCGCAGCCAACTGGCCCCCGACACCTTTATGGCCGAGATTAGCAACTACATTCGGACCCTGATCAGATCCAGTTCTACCAGACGACTGAACTCGGCACGCTGGGGCAGCTGTCCGCTCTGCGGCAAAGAGATCATCAAGGGGAACAGGGCCTATGGCTGCTCCGGCTGGAAAGAGGGCTGTGGCTATATCCTTGAGCCTGACTGTAACGGCACGCCTCTCACCGACAGACAGATCCAGGTCTTGTTACAGCATCATATCCTGCCGCATGCGGTTCAGATCAATGCCAAGCCCCGCATCCTCATCCTCTCCACCCAGGGCAGGCCCATGGACCTGCGCCTGCCCTCAGCCGACCGCCAGAAGAAAGTGTAATCGTCCAGCAGCACCGCTCCTGCCTTTGTCATCGGCCCGCTCACAGAGTGAACTCTTGCTCGCAGTCCTCTTTCGCGCATCTGCCGCGCTGCTGGACGTTTACAGCGCGGGACTGAGCGCATTGCTTTCTACCCCCTTCCCATTATTTTCATATTTTTTCCGAAAGAACTTAATTTTTCAGTTTTCTTCATGCATAATACACTCAGGGACACCGTAAAATGGAAACCTTCCTGTCCACAAAGCATGCATGATCAAACCACCAGGAGCAGCAGTCTAACCAGTATGGCTGGACCAGATTGGCCAGCTACAACCAACCATGAGAATTTGTTTCTTCGGCATGTCCAGTCATGGTTTCCGATGAACTTTCATATACAACAGCATATCCGCCAAATGATGCAAACGAGGGGTTTCAATGACAAAGCCCGCCTTGGAAGAAATCATTGCCATCGAAAGGGAAATTCAGACCCACATCGATGGGGAACGCCGCGCCATCGAAACGTGGCGAACAGAGCAACAGGAGAGCATTGCCCGGGAGAGTGAGACGCGCCTTGCGGCCCACCGCCTCGAATGTGACCTGATGATTGCCAGGGCCGAGGAAGAGGCCCGCCAGGAAATCGCGGCACAGGCCAAGGAGGCAGAAGGTTATGAGGCCTTTCTTGACAATCTCTCCGATAATGTCCTTGCGCCCTATGTCGAAAAATTTCTTTCCCGGATTTTACCGAAAGGCCAGCCATGATCGTCAAGATGGCCAGGATCGTTGCGATCGGACCCAAGGAAGACCTGATGGACTTTCTGTCTCTGATTCGGCTCCGGGGAACCCTTCACCTTGATGAACGACCACCTGACAAGATCAACGGCGAGGACATCAAAGCCCGTCTCAAGACCTTACATCTTGACCGGAAGATTCTTTCCCGCCGCATCTTTTTTGAGGAGTTGCGGGAAAAGTTCAACCAGTTGTTCAGTCTGCTGCCACCGGCCACGTCTCGCCGCCCCTTTCTCAATCCCGAAACCATTTCCACCGCCATTGCCGAAACCGTTGACCAGCATCTCAAACAGTGCCGACACTGGCGGGACCGCCTCGAGGAATTACGGCACCAGATCATCGCCCTGAACCACTTCCAGGAATTCTTGGCCGCCATTTCCGGTATCATTCCTGAAAACATTGGCGATTCGAGCCTTGATCATATCGGAGTTGAAATCCGTGACCAGAAGGCTATGGAAGGGCTGGAACGACTCGGCGTCAAGGTAACAGGAGGTCGTTTCGAGCTGGCAACGGCCATGACCGAAAACCAGCAACTGGTGGGGATCATTACCACCGAAAAGGAATTTATACAGAAAATCAGGGAGGCCCTCAAAAAGCAGCAGATCTTTGACTATGCCCTGCCACCCGATCTCCAGGGCCTGACATTCCCCGAACAGCGGACAGCGGTTCGTCAACGCCTGCCGCTTTACAAGGCTGAGCAGAAAATGCTGACAGAGAAGCTGGCCCTGTTCAGCAAACGCTGGCGCGGCATCTATCTTCTGGTTCAGGACTGGCTTGATACACAGCTGGCCCTGATCAGTGCCACCACCTCCCTGTTTGAAACCGAGATGTGTTTTGTGGTCTCCGGCTGGTTGCCACTCACCGAACTGGCAACCCTGAGCAAACTGATCGA
>CALENA010000085.1 GCA_937910875.1 uncultured Desulfobulbaceae bacterium | reverse complement strand
GGTGTGCTTGGCCCGGTGGGGTCGGGAAGGTCCCTGTTCGGCTACGCTCCGCCCGAAACATGAACGACGTTTCGTCGCCCATGTTTCAGATACGCCGACCAGGGACCTTCCCGACCCCACCTCCTCCTGTACCTGGTCAGATCAATAGATCAATCTATGGTTACGTTATTGTTTGATGAGTAGTAGCTTATCACCGCAGATGGAAAAAAAATAGTTTTTTTGCTGAAAAAGCAAGAGAGTGAATGTGGGGAAAGTTGGGTCGGGTCCTGGTCAGGAACGACCCAATGAGGGCGAATGGCTCTCTATGAAAGTTCATCGGAGACCAGGACAGGCCATGTCGAAGGAACGAACGTTCATGGTTGCTTGTGGCCGGCCAATCTGGTCCAGCCATGCTGGTTAGATGATTTGAATGTTCAGGGGGATAAGGTGCAGGTCTTTTTGGCGTTGTTCCGTGGTGCCGAGCTGCCAGTCACCGCAGCGGGCCGTGTCGCCCAGAAGCTGATCCACAGCCTGTACAAGACCTGCGACGTTGATGACCGGATGGCGGGAAAAGACCTGGGGCAGACCCTGGGTCAGGTTGCAGGCCAGGCAGCAGCCGGGTCGTTCGTGCAGGCGGAGTTCAAGCCTGATCCGACCGTTGGCGTAACCACCATAACCCAGGCTGATATCGTAGGCGCCGTCGTTGGCGTCGCCGAACAGGGCCTCGAAAAAATCATTGGTGCGCTCCTCGGGAAAGAGCTGTTGAAGGGCTGCTGTGGTAAAAAGGGCATCGATTGTTGAGTTGTCCATGTCTGTCTGTTTTCGGCTGATGTTGAGGTTTGGTCCCTGGGTCAATACAGGTTGTGCCGACTGAGCAAGGCGCCTGGGCAACAGGAGGGGACTGGAAGAGAGAACGGGTCCATAATATATTCTATCTGTCCAGCTTGTCAACTGACGTTGCGACACCCCATGCCCTGTGGTAGAGTGTCGCCCATGAATTTTCCCCCTGATCATGAGAGTATGCCCCGTCCAGGACCCCCTGCCCCTGCCGTTTCAGTGAGTGATGGTCCCGGCGGCCATCTGACCCCTGTCGGCCTGGAAGAGTTGAATCAGGCCCAGTATCAGGCGGTGACCACGGTGGAGGGTCCGGTCCTGGTCATTGCCGGGGCTGGTTCCGGCAAGACCCGGACTCTGGTTTACCGGGTCGCTCATCTCCTGGAGCAGGGGGTTGACCCTGAACGGATTCTCCTGCTCACCTTCACCCGCAAGGCCTCTCAGGAAATGCTGTTCCGAGCCGGACGGCTGCTCAATGATTCCTGCAGCCGAGTGGTGGGCGGGACCTTCCATGGGGTGGCCAATATGCTTCTGCGCCGCTATGGAACATATCTCGGCTTTGGCTCGTCATTCACCATTATTGATCGTGGCGATGCCGAGGGGATCATTAATCTGCTCAAGTCCTCGCTGGGGTTTTCCGGCCGTGAACGGCAGTTCCCCAGCAAGCGGGTCCTGATCAATATCATCAGTGGCGCAATCAACCGTTCTGTGGAGATTGAGGATCTGATCTTTAGTCAGTATGTGCATCTGAGCGAACACAGCGATGATATCCTGCTGCTGGCCCGCCATTATGCCCAGTTCAAGGTGAACCATGGGCTGATGGATTACGATGACCTGCTGATCAACTGGAAGCGGTTGCTGGCCGAAGTTCCCGAGGCCCGACAGGGAATCTGCAGCCGATACAGTCATATCATGGTCGATGAGTACCAGGATACCAATCAGGTCCAGGCCGAGATTGTTCGCCTGCTCGCCCATGGACACCAGAATGTCATGGTGGTTGGTGATGATTCCCAGTCCATCTATTCGTTCCGGGGCGCGGATTTTTATAATATCATGCGCTTTCCCAAGGTCTTTCCGGAGACGAAGATCATCAAGCTTGAGGAAAACTACCGTTCGACCCAGCCGATACTCAGTCTCACCAACGATATTATCCGCAATGCCGTGGATAAATACACCAAGACCCTGTTTACCCGGATTGAGGGCGACCGCAGGCCGCGGCTTTTTGCAGCTGATAATGAACGTGAAGAGGCCAGGTTTGTGGTTCGCACCATTGGTGAGTTGCAGAGTGCAGGGGTCGATCTGAAAGAGATCGCGGTTCTGTTTCGCAGCGGTTTTCACTCTTACAAGCTGGAGATGGAACTGGGCAGTCGGGGAATTGAATTTGAGAAGCGGGGAGGCCTGAAACTCACTGAAGCAGCGCACATGAAGGATATGATCGCCTTCTTTCGGATCCTGGTGAATCCCCGTGACAATCTGAGCTGGACCCGGATCTTTCTGCATCTCGACAAGGTCGGACCCAAGACTGCCCAGAAGATCAGCGATCACCTGGGGCAGGCCCCTGATCCCTTTGTCGCCCTGGCCCGTTATCCGGCCGGCAAGAGCTGGCAGAGGGGGATGACCGCCCTGGTCGATCTGATGGCGGCCCTGGTCCGGGATGAGACCACGGCCCAGATCTACGAGCGGGTGCGGGCCTATTATCAGCCGATCTTTGAGCGTCTTTTCCGGGATGATTATCCCAAACGTGAGAAAGATCTGGATCAGCTCAAGGGAATAGTCAGTGAGTACGATGATCTCCAGGCCTTTGTTGATGACACCACACTTGATCCGCCCGAGAGCGCAGGTCGCAATGATCCCGGGGATCAGAACAGGCTGGTGATTTCCACCATTCATTCATCCAAGGGCCTGGAATGGGATACGGTCTTTGTTATTGGTCTGGCTGATGGTCGTTTCCCCCATTCCGCGGCCCAGCCCGGAGAGCAATGGGAGGAGGAGCGGCGTCTGCTCTATGTGGCCGCGACCCGGGCCCGGCAGCGTCTCTATCTCTCTTATCCCAAGGAGTTGATGACTCCGGATCGTCAGTTTCGGCGAGTGGGCATGTCGCCCTTTCTGGCTGAGCTCTCTCCGGGCCTGATTGAAGACGTGGGCCTGGCTGTCCGCACCCAGCCGCGTTATACGCATACCCCGGTAAGCAGTGATCTGGACTTGGAATTCAAGCATAAAAAACCGCCCCGTCTGGAGAACCTGGCTCTCGGCTGCCGGGTCAAGCACCCCTTTTTCGGGATCGGGGTCGTGGAGAAGAGCCACTCCGGTCGCTCGGTGGATGTGGCCTTTGAGCGACACGGTCTCAAGACCCTGCACCTGGATTATGCCAAGTTGACGGTCATTGAATCATGATGGAGTCGTAACGGCTCCATTACCCATAAATTTTTTCTGAACGAACATGAATTATCAGCAGGCACAGGCCTATCTCGACAGCCTCCAGTTTCACAAGATCAAGCTTGGTCTTGATTCCATGCGTTCCTTTCTGGCCCGGGTCGGGCGGCCTGAACTGGGGCTGAAGATAGTCCACGTGGCCGGGACCAACGGCAAGGGGTCGGTCTGCGCCACGCTGCTTGCCATCCTGGGCGAGGGTGGTTATCGGGTCGGTCTGTACACCTCGCCGCATCTCAGCTCGGTGCGGGAGCGTTTTCGGATCAATGATCAGTATATAGGCGAAGACGATTTTGCCCGGCTGGCGACCCGTGTGCAGGAGGTCCTGGGGGAGGATCTGATCACCTATTTTGAATTTACCACGGCCCTGGCCCTGCTCTGGTTTGCCGAGTCTGACCTGGATCTGGTGATTCTGGAGACCGGGCTTGGCGGCCGCCTTGATGCCACCAACGTGGTGGAGCCCCTGGTAACGGTGATTACCAATGTCAGCATGGACCATGAGGCCTGGCTGGGGACGACTCTTGCGGCCGTGGCCGGGGAAAAGGCCGGAATTATCAAGCCCGGGGTGCCTGTGATCTCAGGCGTTGCCGACGATGATTCCAGGCGAGTGGTGGCACGGGTCTCTCTGGAGCGGCAGGCGCCCCTTTTTCTGCTGGGACGAGAGTTTGAGACATCTGTGGCCCCTGATGGAAGCTGGCGCTGGCAGGGAGAGAAGGGCGCCTTGGCCGGTCTTTGCCTGGAGGATCTGCGCTGTGGGATGCGTGGCAGTTATCAGGTGGAAAATGCAGCCCTGGCCCTGGCCGTTTTGCCGCTGCTGGAATCTGCAGGAATTCAGGTGGAGCCAAAGCTGGTGCGGCAGGGGCTGGCAACGGTGCACTGGCCAGGACGGCTGGAGTATGTCTGTCTGGGGCGGCAGGAGAGGCAGGTGGTGGTTGATGGCGAAGAACAGGACGACTGCGTCCGCTATCTCCTGGATGGGGCCCATAATCCGGCAGGAGTTGAGAGTCTGGTTTCGACCTTGCGGGATGAGTATTCTTTTCGGCGCCTGATTGTGGTCTGGGGGGCCATGAGTGACAAGGACTCGGCCAAAACCCTGCCCGCGATTGGTGTCCTGGCCAGGCACCTGATCCTGACCCGTCCTCAGGGTGAGCGTTCGGCGGAGCCTGAACAACTGATGGAGCAGCTGCCTCAGGAGTTACGGATACGCTGTGAATTGATCCGTGATGTGGCCATGGCCCTGGCTCGGGCCGAGGAGTTGGCCACGACCACTGAGGATCTGATCGTCGTGGCCGGTTCCCTGTACCTGGTGGGAGCTGTGCGACGCTCTCTGCTGGGTGAACTGGTGGAGGAGGGCTGATGTCTTCTGGCTTTGACGAATATTCTGGTTTTGACGGTGCTGATGAGGATTCTCTTCGCACTGAGCGGGCCAAGGCCCGTCAGTTGCGGAAGACCCGCTGGTGGCAGCAGAAGAGCGCTGCTGGTACCTGCTATTACTGCGAGCAGGTGGTCGGTTTCAAGAATCTGACCATGGATCATCTGGTGCCATTGGCCCGTGGCGGGCGGAGCCGCAAGGATAACCTGGTTCCCTGCTGCAAGGAGTGCAATAACCGGAAAAAAAATATGCTCCCCCTGGAATGGGAGGAGTATCTGGACCAACAGCAGGGGCGATCCATCCCATGACCTCTGCAAAGTGACCGATGTGCTAAAAACATGGTGCAGGAGTTCCTGAAATAGTTTATTTTTATGCACTTGTTGCGGGCCAGTTTTGGCCTTGCCGCAGAAACATCCCTACCCCGGGCGGGTAGCTCAGCTGGATAGAGTGCTGGCCTCCGAAGCCAGAAGTCGCGGGTTCGAATCCCGCCTCGCCCACCATCTTTTTGTCTTCCTTTCAGATGTCCTTTCTGGATCGAATTTTCGCCTGTCGCTCAGCTGACTGGTTCGCGCTTGACTGTTTGATTTTTTTGCCTGCTCCAGAGGCTTCTTTTTTTCTCGGATTATCCAATTTTTAAATGATCTTCTAAAATAGAAATTCATGGATTAGCCCAATATCTTGTAGTTTGCACTTGTGTGTGCGTCATGGGTGGTATATAAGACTCTTGATGTTTGATGTGCTTCTGTCCCCTGACGATTGCCTCTGACCTGCGTCTTTCGAGTGGTTCAGCCCCTTGTGTATGGCCTGTTCAGGGGCAAAAAAAATCCATATATTGTATAGCCGCGAGGACCCTGCCCATGACCCCTGATTTGACCAAACAGGAATTGACCACCACTGCCGAGACCGTCCTGTCCAGGCGTTATTATTTGAAGGATGACTCTGGCCAGCCCATTGAGAACTGGGAGTCCCTGAGCCGGCGGGTGGCCGCGGCCGTGGCCTCGGTCAACGGCACAGTCAGCAATTGTGATGAGTTGCGTGAGACCTTTTTTCGTCTGATTTATCACCTGGATTTCTTGCCGAACTCCCCCTGCCTGATGAATGCCGGCACTGACATCGGTCAGCTCTCGGCCTGTTTTGTCCTGCCCATTGAGGATTCGATGGATGGGATCTTCACCGCCATCCGTAACGGCGCCCTGGTCCACAAGACCGGAGGGGGCACCGGTTACTCGTTCTCCCGCCTGCGTTCAAGGAATGCCGCGGTTCAGTCGACCCAAGGGGTGGCCTCAGGCCCCCTCTCATTTGCCGCGGTCTTTGATGCGGCCACCGAGACCATCAAGCAGGGCGGCAAGCGGCGCGGGGCCAATATGGGTGTGCTTCGTATTGATCACCCCGATATCATGGACTTTATTTCGGCAAAGCAGGATCAGTCCAAGTTCAACAACTTCAATTTCAGTGTGGCCATTACCGATGCCTTCATGGAAGCGGTCACGGCCGGTGAGGGGTTTGATCTGATCGAGCCCTCGACCGGGATGGTGATTGCATCTCTTGACGCTCGCAGTGTCTTTGAAAAAATCATTGACCTGGCCTGGCATAACGGCGAACC
>CALENA010000084.1 GCA_937910875.1 uncultured Desulfobulbaceae bacterium | reverse complement strand
TGAGGATATTCCGCACGGAAGTGGTACCATTCTGGTGGTCGATGATGAGGATGCGGTTGGTCAGCTGCTGCAGCGTATGCTGACCAGCCTGGGTTACAAAGTGGATTTCTGTTCCAGCAGCACCCGGGCGCTGGAGGCCTTTCAGCAGGACCCAGATCGGATTGATCTGGTGCTCACCGACATGAGTATGCCGGGTATGAATGGGGCCGAGTTGACCCTGCGGATCAAGCAACTCAGCCCGACCACGCCGGTGGTTCTCTGTACCGGATACAGTGAGATCATGGATGAGAAGAAGGCCAGAAAAATTGGCATCGACGGGTACCTGCTCAAACCGATCAGCTTGAATAAGCTGGGCCAAACCCTGCATGAGGTCATGAGGGCCAAGGGCGGAGGCGGTCGGGCTTCATGATCTGAGACATGGAGTCTTGGCGCGGCAAACCGAGGTGAACTGCCGATGATGAGGGGTGAGATGCGGCCCCTTCATCGGACAAACCGGCCCTTCTGGGGTCGGTTTTTTTTATATTGAAACGTGAATGGATTTGTTGTGTCTATTTAAGGAGCTGTTATGCTTGAACAAAGACAAATGATTACCCCGGTTGACGAGAAGTATGATATCTTTTTTGATGTCATTAATCGCTTTCTTGGCCTTTTCTCCATGGAGGCCCAGCAGGAATCGCAGAATGATCCGGCCACAGAATATCCCTTTGTGGCCATGGATACCCGGCAAGTTTTTGATCAGATTCAGTTTGTCAGTCAATATCTATGGGAGCAGGAAGAGGGGGGAGTGGACAGGTTATATTCCTTTATTGATATCGGCTGCGGGATCGGCAATGTCCTGCTTTTTGCCGAGCAGTTTGGTTTTGATGTCCATGGCATTGAGAAAGATCCGAACCCCTGTCAGGTGGCCGTTCGTTTGTTTGGCAAGGAGCGGATACTGGCCGAAGATGTCTTTTCCTTTCAGCGGTATGGCCACTTTGATGTGGTCTATTATTTCAGGCCACTTGCGGATAAAGAGCAGCAGATTCGTTTTGAGCAGCTGGTTGAACAGGGGATGAGGCCAGGAGCTCTCCTGGTTGCCAATGGAAAATATTCAGCCCTGGATGGGAATCCGGCGTTTATCCGTCTGCATGAGACCTTGCCCGTCTGGCAGAAAGCCTCTGCTCAAAGTTGAGGGACGTAACAATGGTCACTGGGCAGGAGCCGAAAAGAATGGAAATCACATTGACAGCTGGCACTGGAAAATCTATTCTAAAAAGAAACAGTTGATTCGTGTTTCAGGCGAATTGTGAGCTATTCAGGAGCCATGCTCCCCTTTATTGATCAGGAGAATTTGTAATGACAACGACCAACGAAAATCTTCAAGAGGCTTTTGCCGGAGAGTCCCAGGCCAATCAGAAATACCGTGCCTTTGCCAAAAAGGCCGAAAAAGATGGTTTTACCAATATTGCCAAATTATTCCGGACCACGGCTGAGGCCGAGCGGATTCATGCGGAAGGCCACCTCAAGGCCCTTGATATGATCGCCTCCACTGCCGATAACCTTCAGGCGGCTATTAATGGGGAGACCCACGAGTTTGTCGATATGTATCCGCCCATGGTTGAGCAGGCCATTGCCGAAGGGCATAAGGCCAAGGTCATGTTTCGTTTTGCCGTGAGTGCCGAACAGGTTCATGCGGAAATCTATGCCAGGGCCCTGGAGGCAGTGAAAAAAGGCGTTGATCTTGATGTCAGTGATTTTTATCTCTGTCCGGTCTGCGGCTATATCGAGTTGGGAGCCGCCCCGGAGCGATGTCCCATCTGCGGCGCCAAGCAGCACATCTTCGAACAGATTTCCTGATCGTATCCTTCAGGGTACTCTTCAGAATCAGCCTTCTTGGATAGAGGGGGCTGATTCCTTTTTTATTCCCCTCTGCTGGATATCCCACCTATGACCGAGCGCCCGTTCAGGACCTTGATGGTCGGCAGGAATCCGTTGTCAGTGGAACTGGCAACTGTTTTTGCCCGGGACGGGTGTGAGCTGCGTACTGTCCTCAGTGGGGCCATGGCCGGTGAACTCTGCTCGTGTGAGCATTTTGATCTTATTCTGGTGGCCGAATCCCTGTCTGATATGGAGGGAGTGGCCTTGCCGGGAGCAATTCGCAAGGATCAACGAGGTGGGGCAATTGTCCTGCTCAGTTCCTGCCTGACGGTTTCGCTCCTGTCACGTGCCATGGACCAGGGGTTCTTCCGGGTGGTCGACTTGAGTCTGGCAGATAGCGAGTTGACGGTCCTGCTTGAAAAGATTCTCTTTGATTGTCGCTCTCGTCAGCGTTCGCGTCTGCAGCACCTGCTTCTTCCTCTGTATCAGTTGACTGACCGTTTTGCCGAGGTCGAGAGTCCTGCTGAAATCTATGAGTTGCTGCTCGATGTTGTGGTGAACCATTTTGGCGTGTCCCGAGTCTCACTGATGATTTTTTCCACCCAGGACAGCTGCCTGCGGGTTGTGGCCTCACGGGGCCTTGATCCGCGGTCGCTGGGAGATATCTGTATCAGGTCGGGTAATCAGGTGGCTGGCTGGGTTTTTGAACGCGGGCGGCCCCTGATCCTGAATCGGGAGACCCAGGACCAGTCGCCGCTGGCCAGCGTTTTGGCACAACCACAACTTGGGGCCTCGCTTTCCATTCCCCTGGTTGGGCGCAAGAAGATGATCGGTGTCTTGAATCTCAGTGAACTTGATGGTGATGGTCGTTTTGCCGAGTCTGATATCGACACGGCCATCCTGTTCTGCAATCAGGCGGTATTAGCCCTGGAGCAGCTGGAGGCCATGGCCGTCAATTCCGAAAACAGCCGGATGCGGGCCCTCTTTGAGCAGTATGTGGCCCCTGAGGTTGCAGGCGTACTGCTTGAATCATCCCGCACGATCCAGGAAGTATCAGGAATGCGGGAACTCACTGTCCTGTTTGCCGATATCCGCTCATTCACGTCGTTGTTCCGTGAAATTGACCCGGAGGATATGCGTGTTTTTCTCAGCGAATTTTTTGATTTTTTTGCAGAGACTATCTTTGCCCGGCAG
Organism: uncultured Desulfobulbaceae bacterium; assembly: GCA_937910875.1. Taxonomy (GTDB): domain Bacteria; phylum Desulfobacterota; class Desulfobulbia; order Desulfobulbales; family Desulfocapsaceae; genus Desulfatifera. The sequence continues at coordinate 12 of CALENA010000084.1, read as the reverse complement.
GGGATGCTGGAT